>JABIWU010000032.1 GCA_018701395.1 Phycisphaerae bacterium | reverse complement strand
TAATATTGACCTTGACCATTCAAAATGTCCCAGTAATCAAAACCAACTGGATTTGATTTCAGGTGCCATTTTCCAATCATTGCAGTTTGGTATCCCGCTTCTTGCATAAGAAGTGGAAATGTCGGCTGAGAAGGGTCAAATCGGGAACCGTTATCTACAACGCCATTGATGTGACTATGCGTTCCCGTCAGAATAACTGTACGACTAGGTGCACAAATTGCATTGGTAACACACGCCGCATCAAAACGCATCCCGTTGTTTGCGATGCGATCGAGGTTGGGAGTTTCTATGAGAGAGCCTTCGTAACTACTTACTGCTTTCAATGCATGGTCGTCCACAAGAAAGAATACGACGTTTGGCCGTTCGGGGGTTTTTGTTTGACATCCCAGAACAAAGAAAAGACTAATTAGAAAACAAACTTTTTTCATATCAACACGCAAAGGATGGTAGCGCTAACCCCGCAAGAATTTGTTTTGAAGATTCAGAGGACGAAACAACTTTTTCATCTTCTGCATTCCAGCGAAGCACTTTGTCTTGCTGCAAGGCATCGACTGCCATCTTAATGCCAACCATTGTCGAGCAGCCAAGATCAACATTGCATGCAAGTTCATCGCCATTTCGAATTGCATCAAGAAAATTACCCATATGGTCACGGCGCTCATGTGGCGTTAGCATGACTTCCATCTCGCCTCCGCTTTTTGCCTTGAATTCCTCTTCCCAAGTTCCTTGTCCAACAACTTTTGGTCCGTCGTCGACAAACATCGTTGCGTGTTGCCCGCGAATCACCGTTGGCAATCCTTCGCTGTTTGTCATGACACTTGCAAGGACTATTGAATGTTCATTTGGATAATCCGCGACCATAAGGAAGGTATCTGGAATATCTCGTTCATCTTTTTCAAGATACGTGCCACCAGATGCAACAACCCTTGATGGGTATGCGCCGTTAGCCCCTTCAATTGCTCGCAAAAATGGCGCAAGCCGGTGGTACAACAAATCGGTTGCAAGCCCGCCGTTATAAGCCAAGTATTTTCTAAACCTAAAGAAGTGGTCGGCATTCCAATCTATCTTTGGTGCAAGGTTCCATTGATGACCAAGCCATCTGTCCCACCAAACATAGCCATCATGATCTTTCGCTTGGTGTGGCCCAGCATCTGCATCAATTGGCCAATTAAACTGCCCGCCACGACTGTTTCTGCAATAGGACGCTTGAGACCAACTCACTTTGCCAATTAAGTTTTTGCTAATCGCATCTTGTGCCGCCCAAATGCGACCACTGCTGGTGCCCTGCGGACCAACTTGCAAGGTTCGTCCCGTTCGATGAACGGCATCACGGCATTCGAGCGCTTGCTCAATTGTGTGCGAGAGTGGCTTTTCAACGTAGACGTCCTTGCCACTTTCCATCGCTTCAATTGCCATCTTCGTATGCCAGTGATCTGGCGTTGAAATCACAACCGCGTCAACATCATCTGCATCGAGGATTTCTCTATATTCTAATGTTGGAATTGCGCCAGTGATCTTCGCAACAGCATTGAGCCGGCGGTTGTAGACATCGCAAACATGTGTGATAGTTTCATTTTCCTGTTCAACACGTCCTGCCAAATTCTTTGCGTGCGATGTGCCCATCCCGCCAGTGCCAATGAATGCAACATTCAATCGATCATTTGCACCAAGTATCCGACCGTAACTTAAAGATGATATAAATGGAAGGGTAGCAGTTGTTTTAACAAACGTTCTTCTTGTGATGTGCATTTGTACACTCCTCTTAAAAAGAAGTGTACCCAAATTGTTTACAGAGAATGTTCCCAAGAAGCATCAATAGAAGTAAATCATCAGCACCAACGATACCATTGCCCTTTAATTTTTCAGAAACGCCGACTGTCTGAGCACATACACATATCAAAAACAGCGACCACCTACCTATAAGGATAAGTTATCCTGCACAAATGAATACTCTCCGCATCGCTACTTGGTCTGGACCTAGAAACATTTCAACTGCAATGATGCGTTCGTGGGAGAATCGACCTGACACAATTGTTTCTGATGAACCCTTCTACGCTCATTATTTAAAAGTAACAGGGCTTGATCATCCAGGACGAGATGCAATTCTTACACACCATGCATCGAATTGGGAAAAAGTTGTAGAAGAACTTGTAGGACCATGTAGTGAAAGTGTGTTTTACCAAAAGCACATGACGCACCACTTGCTGCCAAACATTACTCGTGATTGGCTCTCTCAAGTTACAAATGTATTCCTTATTCGCCATCCAAGAGAAATGATGACGAGTTTACTTAGAACGATTCCAAATCCAACTATTGAAGAAACTGGTTTGCCTCAACAACTTAAACTCTTCAACTTTGTTCAAAAGGCAACGGGCACATTACCACTCGTTCTCGATAGCAAAGATATTCTTCAGCAGCCAGAACAAATGCTCCGCACACTATGTAAGAAGCTCGCTATTCCCTTCTATAAACAAATGCTCTCATGGCCTTCTGGCAAACGAGAGAGCGACGGGGTATGGGCACCTCATTGGTATGCATCTGTTGAATCTTCAACTGGATTTGCACCATGGATGCCTAAAGATGAAGAAGTACCCCCTGCTTTTGAAAAAGTATGCTTAGAATGTATTGACCTCTACGAAGAACTCGCTGCGCATAAGATCTCGCCAGAAGGAAAAGAACATGCTCCAAACATTTGATACTCGAAACAACGATTTACAAATCAATATCAACGGAGAACTCTTTCATAGAGATAGTGCCGGCATAAGCCCATTTGATTCCGTCGTGCAAGGCGGTGACGGTGTCTGGGAAGGTCTTAGACTTTACAACGGACGCATCTTTAAACTTGAAGAACATCTGAATCGTCTAAGGGACTCCGCCAAGGCAATGGCTTTTGAAAATATCCCAAGCAATGAAGAACTAACTTCTGAAATTGCAAAAACACTTCAAGCAAACAATATGATCGACGGGGTACATATTAGGCTCACGCTTACTCGAGGAAAGAAAATTACAAGTGGGATGGACCCAAGACTTAACCAAGATGGAAATACGCTCATTGTCCTTGCTGAATTTAAGAGTCCTGTCTATGACACATCTGGGATTTCGCTTGTCACTTCTTCGATTCGAAGATTTACGCCCGACACGCTCGATCCAAAAATCCATAGTTGCAATTTAATCCAATCAATTATGGCGAAAATTGAAGCAAATGCAGCAGGCGCTGATGATGCATTGATGCTTGACGCTCGCGGATTTATTGCAGAAACAAATGCAACACATCTTTTCTTTGTCAAAGATGACGTCGTATTTACTTCTAGGGCGATTGCCTGTCCTGAAGGTGTTACTCGGCAAGTTGTTATTGATTTATGCAACGAGCATACTATCGATCTTATAGTTAAAGATTGTTCCCAAGCAGAACTCTATAGAGCAGACGAGTGTTTTTGCACTGGAACTATGGGCGAACTTGCTTGTGTCACAAAAGTTGATGGTCGAATAATAGGCTCAGGTGCAATTGGACCAATGACATTGCGACTTACTGAATTATTCAAAACCCTTGTTACAGAATGCGGAACGTCAGTCATCTCTTAATTACAACGATGCGCAGATAGGATGCGTTTACCTTGCATACCTTGTAGTCGTAGCACGAGTATTTTCAAGGCCACATCTCATCTGCCGGAGCAGATCCAACTACAGAGACGAGTACCGAAGTTGCTACCAATACAAAAACGGTTGCAAGCGAAATGAGTGCTCTTTTTTTAGGATGTTTCAGCAACAAATAGACAATAGCTGAAACTGGCAACCCCACCATAGGAAGGAACCATGCTAATTTAAAAACGGTCTCATTTTGATCGTATGCAAATCCACATAATGAACACCCCACAATGAGTACACCAAAAATCATCTGTATACTTTTTATTTCGCGTGGTTTTAGCAGTTGCAATAGACACATTGAAGCAGCAACTGCGGACATTGCGCCAGCGTAAAAAGCTAGTTTTGCAAAACTTGATTGCAATGCCAAAATAGATAACCCTGCAAGAATGAGCCACGATACAACGAACATATGCCATGGCGGAATAGTAAAACGCCGAAGACTAATGCTAACAACTAAAACCATTAAAAAAACAATGCAACGAATCATGAAACCTGATTGGGAAGGAAATTGCATCAAAACTGCTGCAATAATTCCAGCAATCGTCGCCTGCAAAACTATACGTTCATCGAACTTTCTACATAATGGATAAAGACAAGCACACAAAGAAACAAGGGCGACCGTTACTACTAACCAATGCCATTTTTGTGATGGAGGAATGTTTGGAATACCTTCTTGTAAACTAAATGCGATTACACTTGATGCACCTACTGCAATCAAAGCGCCAAGTGGTTGCACACGTATTCCAGGAAGAAACTTCCAACTGAAAACCATAACCAAAGACGCAACTAGAACAGGTATCCCAATAAATTGCAGGATATCTACTAGATTCATTTTCTCACAGCTTCAAGTGCAACGATAACTTTAATCTCATCACTGAGGGAACCGCCTTCTATGCCGTACAGCATACCGAAGTCAGACCGTGCTAGGTTGAACTCGGTTTCATACCCAATCATTTCACCTCTTCGATTTTTGACTTGTCCTGTTTTAACCATCTGCACAGTCAAGGGCTTTGTGATGCCATGCATTGTGATTTCACCAATAACTTCATACGTTTTGCCGCCAATTAATGTTGATGAATTACTTTTAAACATCATTGTTGGAAACTCCACTGCATTAAAAAAGTCGGGGCTCTTCAGATGTCCATCTAATCTTGTGCTATTTGTATCGACGCTGTCGATAGCAATTGAAACTGCAAAGACTGGCATCCCATTGTCGACTTGAATGGTGCCTGTCACATCGTTAAAGCGACCATAAAACATGCCTGCGCCTAAATGGTGCGCCTTAAAAATTGCAGTTGAATGGACTGAATCAATTTGAAATGCACTTTCGTTGACTGGTTCTACTTCTTGTGCTGTAGTGAGCATAGAGAGGCCAAAAAATAATGGAAGTGCGATTAATTTAAGTAGAAACATGTAGCTCTCCTGTTTTTATATAAGCAAACTGTTTAGATGAATTTCTGTTTACATATCAACAAAAGTGAAAACAGAGCCTCAATTCGCGAACCGGAAGTTTACCAAAAATCAATCAAGCAATCGGCTTAGAAAAAAGCAGACTATGGTTCTATGCAAAATAAAAATAGGACCATCGAGGGGGGGCACAATCTGAGCATGCCTCTTAAAAACAAGAAACAGAACCGCAGTCTGTACCGTCACCCATGTACCAGCCGCCTGCGGAATTGCACTCTTCTTCAGTTATGAATTCGCACCAACCCCACTTCATGTCGCCAAAACAACAAGCGGCAAGTTGCGGTGGAGAGCAATCGTTACCCCAAGCAGAAACAATGAAGAGTATATCTTCCACATCAACAATCCCATCCAGTGTTACATCGCCATCTATGTCGGATGTGTTCCAAGTTTTGATGATGATTAATAAGTCTCCTACATTCACTATGTTGTCGCCATTGATATCCCCGCAACCACTTTCGCATGTTTCGGATATCAAGCAATCGTCATTTTCTAGAGTGCCGTATGTTTGTCCGTTTGTATTTGAGCACACAGCGGTATTCACAAGGCCAACACTGCAGCAATACACATGAATTCCACCGGTGATGTTTGCGATATTGTCACGGACAAGGCAATCAGTCACCCAGAAATTTCCCATATCACAAAAAATAGCGCCGCCATGACTAAACGCTTCGTTATTTTTGAATACGCAGTTGACAATCTCTCCCATATCGGTGCTTGGACCTAGCCAAGCAACTCCTCCCCCATGGCCTGCAGAATTATTAACAATACGGCAATTTTCAATTCTTGGCGATGACACTTCACATCTGATACCTCCACCCTGACTCCCAGACCCTTGGGTGATTGTAAATCCTGAAATTATTGTTGAGAGCGTTACGCCACTTCCGCAGAAGAAGACTGTTCGCTGATTCTGACCGCTGACTATAGTCGTTTGTGGACCTTCTTTGCTTCTGAGTAAAACCTCTTTGCCATTCATATTGACGACATAACTGCCACTGCTTGTATACGTCCCTGGCATCACAACAATCTCATCACCATTACTTGCAGCATCTACCGCTGCTTGAATGTTGTCAAAGTCTGCCTTACCGTCATCATCAACAGTCCACGTGGTAGCAAGTGTTGTACTTGTTAGGAACAAAGAGATAAGCATGTGGCGGAACATATACATAATAGTATGCATATAAAAAATCACGAGGCAATCATATTGCCCTCATATTGCCCGAAATAAAACCCAATATGCTCCCCCCCCCATGTTAAGACGCATTCTCCAAAATCGTGCTACCATCCAATAATAGATGAAGGTCGTTATTTTGAATCAATATTACGCTCCAGATGTAGCATCTTCTGGACATTTACTTTTTGAATTGGCTGAAAAAATTTCTGATCTAGGCGCGGACACTTCAGTCGTAACTTGTAGGCCATCCTATGGTCCGCCTGAATCTTGGGAAGAATGTCCTCGTAAAGAAACGCGAAACGGTGTCAAAACTTTACGTATGAATGTCACGCGATTTAGCAAAGACAACATCGTCGGACGGCTCGTCAACATTATAAGCTTCATGGTGCCGCTTACACTTTTTCATGTTTTGCCAAAACAAAAAGGCAAAGTGTTTTTATACACGACGAATCCACCCTTCCTTGGTTTTGTTGGCGGATTTATCTCCATTCTTTTCAAACACAAATACGTCGTGCTCCTGCATGACTCATATCCAGAGATTGCAGTTTGGCTTGGCAAAATTAAAGCGGGTGGAATCATCGACCGCTTTTGGCAATGGTGCAACAAAATTATGTATCGCCGAGCGAACCAAATTATCGTTTTAAGCGAAGCTGCAAAAGACCTTGTCGTGAATAACTATGGACCCGATCCAGATCGAGTACATGTCATCCCAAATTGGGCCGATCCAGCAGACTTAACACCTAAACTAAAAGAAGAAAGCAACTTCGCGAAAAAATACGATTTGGTTGAACCATTTACTGTCCTGTATTCTGGAAACCTTGGTCTTTACTATGAGTTTGACATGATTTTGAAAGGCGCTCAACAACTACTCGGCGAGAATTTTCGCCTTGTCATAACCGGCGCAGGCGGTGGGAAAGACAAAATTGCACAACAAATTAAAGAGCGTGGATTGACCAATACGCTCCTCCTTCCTTATACACCCCAAGAAGAATTCAACGATGCGCTTAATTGTTGCGACGCGCTCATCGTAACTATTGCAAAAGGCATTGATGGTATAAGTTTTCCATCGAAACTCTATACATGCCTCTCTGTTGGCAGACCAATTATTGCGTTTTCAACTCCCCATTCTGAATTGCGACCAATTATCGAGCAAAACAACATTGGCGCTTGGTTTGAAATTTCAGACTCGGACGGATTCGTTGCCTATGTTCGTTCGCTCATGCAAAATCCCTCTGAGGCAAAGGAATCGGGAAAACGCGCCCGGGACCTCCTCGAAACGAAATACACGATAGAAAAATCGGGACAAGCGTACTTTGATGTACTTGAACTTGCTAATAGCGAATAATATACCAACTCCACTTACCCCAATTATGCAACGCAATACAGCAAACTTGAACAGGAATTCCGTATGTCTTTACTCGTGACCGGCGGAAGAGGTCTCGTTGGTTCAGCTATTGAAGCTGACTTAAAACCAACTCGGAACACTTTGGATCTGATGGATCTTGACGCAACCGTTGCATATATCCAAGCAAATAATGTGACTGAAATCATTCACTGTGCTGCGAAAGTAGGTGGAATCAAAGCCAATATGGAACAACTCGGCGAATTCTTCTACGCCAATATGATTCTCAACACAAACGTTCTTGAAGCGGCTCGCAAATGTGGCGTTACTAAAATGGTCTCTTTTATGAGTACATGCGTCTTCCCAGATGATGCAACCTACCCACTAAGTGCAGACCAAATACATAACGGCGAGCCACACCCTTCTAATTATGCCTATGCGTATGCAAAACGAATGCTTGATGTGCAAAGTAGAGCATACCGAGACCAATACGGTTGCAATTTCGTAACTGTAATACCATGCAACATTTACGGCCAACATGATAATTTTGATTTAGAGAATAGCCACGTAATTCCTGCCCTGATTCGAAAATGTGAAACTGCCATGGAGCAAGATACAGATTTCGTTATTTGGGGTTCTGGAAAACCATGGAGAGAGTTCATGTACGTAGGCGATGTAGCCGAAGTAGCCACTTGGGTACTCAATAACTATGATTCACCTGTTCCATTTATTATGTCGCCAGACGAAGAAGTTCAAATCTCCACTATTGCGCAAGAAATAGCCACAGTTATGGGCTTTGAAGGTGCTATTGTCTACGATGCTTCTTACCCAGATGGACAACTTAAAAAACCATCTGACAACAGCGTATTAAAACAACACATGCCTGATTTTGAATTCACATCCATCCAAGATGGTCTTAAAAAAGCAATTGACTGGTACAAAGCAAATAAGAAAGACGTTCGATCATGAAAAAAGCACTTATCACCGGAATAAACGGCCAAGATGGGTCATACCTCGCTGAATTCTTACTCTCAAAAGGGTACGAAGTGCATGGCATCCTAAAACGAAACTCCGTAGCTGAAAACCAAACTGCACGTCTTGATTCTGTATTTGGACAATTGAATCTTTATTACGGCGATTTGACTGATTTGTCCTCTTTGATTTCAATTATGCAAAAGGTCCAGCCAGATGAGGTCTATAACCTTGCGGCACAATCACACGTTCGAATTAGTTTCGATGTTCCTCTTTATACCGTGCAAGCAGTTGCTAACGGTGTATTGAACGTCATTGAAGCTGTGAAACTTGTTTCTCCTCATGCTCGAATCTACCAAGCATCTTCTTCTGAAATGTTCGGCAACTGCATTGATGACGATGGTTTCCAAAGAGAGTCCACAACCATGCTCCCAGTAAGCCCGTACGGCTGTGCGAAAGTGTTTGGGTACAATATTTCTCGAAATTACCGTCACTCCTACGATATGTTCATCTCAAATGGTATTTTGTTTAATCATGAGTCCCCTCGTCGTGGTTCCAACTTCGTCACAAGCAAGATCGTAAAGGGTGCCATCGCAATCGCTTGCGGAGAAGCAACCGAATTACGGATGGGTAATCTCGATGCTCGCCGTGACTGGGGTCATGCTAAAGATTATGTTGAGGCGATGTGGATGATTTTGCAAGCAGACAAGCCTGACGATTTTGTTTGCGCCACCGGAGTTTCGCATAGTGTCCGCGACTGCTGCGATTATGTGTTTAGTAAACTTGGTATGAACTACGAAGATTATTACGTGCTCGATAAACGATATCTCAGACCTGAAGAATTGCACGATCTCAAGGGCGATTCAACTAAGATTCGAAAAGAACTAAATTGGAATCCTGTATACACGTTCGAAACACTGATGGATGACATGGTTGAAAGCGATGAGAATTATCCAAAAATCAAAAAGTAATTCTCACACTTTCTAAAAAAGTTGTTCTTTTTCTACATTTTTTAAAAAAACACTGTAATTTACTGTGCAAACGGTTGTCATGTTCTCGTAAAAGAGTTACATTTCACTTTCCACGTGCCAGTTTGAATCGCCAGTGTTGGCGGGAGAGCACATAACGAGTTGGACCAATGAAAGGATTCAAATTCCATGGCCAAAAAGAAAACCAAGAAAAAGACAGCAAAAAAGAGCGCTAAAACAACTGAAGTTAAGCCTCGCACAAAAACACAAATCATGAGTGACATTTCAAATGACACTGGTTTGACTCGAAAAGAAGTTGCATCAGTATTTGACTGCATGTCAAAAATGATCAAAAAAGATCTCGGTAACAGAGGCCCAGGTGTCTTCACTGTTCCTGGACTTATGAAAGTTAAAAAGAAACTCGTTGCAAAGCGTCCAGCACGAAAGAACGTTTGGCTTCCACTACTTAAAGAATTCCGTGACATTCCTGCTAAACCAGCACGCAAAGCTGTCAAAGTTACACCTTTGAAAGCATTGAAAGAAATGGTCTAATACTTTAATTTAGATAGTTTTTAGAAAAGCGCCCTGCCTTGCAGGGCGCTTTTTTTGTCAGTTCCTCGAGGACTGTCCCCTTTTGTGAAAGTCACAAAAGGGGACAGTCCCCAATACAATGGTGGAATGCCATTGCCAGAAGATAGAGGACACCTAACAACAGAACAAAGCAATACCGCAACTGCTGAATTAGATTTATTTTCAACAAGCGAATGCGTTTCCATTCTTGCCAACGATCATATGCAAGCTATACAAGCAGTACAAAACGCGTCGGAAGATATCGCTGCATTTATAGAAACTCTTATCCCAAAAATTAAAGATGGAGGAAGACTCATTTATTTTGGGTGCGGAACTTCAGGTCGATTGGGCGTTCTTGATGCGGCTGAATGTCCTCCAACTTTTCAATCGCTACCAGAAACCATAATCGGCATCATTGCTGGTGGAGACGCTTCACTTCGAACTTCCTCAGAAGCAAAAGAAGACGATCTAAACGGAATTGCTTTGGAATTTGATCGCATTGCACTATCAGATAAAGACGTTGCACTTGGCATTGCAGCTGGTGGAACAACACCATGGGTTATTGGTGGAATAGCATTAGCAAAGCAACGAGGCGCAGTTACTGGATTTTTAACGTGCAGTCCTGCTCAAAATATTGCTGATTTTGAAATTGCTCTTGAAACTGGGGCCGAACCTTTAACTGGCTCAACCAGATTAAAAGCAGGCACTGCTACAAAACTTACACTCAATATCATCACAACAACCTTGTTTACGAGATTGGGGAAAGTCTACGGTAATAAGATGGTAGACCTTAAAGCAAGTAATACAAAACTACATGATCGAGCCATTAGAATTGTCACTTCAATCTGTGAAGTTAGTCGCGAAGACGCAGCCGAACTTCTTGCCGCAGCACACAATGAAGTAAAAGTCGCAATTCTTATGCACAAGCAAAACGTAGACAACAAAACAGCCACACAATTACTGACAAGCGCAGGTGGAAACCTTCGCGCAGCACTATAATTCTACACATGCCATTACTAGTAACAGGAACAATTGGAATTGACACAGTACACACACCATCTGCCAAAGCGGAAAAAGTCTCGGGCGGTTCATGTGCTTATTTTGCAGCAGCTTCTGCATTCCATCATCAGCCCGTTCGAATAGTCGGCGCTGTTGGTGGCGACTGGCCAGACAATCACGCTACACTTCTTGAATCTATTGACGGGCTTTGCCTTGAAGGTCTAGAACGACGGAGCGAATCAAAAACGTTTGCCTGGGGTGGTCGGTACTTTGACAATATGAATCAACGCGAAACGCTATTTACAGAGCTTGGAGTCCTCGAAGAAGCTCCACCGGAGGTTCCAGATTCGTACAGTGACAGTCGAATTATTTTCTTAGCCAATTCACATCCAAGCGTGCAGTTGGATTTACTACATAAATTTCCAAATCGACAACTTGCTGTTGCTGACACAATGGATCTCTGGATTAACATTGCTAGAGATGAATTACTCGCTTTGTTTAAAGAGATTGATGGATTAATCATTAACGATTCGGAAGCGGAACAACTTACAGAAATCAAGAATCCAATTTCAGCTGCACGTGAAATTATTAACATGGGACCTAGTTTTGTCATTGTCAAAAAAGGAGAACACGGCGCAGTTCTCGTTCACAAAGATGGCGTTGCTGTTGTGCCAGCATTCCCACTTGAACTTGAAGGCGTTATTGACCCAACTGGAGCAGGCGACAGTTTTGCAGGTGGTTTCATGGGATTTCTTGCGTCGTCTGGAAAACTTGACTTTAAAACAATGCAGGAAAGCATGGCGTGGGGAACTGTTACCGCATCCTTTACATTAGGTTCGTTTGGATTGGATGGTCTTTGTTCAACATCACGCGCAGAACTCGATTCTAGAATGAACGAATTCAAACTAATCACAAAAATTTAGGATGAAACTTTTAAAATACGATGCGGGATCGTAGTTACCAACGAAGGATTTCGCCTTTTTCAATTGTAAATGGTCGTTCTTCGCGATCACCTTCAACTTCAATGAGCCAGTACAAGCCATTAGATGAAAGCGAATCAAATTCCATCGGCTGGTCTGTGCCTGTTGCAATTTTTAATTGCTTCCAAGAACCGTCAACCCATTCTTTAAGTTCGTACTGTTTACCCACTTTCAATGGAACTGCTACCGACTCATCTGTCATCCCCTCATACGTAACTTGACTATCTGTTGATTCACTTGTCGAAACACGCACGGTATCTCCACTAGTAGCAATGCTTCGCATCGAACCATCCTTGTACAAAATGAATGGCGAAATCGCCTGCTGAATTGTTTCGCCAACATAAAAGGAAGGAAGATACAGAACGTCCCTTCCCATTGCATCAAACAGAACTGTATTGTTTTTAATTTCTCCCCATTGAATTGCTTTCCAGTGGCCAGAATTAAACACGCTGAGATACGCAAAACGCTCATCACTTTTGGGCACTTCAATTTGAACATCAGAAGTCGTCACGTAACTTTTAGTTACATCCTTGTAGTACTTTCCCTTCAACCAACGTGGAACTTTTTCGCCTTCCTTTAGTTTAGCGCCGAGGGAATCGAGTTGTTCAGAAAATGTTTTACGATACACTTTAGCCGCGACGCCTCCAATTGGGGAATATCCTTTCCCATCTGCGCCGATGACAACGCTCCAAGCGTGATTGTTCCCTGACTTTGCCCAGTAAGGCGTGTAGTCACTTGCCACTGCTACACCACCTGCGCGTCTTGCATAAATTTGCATATTTGTAATATCTTCACAACGACCCATTTTTCGTTGTTTCATTTCAGCAAATCCTTGATCAGTTGGATGTAAGTAGAAAATAGGGTCGAAACCAATAATTGCATTTGCCCGTTGTTCCAGTAAGCGCCCCGCTTCTTTAGCATCGGTTGGGTCATTCATTTCTGCTTCAAGCCCAGCAAATTGCTCCATCAATTCGCCTCGCCATGATTCCACTGGCTCGTTACTACCTCGGTACGGCAAAACGTATTCGCAAAAATCTTTGAATGATAAATCTTTTGACCACGGGTTCGTATGCCAACTTTGAAATGCCAAATCAATATTTTCAATCAGGTAAGCACTTGAAATAAACTGCGTGTCTTCAACAATTTTTCCCCGTCCATAATGGACTTCCCCGCGAGCTTTTTCAATTTTATTCATCGCTTCAGAAGCTTCATCGTAATTTTCAAATGACAATGAATCAAATTCAACTGGCTCATCATCTGAATCAAAAAAAACTAACTCTGTGTAATTATGCCCCGCCATGTTCTCAATTAAAAAACACGCAGCAGCATGCTTTTGCGTTTCCCCTGTTTCAGCGTAATGAGTTAAAACTGTTTGAAGTTCACTGCGATTACTTCCCGCTTTTTCTAATGCTGCTTCTAAGCGCTCGCCACTAAAACATGCCATAACCAATGCGGTTGCAATTAACATAGAGCAAGTTCCTCAACCTTCAAGACAAACATATTCGTAACTACATCTACATATTCCATAGACACAACAAGAGAATGCATTTGTTTGCTTGGATACCATTCACTTGCTATTTTTATACGCATTCTATTCATACGTCAATCTTTAATGGATTCTGTAAGTCGTCCTGTTTTTCAGCAAGAGATGCAGCCCAGCCCAAACCGATTGAGAGGCCTATGATTAATCCACTGGCAAATTCAATCGGCATCGGATAAAGCAAAGATGATACTGTCCCTTGTACAAATGCGACATCTGAAATTGGCGAAAACATGTCTCCTAAAAAGTATCCAAGCCCACCAGCGGCAATCGGAAGTGCATAGAAAATATGCGGCTGAAGTGTCGGGGTGAATTGCCTAGCGAGGAACCCGATGACAACTCCGCCAAATGCTACTGCGCCAATAACTTGACCTCGCATTGGTGTTATTGCTACAACATAAACAATTGGAATGATTGAGAGAGAAATGAAAATAGTTTTCCAAATACTAGTCTTGTCTTCTGACTCAGATTGTCGTACATCTTTTAAAGGTCCACTAATTGCAAAGACCAACTTTGTTGCTATAAAAATTAGAACACTCATGCAGAATGCTTCAACTATAAGAAGTTTTACATTTGCTTCGCTATAAATGAAGGCTTCGATGCCCTCAAGTTTCATAGCCATTGCAAAAAGCGCAAACCCAAGGATAAACATACCAGTGGCTGTCGTTGTAACTCGACCAATAAATCCGCCAATTATTGAAGCGACCGCAACTGTGAGCACAACTGAAATGACTGCCGAGACTGGGGACTGTGCTTGTAAAATTGTTGGTCCAATACCGCCACGAACTGAAAAGAGACCTGATGCCTCCCAAGATCCTACAAATCCAACCACAGCCATTGCGACTAAGACTAATCCCGTTTTTATCCATGCGTCCATACGAGCATTATATTCAATCTGTATTCTCCATAGTGCTTTTCACACATGAAATTGTTCTTAACCACCCGAGGTCATCCTCTAGCGGTAAGATGTAGAAATGGAACAAGAATCGCTTATTTTAGATGGTGGACAACTAACTGGGCCACAAGTTACAGCTGTAGCTCGAAAAGGAATCCGTGTTGAAATTGGCGAAACCGCTACTTCATTAATGCATTCAGCTCGGGAAACTGTTGAAAACAGAATAAAATCTGGTTCTCCGACCTATGGAATCAATACAGGTTTTGGAGCACTCTCGACAACAAGCATATCGCATAAAAAATTAGATGAACTTCAAATGAATATTCTTCGCTCCCACGCAGCAGGCGTTGGAGATCCACTCGATGGTGAAATCGTTCGAGGAATGATGCTACTTCTTGCTGCAAGTCTCTGCAGAGGACACAGTGGTGCTCGACCGATTGTTGCAGAAACAATTGTACAAATGCTTAATGCAGGAGTCACACCAAAAATTCCATCACGCGGTTCCGTCGGTGCTTCTGGTGATTTAGCTCCACTGGCGCACCTTGCCCTTGTTCTTTGCGGTGAAGGAAGCGCAATACTTGGTGAAAAAGAAATGCCAGGAAAAGCCGCAATGGCGGCCGCAGGCATTACCCCAATTGTCCCCGCAGAAAAAGAAGGGCTCGCCTTAATTAACGGCACACATCTCATGGCTTCCATCGCGGCAATCGCACTTGGTGACATCGCTTTGATTTGTGAAGTCGCTGTTATTGCAACTGCAATGTCAATAGATGCTGCGAAAGCAACGAGCACATTTCTAGATAACCGAATACACGAAGCGCGCGGGCAAGGCGGGCAACTAACTGTCGCGGCAAGCATACGAGAACATCTTCGCGGTTCAACAATTTTGACTTCTCATGGTGAAAATGATCCAAGAGTGCAAGACCCTTACAGTTTCAGATGTTCACCACAAGTATTAGGCGCATCGATTGAAGCAATTGCCAGAGTAACTGGAACAATTTCTGCCGAACTTGGCGCCGTTACAGATAACCCACTTGTATTTCCAAATGATAATGAAATTCTTTCTGGCGGTAATTTCCATGGAATGCCGCTTGCTATTTCCATGGATGAATTACGAATTGCACTTTGCCACATTGCAGGCATAGCGGACAGGCGTTTAGAATGGATTTTATCTGCGCGCGATTTGCATAATGATGTACCTGCTTTCATGGCATGTAACCCAGGTCTTGAAAGTGGGTTGATGATTGTGCAATACACGACTGCTGCATGTTGTGCAGAATTAAGAACGCTCAGTATGCCTGCAAGTGTTTCAAATATTTCCACTTCTGCTGGTATCGAAGACTACAACTCGATGGGCGCGACCGCTGCGCTAATGCTCAGGCAATCAATAAAGTTATGCCGATCCGTTATCGCTTGTGAAATTCTTGTCGGCTGCGATGCACTTGACCACCACCGTCCCCTAAGAAGTGGTGACGGCGTAGAAAAGATGCATGCTAAAGTTCGCGAAGTAGTTCCAGAAAGAAATTGTGACCGTTCACCTGCAGACGATATCGCTGCCATAGAAAATTTGCTTACATAAGGCTACGCAATTCAGTTTGGACATGGTCCAAAGCTTATGATTAAGACTAGTAAGTCCTGGATATCAACTGTGTTATCGCCTGTCAGATCCGCTTCAGGCCCCGATGCACCCCAGTAGGCAAAGAGAATCAGAAAGTCATTAATTTCAACTTCACCATTGTTGTTAAAGTCAGCACGGCATTCACACTCGTCTGGAATACCATTACCATCAGCATCAGCACTAGTACCTGTTTCTATATCTGACACGTCTGCAACGCAATTACGATTACAATCAGTTGCGTATTCGTGGTGTTCAACTACACGGATAATTTGATCAACTGCAACATCCGTCGCAGTTTGCACCATTCCTGATGGCCATCGAACTGTAACTTCATCAATTACTTCACTGTCACCCAAACCAAAATGTGTTCTAAGCATGTGTTGGGAGTTATAACCACTACCACTCTGTACTTCACGTATTTGGCTACTAACAACGCCATCTGAATTTGTTCGTACAACTGTTACTCGAGCGCCAATGGCTGTTCTGTTCGATATTGTTCCACAAAGTTCAAATTCGATCCAATGATTTCCGTTGTGGTTTGTATTTCTTAGTAATAAATTTTGACCGATACCTGGAACACTTAAACTACCCCCAACCAAATAAAGATCAATCCATCCATCATTATCGTAGTCGGCCCATGTTGCTGAATCACCATTGAAAGTTCCGATTGCTTGCGTGCCTTGAGCTACTTCTGCAAACGTACCATCACCGTTGTTATGGTACAACCGGTTCGGAGGAAGCAAGCTACCAAACTGAACTGTGTAGAGATCAATAAGACCATCGTTATCATAATCAGCCATTGATACGCAGCGAGTTCGTTTATTTTCAACAATACCAGAAGAATCTGAAATATCTTCATAAGTACCATCTCCATTTGCACGGAATAAGCGGTTTTGCCCACCAATATCTGAACCCACTTGATTACCCACAAGGATATCCATAAATCCATCATTGTTTATGTCACCCCATGCTACCCCTCGACCATGACGTAAATCTGCGACTCCAGCTTCCTCTCCCACATTCGTAAAAGTGCCATCTCCATTATTTTTAAAGAGTGCATTTGTTCTACCCGCTTGATCTAAGTTGTCCTCTGATCCAGCGCAAATGTAGACATCTGGAAGATTATCGTTGTTGTAATCAGACCAAGCGATGCCTCTGCCTTCAACACCCTGTGCGACAAGAGCGGAATTTTCCAATCTTTCAAAAGTTCCATCCCCATTATTAATCATTAAACGATTTCGTAAATCATCACCACCTGAATTTGTTATAAAAAGATCAACAAGACCATCGGAGTCCACGTCAGCCCATGTAACCCCACGAGGTGAGATACCGTACATTGCTAGAGGCTCGCCGTTTGTTATTTCTTCAAATTCACCAACTTCAGTATGACGCAATAAATAACTTTGATCGGTACCAAAATTCGATGATTGACCAACAAATAAATCTGGCAAACCATCGTTGTTCATGTCTGCCCAAGCAGCATGATGGGTGAGGTCATCGCCAATGGCCAATTCAGTCGTGGTAACATCGACGAAGTCGCCATCGCCAACATTTTTCAGTAATTGATTTGGACTCCCGCTGTATTCAATATTTGGGTCAAACACACCAAAGTGTGCTAGATACAAATCAAGGAAGCCGTCATTGTCATAGTCACACCATGAAGAACCACGATGATTTTCATGCCCTTGCCCGCTAACAACTGGAAAATTTTGCAATTGCCAACTTGATGTTCCAACGAGTGGAAGAGTATGTGGCAACTGCTTGAGTTTTAAATCTGCGCGTGTTGTAGGTTTTCCATATGCAAAAGTAGTAAGCAATGAAGCAACGATTAGTGTTGCTGTACCAACAGAGTTAATCTTTTTATAATTTCGCATTGCCACTCTACTGTACTTCAAACATACGTAAAGTCAAGTTTTAACGGCTTATATACTGTTTAAAGATGCCTAATGGCATGTTTTATTGACCGATAAAAAAACGTAGTTCAATCACATATGCCCCAAACACTGATTATCGTCAACAAATCTACTACATTCACAAAGCCGTCTTGGGAGAGATCTGCGTCACCACATGAAACTCCCCAATTGTCTATTACTAAAAGAAGGTCAGATACGCCTACAGAACCATCGTGTGTCAAGTCTCCAAAACATGTAAAAATACAATTGACAGATGGTCCGGTGATTGCAACTATCCCATCGCCACTGGAGGATTCATCTACGCCACCAATTCGAATGAAATACTCTGTATCTGCTTCAACACTGTCAATAAAAATGGTTACATCCCCGTTACATTTCTCTGTATCACTGCTACATGCAATTTGTTCTAACTCGCAGCAACTGCCTTTATACAAAACCATTGCTGCTTCAAACTCGACCAATCCACATAAGTCAACAGTGAGTTGCCCTTCTTCACAAGCAAAATAACTAAACCAAATATCCTTTCGCATCTCGCCTAAACCAGGTTGTAAACACTGCGTTACATCAAACGGATCTAAAGAGTCGGTCGCGTTCAGAGTTGAGAACTGCGTTTCCCCATTAAACACTTCGAGCACGGAGTTGCATTCATCAGGAAAGGAAACATCTACATGAAACAAAACTGTAGATTCCTCTGAAGCAACGCAATCATTGACCATATACGTCATCGTTTCTAATCCAACGAAACCATAGACCGAAGCAAATGTAATTTTATTGTCGGGTAGATAATACGGCACATGAGTGATTCGATTCCCATTGGCATCTTTTACGTTTCCCGTTTCTGGAATGGAAGTAACAATATAACTCAGTGAATTACCCGCGATTGAATTTCCCTCTAATTGCACTTCAATGCTTGAGTAAGAGTCAAGGAAAAATTCTAAATCTGCAGTAATTGGAGGACAAACATCTACGGCACTTCTTACTCCGGCGCATACTAGACATTCGCGTTGCAGCAATACCGTTGCTCCATTAGCTGAAACATTAACATTCGCAGTAAGAATATCGAACATGCCATCTGCATTAAAGTCAGCGAGCTTAACTTCTGCGGTTCCCCCTGGTATTGTTAGCATTTGCATACTCTCAATGTTTGCGTTTCCATTGTTGTACAAAATAAACTGAGACTCAGAAGCAGCGTGGGCTACTACGAAATCAATATCGCCATCTTGGTCAACATCTTTTAGTTGCATTGAATGTGGAGAATCACTTACCTTTATTGTTTCATGAAGCGTAAAAATAGCATTTCCATCGTTCAGCAGAATAGAAAAAAAACCAAAAAGTTTATCTAACGATGCAATATCGACATCCCCGTCATTATCAAAATCGCCCAAAGAAACATACCTAGGTGTTCCGTCTGGTACGGGTATTTCTATTGCTTCATCCCACTCTCGGTTTCCTTTTGAAAGAATGACCGAAATAGTCCTTGAATACACATCTGCAGTCACAATATCTCGCTGCCCATCACCGTTTAAATCATCAGACGCCCCACCACGAGGCAAGGCACCCGTAAATACAATTGCTCCCTGAGTAAATGTTGCATCACCATTTCCGTACAAGGGAAAAACAACGCCAGGATGGTGGTCGGGGTTGGCGTCTTCGCTATTCAAATGCAAGGCTACGATGTCGTCTTTTCCATCAGAATCTATGTCGTCGACCCAGAGAAATGATGGCTTAAACGCTTCGTACTGTTCCGCGAGTGTAAAAATCCCAGCACCATCATTTAGTAACACAGAAACTGTGTCACTACCAAAGTCAGAAGTACAAAGATCCACATCGCCATCATTATCAAAATCTCCTCCCTCAACATACCTCGGGCTTACACCGGTTTCCACAAACAACGGATCGCTGAATGTACCTGTACCGTCATTCAAATAGATTCTTACCGAATTATCTTCCCTGCTTGCAATTGCAAAATCAATATCGCCATCATTGTCAAAATCACTTGGAAATGCCCCAGTAGAAACTCCACCAGCGGGAAATACCATTGGCTCTTCAAATCGAAGATCACCAAATATTTGAGAGCAAATTCCAATAGAACAAATCAAATGGATAAAATAGATTTTCACATACTTAAAATACACACAGCCAACTAATAGTCAAGATTTTCTTCTTGATTATGTTAAGAACAACAGCCGTTTCCGTCTCTACAACACTCCGAAAGTCCGGTAAAGGCTGCAATAGTTGCTCCTCCAGGATCGGTAAATACAGCGTATCGTCCAATGCCGGGAATGTCTGCTGGTTCTACACAAACAGTTGCACCGAGCTCAACTGCTTTTGCGGTTGTTTCATCCACGCTTGCAACACTGACATAACCAAGCCATGTCGGCTGGCCTTCCCAATGCATTTTCATCATTCCCCCAGCCCATGTTTCACCATTCATAAAAACGGTATAGGGCTCTGCACTTGTTTTGGTAGGTTCAGCCTTCCAGCCAAGGAGGTTCGTATAAAAGTCACTGGCTTTGTCCATGTCGTTCGTCAACAATTCATTCCAACAAAAAGACCCATGCCCTTGTGGATTCTTACCATCGCCGCCTTTGAAGATACTAATGACTGCACCAGTTGGATCAGCGATCACTGCAAAACGACCTTCATCCCCTGCTTCTTGTGGTCCACAGCAGAGCGTACCACCAAGTTCCGTTGCTTTTTCTGCCATCGCGTCGACATCATCAGACGAGATGTAACAACCCCAATGCGGTGGAACATCTTCTGGCCAGTCACTATCCATCTGGATCATGCCACCAACAGGAAAATCGCCCATCTTAAACAAGGTATACGGCATCGCCCCATTGTCGCAAGTATCTACCGTCCAACCAAATAAAGCAGTATAAAACGCTCCAGCTTTTTCTACATCTCGTACAGCGAGCTCATTCCAACAAAATGTTCCTGCTGTGATTGGTTCCATTGAAATTTCAGCTTGCATAGCCATAGTAAAACTCCTTGTTCTTCATTAATTTGTTTCATTCTACACTGTGCAGAGATAGGCTATCGAGGATAAAATCGACAAATTATGGCATTGCATACTACAGATCAAAAACGAACCATTACAGCTCCAAGAGGCGCCAAACTAAGTTGTAAATCATGGCAAGCCGAGGCCGCGATGCGAATGTTAATGAATAATCTCGATCCTGAAGTTGCAGAATGCCCTGAGAATCTTGTTGTCTATGGAGGGCGAGGCAAAGCAGCTCGTAACTGGGAATCGTACGATGCAATTATTGCATCGTTAAAGTCAATTGAGCCAGATGAAACTTTACTCGTGCAGTCTGGCAAACCAGTCGGTATTGCAACAACAACCGTCGATTCGCCTCGCGTCATTATCGCTAACAGCAATTTAGTTCCTCATTGGGCAACACAAGAAGTTTTTGACGACCTTGAAGCTCGCGATCTAATGATGTACGGACAGATGACTGCTGGATCTTGGATTTACATCGGAACTCAAGGAATTTTACAAGGCACGTTTGAAACATTTGCAGAATGTGCTCGACAACATTTTAACGGTTCCCTAGCTGGAACTTTATCCGTTACTGGTGGTTGCGGCGGAATGGGTGGTGCGCAACCCCTCGCTGTTACAATGAACGGCGGTACCTGTCTCATTGCAGATGTTTGCATTGAACGATTAGAAAAAAGAGTCCACGATAGATACCTTGATGAAATTTTTGAAGATTTAGATCCATCTATCGACAGAGCACTTGAAGCGACTGCTTCTAGTGAAGCAATTTCAGTTGGTTTCGTTGGCAACATCGTCGATTTACTTGCACGACTAAAAGAACGCAACATAATCCCTGAAATTTTAACTGACCAAACATCCGCGCATGACCCTCTCGTTGGTTATTACCCCACGTCAATGAGTCGTGAAGAAGCAGATGCATTGCGCCAGAGTAATCCTAAACAATACACAGATCTTTCCGTTGCAACAATGTCAGAACATGTCAAGCTAATGCTTTGGTTCATGAAACAGGGCTCGAAAACATTTGATTACGGAAACAATATTAGACAACGAGCTTTTGACAACGGCGTCAACGACGCATTTGATTTCAAAGGATTTGTACCTGAATATATTCGCCCTCAATTTTGCCGTGGGCGAGGACCGTTTCGTTGGTGCGCTCTTTCTGGCGATCCTGAAGATATTAAGAAAACGGATGAAGTTATTCTTAAACTTTTTCCAGAAGATGAATCACTCAAACGCTGGATTACTATGGCGCAAGACCGCGTTGCATTCCAAGGGTTACCTTGCCGAATTTGCTGGCTTGGTCTTGGAGAACGTGACAAAGCAGGTCTTGCTTTTAATGAATTGGTTCGCTCAGGCGAAGTCTCCGCTCCAATCGTTATTGGGAGAGACCACCTGGACTGCGGCAGTGTCGCAAGCCCTAACCGTGAAACCGAAGGCATGCTCGACGGCACCGACGCTGTTAGCGATTGGCCACTTATTAACTTTGCATTAAACATCGCAAGCGGTGCCAGTTGGGTTAGCTTCCATCATGGTGGCGGGGTTGGCATCGGTTACTCGCAACACGCAGGTCAAGTCATTGTTGCAGACGGAACAACTGAAGCAGATGCCCGATTAAAACGAGTGCTTACAAATGACCCAATGATGGGTATTTTCAGACATGTAGATGCTGGCTATAAAGAAGCCATTCAATGTGCAAAAGAACAAAATGTAAATATCCCAATGCAAAAGAGTAACGCATGAGTAGTTTCATCATCGTCAACGCCCGCATCCTTACACTTGCAGGCGAAAATGCTCCTCGCAAAAAAGAAGTGATGAACGATTTAGGAATCATCCAAAATGGTTTTATTGCTGTGAAAGATGGCATTATCGAATTCATCGCAGAGGGATTACCAGATGAAGATTTTATCAATTCGCATCCAGATGTTCCAGTCGTAGATGCAAATGGACGAGTAGTATTGCCCTCTTTTGTCGATTGCCACACGCACGCCTGTTGGGCGGGCAGCAGACTTGAAGAATTCGAACTTGGCTTGCGAGGCACTTCCTACCTAGAAATCCTAGAACAAGGTGGCGGCATAATGTCAACAGTACGCGCCGTTCGAGAATCGAGCCAAGAAGATTTATGCATCGATGTTCTTGGTCGGCTTGGTTTAATGGCATCACTTGGAACAACAACAATTGAAATTAAAAGTGGATATGGACTAACGACTGAAAGCGAATTAAAAATGCTTCGTGCAATCCACGATGCATCACAAGATGTACCACAAATAATCGTCGGTACTTTTCTTGGTGCGCATGCTATTGATCCAGAACAAGAAAATTTCACCGACATCGTCATTCACGAAACATTGCCTGCAGTTGTGCAAGAGTTCCCGAACATTACATGCGATGCGTACTGCGAACAAGGCGCATGGTCACTTGACGAAACAACAAAATTATTCAAAAAAGCAATCGAACTCAATTGTCCAATTCGTGCACATGTCGACCAATTTAATTCTTTAGGCATGCTCGCCCGTGCAGTCGAACTTGGTGCAAGAAGTGTCGACCATCTTGAGCATTCAACTAATGAAGAATTAAAACTTCTTGCAGAAAGCAACACCATTGGCGTTCTATTACCAACTAGTGGTTTTTGCTTGCATGACCGTTACGCACGTGGTCGAGAAATTATCGACCTTGGTTGCGCGGTTGCAATCGCGACTAATTACAACCCAGGCTCTGCTCCTAGCCCATCAATGCCATTTGCAATTTCACTTGCGTGTAGAAGACTTGGTCTCACTCCTGCAGAAGCAATTACAGCCGCCACTATCAATGCTGCTTGCGTTTTAAATTTACAAGACAAAGTTGGCAGTTTAGAAATTGGAAAACATGCAGACTTGCAACTTCTCGAATGTGATGATGAGCGTGATTTAGCATGGCATATTGCAGCAGGCGGACCTTTACTTGTTTCTATCAAGGGTGAAATTGTGCATCTACTAACGGACGGAGAGATGGAAATTGAGGATGAGTCATGAAAACAATTCCACTCATAAATAAAAATGATGCTAAAGCCGCAAAGATATCAGCGCAATTTGTTCTCGAAGTACACAAAGCGTTGACTGATTTTTTACGTGCCGGAGTTACTCTTCCTGAAATTGATTCTTTTGTGGGCGAAAAACTGCGTTCACTAAAATGCAAAAGTGCTTTTTATAAATATCGAATCCCAGGGCAACCTCCCTTCCCAAGCCAATCTTGTTTATCTATAAATGATTGCATTGTCCATGGGACACACACAATGAGCCAGAGAGCCATCGAACCTGGTGATTTAGTTTCTATTGATATTGGCGTAACACATCAAGGATGGATTGGTGACGCCGCCTGGACGTGGGCGATTGAAGAAACAAGTGAAGAAAATATGAAACTAATGGAAGCGGGTAGAGAATCTCTTTCAGCAGGCGTTGCAGCGATGCAACCAAATCGGCCATTAATGGATTTTGCAAAAGCAGTTCAAAATGTTGCTGAAAAAGAGTATGGCTTCCACCTCATTAGAGGTCTTGGTGGGCATGGCTATGGAAAGTCGCTTCATACGCCGCCTTTTATTTCAAATGTAGTTCCTGCACACCCTTCTGAATGGCCAGATGCTTGGCGCACTTTTGAAGAAGGCATGCTTGTTGCAGTAGAGCCAATGCTCGCGGTTGGAACGGGACAGATTGAAAATGCAAGAGGTTCATGGCCAATTTTTTCAGCCGACCACTCTATGAGCGTGCATTATGAAGCAGATATTTTGATTGGTGCAGATGGACCCATTGATTTAACTGAAGGTCTACACGACCTTCCCTACATTATCGGAAACTAATTTATGCTTTTAATCATTGCAAGTCTATTCACCATTGCACCAATCCAATATCCAGAGGCGTATCGAGGAGATATAGTTGAGACACTACATGGTGTTGAAGTTGCCGATCCTTATAGATGGCTTGAACAAGATGTCCGCGAGAGTAACGAAGTTCGGATGTGGGTACAAGATGAGAATACTATTACTCGGCAATATTTAGATTCAATAGAAACACGTCCATACATAAAAGAAACACTGACGAAGGCATGGAACTATGAAAAACATGGCTTACCGTTTCATCGTGGCAGTCGTTGGTTCCAATCTAGAAATACAGGATTGCAAAACCACAGTGTTATTTACACAGGAGATTCTCCAACAACAATTGAAAAAGTATTGCTAGACCCAAACTTGTTTTCAGAAGATGGAACACAAGCACTTTCAATGTACAGTCCTAGCCCAGAAGGAAACTACTTAGTGTGGGGTATTTCAGATGCTGGCTCAGACTGGTCGACTTGGTATGCAAAAGATTTAAACAGTGGCGAACTCCTTCCAGAAGTGATTCGCGACATTAAAAATGATTCGCCGTCGTGGTTACCAGATGAATCTGGATATTTTTATTCTCGTTACCCAGACTCAGACAGTGAAGGTCATATCAAGACAACAGACGCTTCTGAACTTTGGTTTCACCGCATTGGCACAGAGCAATCTCAAGATACACTTGTTTACAATGATAAGGATCATCCAAACCGTTTCTACAATGCAAGTGTTACAAAAGACGGTGGCTGGCTTGTTATCTCAGTAAATATTGGCACTTCATCAAACAACGCTGTGCTCGTCAAAGGACCAAACGAAAAGGAACTGCACTGGTTAATTTCAGATTTTGATGCGGAAGTTTCCCTTATTGGCGGAATGAGCAATACGCTTTGGTTCAAAACAGACCGTGATGCTCCAAATGGGAAATTAATTTCTGTACATTTTGATTCAGAAAATCCAAAATGGTCCGTTGTGCTTCCTGAACAACAAAATATTCTAAGAAGTGCTGATATTGTTGGCGGGAAAATCACATGTTCTTGGCTTGAAGATGCTTCATCTAAAGCAACCGTACATTCCTTGCTTGGCAATTTGTTATACGAAGTCAAGCTACCCGGCATTGGAACAGCATCCGGTTTTAATGGCGATGCAAAAGACAAAACAGTGTATTGGTCATATTCAAGTTACAACCAACCCCCTTCAATATATTCGCTTGACTTAGAAGATGGAGCAACGACATTATGTTGGGAATCTGAAGTTCCAATTGATTTATCCTCCATTGTAGTTCGAAGAGAATTTGTAAAAAGCACCGACGGCGCGCTCGTTCCACTATTTATTGTTGCAAGTAAAGATGTTGTGCTTAATGGAGACAACGCTGTACTTCAGTATGGGTACGGCGGCTTCGACATTGCAATCTTGCCGCGCTTCTCTGCTTCAAGAGCAACTTGGATTCAAATGGGAGGTGTACTTGCCGTTGCATGCATCCGGGGTGGAAGTGAGTATGGCAAAACATGGCACGAGGGTGGGATGCTTGAGAATAAACAACAAGTATTCGACGACTTTATCGCATGCAGTGAATGGTTAATCCGTGCAAAATGGACGAATTCAAATAAACTAGCGATACAAGGTGGAAGTAATGGCGGTTTACTTGTCGGTGCCTGCATGACACAGCGACCTGACCTCTTCGGTGCTTGCTTGCCCGCAGTTGGTGTAATGGACATGTTGCGATTCCCGCTCTTTACTGTTGGATGGGCATGGACTAGCGACTATGGTGATCCTAAAGATGCAACGATGTTCAAACATTTATTTAAATACTCCCCCTACCACAATCTAATAAAAGGGACTTGCTACCCTCCAACATTGGTTACAACTGGAGACACCGACGACAGAGTTGTCCCTGCACACAGTTTTAAATTTGCAGCTGAACTTCAATATGCTCAAGCATGCGCTAACCCCGTGTTAATTCGTATCGAAACCAGGGCAGGACATGGTGCAGGTAAACCCACGCATCTTCGGATTGACGAAACGGCAGACGTGTACGCTTTTCTTTGGCAATCCTTGCAAATGAAAGAGCAATGAAAATCGCCAACTTACGCTAGAAGTTAAGCCTTCCCGTACAATACACCTATGCGAATCAAACTTTCAAACCCACGGGGGTTTTGTGCGGGTGTTCGCATGGCTGTTGACATTGTAGATATGCTTCTTGATGCAATCGGCAATGATGAAAAATTATACGTGTATCATGAAATAGTTCACAACCGCCACGTTGTCTATCGACTACGTGAGCGAGGAGCGGTCTTCGTTGAGAACATTGCTGAAATACCAAAAGATTCTGTAGTTGTTTTCAGCGCCCACGGCGTAAGCCCAGAAATCAAAAAACTTGCAAATGACAGGAATCTTACTTGTATAGATGCAACATGCCCTTTGGTAACTAAAGTGCATGCGGAGGCAATTCGATATGCAAAACGAGGATGGCAAATTTTATTGATAGGCCACAAGAACCACCAAGAAGTTGTTGGAACACAAGGCGAAGCACCAGATGCAATTCAAATTGTTGAATCCATAGACGATATCCATTCTCTGAAAATTGAAGATGCAACTAAATTAGTTTATCTCACTCAAACCACTTTAAGCACCGACGATGCCGAAACTATTATTTCTGCTCTACGCATTGCCTTCCCTGAAATCCACGCACCTCCTTCAGATGATATTTGTTATGCAACGACAAATAGACAAAATGCAGTTAGAGAAGATGCCGCAAATGTCGACTTGGTATTAGTAGTAGGAAGTAAAAATAGTTCTAACTCACTTCGGCTAACAGAAATAGCAGAAACAGCAGGAACTAAGTCCTATTTGCTCGACGATGTAACTGAAATAAACCCGTCCTGGCTTGACGGCGTACATTCAATTCTTATCACCGCGGGTGCTAGCGCTCCTGACCATTTAGTTTCAGAACTCATAACACATCTCACTGAAAAATACGATGGCATACTCGAAGGCGATTATGACTTTGACGAAGCAATGACATTTTCAATGCCAGCATCCCTCAACACATTTTTAAAATCAAAAAACTTAACCGTTGAAGGATATCCACTTTGAATACTTCAAAAGTACATGCTCTAGAATTGTTCCCACGTGACGTTGATGCTCTTATCGCAGAAATAGGATTGCCAACATTTGCAGGTAAGCAAGTTATTGATTGGATTTACAAAAAACAAGTAACTTCAGTAGACGAGATGACAAATATTTCAAAAGAGAAACGGCTATTGCTTGAAGAGCGACTGTTTTTCCGCAGATCAAAATGCGTTAAAACCCAAAAAGCATCCGATGGAACCATTAAAAAACTACTTTCGTGGGACACAGGCCAGAAACAGACAGAAGCTGTGATGATTCCTACAAAAGGCAGGCACACTGCTTGTGTTTCAAGCCAAGTTGGCTGCCCAGTCAAGTGTACGTTTTGTGCTTCGGGAATGGGCGGATTAGAAGGCAGTCTAGATGTTGGGCAAATCGTCGAACAAGTCATGGCGCTTGGCGCCGACGATATTACAAATATTGTCTTCATGGGAATGGGCGAGCCACTCTCAAATTATACTGCCGTGACTCGAGCCATTCGCATTCTCAACGCCCCTTGGGGACTAGGAATAGGCGCAAGAAAAATCACAGTTTCAACTGTTGGGCTACCTGTTGCAATTGAAAAACTTGCAAACTTTGACATTCCCGTAACCCTTGCATTAAGTTTACACGCCCCCAATGACGAACTTCGTAAAGAGTTAATCCCTTGGGCTCGCTTCTCGCCAATAGAAGACATTCTAAAAGCATGCAGTAATTACTTTGATGCAACTGGGCGCGAAATTACACTTGAGTATTTGCTTTTAGGCGGAGTCAATGACCGGTCGGCTCAAGCTAAAGAGCTAATAGGTCTTTGCAAAACGTTGCGATGCAATGTAAATTTAATTCGATACAACGAAGTTCCAGAGTTAGATTACGTACGACCAAAAACTGAACAAGTAAGACGGTTTCAAGAAGTTCTAGTAAAGGCCGGTGTAAATACACATATTCGCGCAAGCCGCGGAAGAGATATTTCAGCTGCTTGCGGACAACTCAAAAGAGAATACAACCAGATTACGACTGAATAATCCGTTGGATTTCATCAATTGATGTTGAATGCATTTTACTATCTAATGCTAATTGATTTAGCAATTGAAATTTATTTACCCACACATCGTATTGTTCTTTTGAATTCACTGCGCTTGTAACTGCATGCACAACCAATTCTCGAACTGCCCTATCACGACGGTGTCCTCTCCAACGCCTTGGGAAAAAAATACCAACTGTTGTTACGACAAAAGAAGACCAATCACTCGTTCGCAAATCAAGTTGAAAAGACCAATTCCATAGACGCAACCTAATTCTAGATAAAAAGCGACGTTTCAAAATATCACCACGTGAGTTCTGAACATTTAAACGTTTTCGAATACGCCTGACAATCTCTGGACTTCTTGCTAATCGAGCAAGATAGATTGGTTCGTGAATCAAGATTGCTTCAGCCAAAGGCAAAATGACATTTCTTGTTAACGCCCTTCCGTTTTCTGCAGAATCAATTACATACACTTGGCACAATAACGTCACATATCGATTTGCAACTTCCTCGCCGCCCCAAAGCATACAGCGGCGTATTGCGTTAATCAAATCAATTGCCGATTGACGACCATCGATGCTTTCATAAAGGCCAGGCAGTGATTGTCTGCATTGTCGTAATAGCCGATTTACAATAATCGACTTATTAATACCCCGACGACCTTCTTTTATTAAGTCGCGAACACACCTTTTCTCCAGTCGTTCCAAGTCAATTTGCGATTCTTCTTTTGCTCTCCTTGTTGATTGCGAATCGCAAGCAATCTGCCTTCCAAATTCAAATGCTTCGATACTACGAGCAAATCCAGCATGTTCGGCTTTGAGAACAGCCACATTAATTGCATCCACAGTAACTGGAATGTAACCAAGCTGAAATGCAACTCCAAGTTGTACAACATCACCTAATCGTTCATTGTGAAATCTGTACCTCGCAAGAGAAGCGAAGCCCTGAATGTTTATCGAGTCACTTTTGCAACTTTGTTCGAGAAAATCAATATCTAACGAAGTAGTATTCCCATTATCGTCAATGAGTTCTGTCTGGTGTTCAAGAGGATCTGAATTTACAACAGCATATGTTCTATCCCGTGAACCAATTCGCAAATTCCCTTTTTGATCGAGCGAGCGAATAACTTCTTCTCTATCCCATCCAAGTAAAACATCCGCCTCGCCCCATGGAATTGTCCCGAGCAAGGGCTTGTATGCATTTGCATTCTGCTTTCTTGTAAACAAGAGTTGCGACCATGCTCTTCTGCCTGGGCCGACGAATCGATTGTTGCATTGCACCCGTATTTCATGCCCCATTTCAATCCCTGCATTAATAAGAATGCCCCCTACGACGCCCGGCTGATCACCACGCGAGCCAGCGATATGAACTCGCCACGATGGTGCGGAAGCATGAATTGCTTTGGGTGGTGTAATACCAACAGAACTATTTATAACGACTCGCACAGGCGGTTTACTTCGTGTTACCTCCACTCGCTCTAAAATTGGACGAAGTGAAATTCTCCATCTACGATATTCTGGCTTAAGCCATCGAGTTGAAATTGAAGTTTCAAGCGGCATCGCAGTAGTCGTATTTTTTGATTTCCAAGGGTCAAATGGAACTATTCTTACAGGGGTTAATTGCTCCATAGGAATAACAATTGCATGTTGTTGCCGAAAACCAATTTGGTCAATGTTCCGGGTTACATGTTCTAATCTTTGCAGGTCAAACCGTGGTTCTTCTCCATCTTTAACGATGATGACACTTACGCCTTCTCGTGTACTTGCAAGTTCGATTGCATTATCAACTTCTTCGCCTTGATCAATCTTTACTTCAATAACATGTTTGCCATCATCATTTTTTGTAGGCAACACTGCATCAATTAACGTTAGTAAGGCATTTCCAATTTCAAAATTTCGCCAGACAAGAATGATTCTCGTTTCTTTTCGAAGTACCGCATCTCTGATAACGTTGATTCCATCTTCCAAAAATCGGTCCTCGCCCCAAGTTTCAACCAAAATTGTTCCGCCGTCACCATCTTTTTTCATTTCGCCATCAAGCACAATTTGCTTCGTTGAATCGCTAGCACAAAGCACACGAAGAGACATTTCGCGTAACAATTCTAAAGCTCCATTTGTGCCAAAAGAGCTTCGCTTCTTTGGTTCTAAATCAAGCAACGAATAACTTTGCAGTAATTGCTCACCAATATTTGCCGAAGGTGAAACTTCATGCAACAAATGTTGCGTAAGCCGCGCAACCACTGAAGGATGAATCGAATTAACAGGGACGTGAACAGGCAATTGTTCTGGATTAGAAGGTGGCAATTCCTTGCCCCAAATGGATGCTACTTCACGACCCTCTCGACGCATTGATTGCGCAATGCTAATAATTTCTTGTTCAATCTCGCCAGGACGAGGCTCTAGTACAACAACATGTCTACACCTAGCTAACATTCGCTCTACAGGAACCGAATCAATTGGGTGAACAAGACGAATGTTTAACATTGGAACTCGACCAAGAAGTTGCAATTCACACACGAGATATTTGAGAGATAAATCAGAACCACCTACAGTTACGAATCCAACTTCAACTTGCTCGCCTGGGCTTGGTAACGTTCTTTGCCTATTTAATTCTAATCGTCTTCCTAAATGCAACGGTGTAGAAGTTTCAACATTTGGAGTTCTTGGCTGAAGAATAGAATTGTCAATTTGTTCTTCAGATGCTGCGCTTGCTAATAGTCCGTGGTGCATCAATAACACAATTGGTTTATTCGTTGAAACTGAAAATAAAGCTGCAGCGTTTGTGCAAAATGCAACTTCGGTCGAGTCGCATGGCTCTATGATTGACAAGCCCGCCAACTTAGCGCATTCTCTTGGCAATAATTGTGGCGCAAGTACTGGATGATCTTCTACGACCAGCACTACTGGCGAACGTAGTGTTACATCTCTAGCAATAGACAGTACTGAAGCTAATTGTCGATTTGGTACGAAAACCAACGATGGTTTCCCAGACTCAATTGCGAGAGTTAACCCGCGCTGGGCTGATGGTACTTTTCTAAACGACGAATTGGTTGAAACTTCAGCATAAAATGGTTCGCAATCAGGCGCAAACAGCAACCACTTGTCGTGTATTCCTTTAACGCCATTCAAAATTGACTGGATTGGCCAGACTTCATGCGCGCCCGTTCGCTTTTTTATTTCAGATTTCATCTCTTTGATTCCACCGGGATAATCCATCGACGCATTGCCTTGGCAAACCCGTGCTCATTGTGATGCCCAGCAAGAACATCAGCATGTTGTTGAACATGCTCATTTGCATTTTCCATAACTATTGACAATCCTGCCTCTTGCAGAACTTCGACATCATTCAAGCCATCACCAATTGCAACTATCCGTGCATTGTCAATCGAATCGCCTAGATGATGCTTCAACATCGTCCATTTATTAACTTGACTTCCAAACACTTCAAGCAAATGTGTCGAGGAACCAGTCGCTTCTGAACAAGTCACAGCCGACCAATGTTGCATTTTTGCTCGACCTTCGAGTGAAATTTTAAGTTCATTTGCAATTGGAATTAAACAAGATTCATTTGCGACCGCACCTACACGCATCGTGTGCTCAGGCCACGGGTCCTCTTCAAAAGTATTCACTTCGACAATTGAAACTTCGTGTGAATCAAACCACCACGTTGATGCCTCATGCAATGCCGCATCACCAACTAATACATATTGCGCGTCACAAGTTGTTGCATCTTTTAATAGCAACGAACGATGACCGTACTCCACTACTTTTTTTGTGACCTCGCTTACAATTGAAGCGTCGACACCATCTCTTGCAATTACATTTCCATAATGATCTGTTAATTGCGAACCGCCAGCAGTAATGCTGGCGCCAATATGGTTTATGGTTTCCAAAATATGTTTGCTTTCCGCAAAACATCGACCAGTAGCCACAACTACTTCAACACCATGGTCACGAACAACATCTAGTGCATGTAGATTTTGGTCTGAGACTGCGCCTTGGCTACACAATAGTGTTCCATCTAAATCGAGTACTAAAACATCCCATTGCAGTGTATTCACCGCCATAAACTATGTTCTAAGGGCAATTAAGGCAACCCCTAGAAGGAAAGACTTGCCTCATTCTCTGTTTTACCTTACTCTAATTGTGTGAAAGATCTATTGGAGAATCAAGCATGATTGAATCTGCCACGAGCAGTATTCCATCTTCTCTAGCTAGTTCTCTTGAACCAGCTCTTAGAAAACAAACAAATAATCGCGTTGACAAAATACACTGGTTTCGCACGGACTGGCAACGAGGAGGTGCTGCTACAGGTTTTGCTACGTGGACTGACGATGATGTATCTTTAGAAGTCGTCATAAAACTTCCGGTGAACCAATGCGAATTACAGTGGACACGAAAATTGCAAATTCCAGAAAGCGTCGTTCCAACACTTTTTGCCAGTGGCGAGAAACTCAATGGATATGATTTAACTTGGATGATAATTGAACGTTTCCCAGTAGGACCACTTGGCAAACATTGGGAAGATTCTAACATCGAACGTATTGCCAATGCCGCCGCACAATTCACTCTTTCTGCATCCAGATTTGAGGTTGACCAAACAGGAAGACTTGAAGATTGGAGTTCTCTTTTAACACAAGCCAAGAAAAGCGTAAAAGAAAATCACATTGCAAATGAATCTTCATGGAAAAAATCCCATTCGATTCTTACAAAAAAATTGGGCTCGCTCTTGGAAGTTTGGCGTGGTAGACGAATTGACCAATGGCTTCACGGCGATTTGCATTTTGCAAACGCAATGTGTCGAGACAATGCCCGGAGTGCCAAGGTATCCCTAATTGACTTAGCTGAAGTTCATGCAGGGCATTGGATAGAAGATGCTGTCTACCTTGAACGCCAGCTTTGGGGTCATAAATCTCGTCTTAAATCTACAAAACCAGTCCCAACGATGGCGGCTGCGAGAAAAAAACTTGGCATGCGTGTGGATGACGACTACAACAACCTTGTTGATGTTCGTAGGGTGTTACTTGCTGCAACAGCTCCTGCATTCATGCAATCTGAAGGCGACCCAAGATATTTAGCTTCTTGCCTGTTTCAAATGCAGAATGCACTTGACCGGTTGCATCTAAAATAACGAAGATATAGTTCCAGTTATTTAACTTCGTGCTTCAAAAAAGAGCCGCGAAGTGAGCATCAGCCTCACCCTCAGTTCTATGCTAGAATGTCAAATTCTTAAAGGAATTATGACATGGACAAAGACCGTTTAAAAGATATTCAAACAGCCGATCTATCTGATAGCCAAGTAAATGAAGATTTCGTAGTATGGCTAAAAACAAAGGGGCCAAGTTATCTCCTAATTATCATGATTGTGATTGCTGGCTACTTGTTCTTCGTGCGATACCAACAAGGCACAATTGCGCACCGCGCAGAAGCGTGGATCGCTTTTCTTGAAGCCCAAGCATCAGGCCTTCCTGCATCCCATGAAGATGTAGCAAAATCATATTCTGATGTCGATTCAATACAACAACTCGGGCTTCTCAGTGCGGCAGATGCTTATTTACAATCGATCATTTCAGGAAATGCAATTGGAAGTACCGTTGAAATTGTGACACCACTTGCTGCAGAAGACAAAACTTTCTACCTTGAAAAAGCTGATAATTTATACGCAATAGTAATTGGACTTGACGACAAATCAGGCGCATCAACACTTCTAACAATCAGTGCATTAAATGGTCGTGCTGCTGTTGCGGAAGCAAGTGGCGACTTAAAAACGGCTGAAAAATATTACGCCAACGTAATAGATCGAAGTGGCGCACAGTACCCTGCCCTTGCGGACCAAGCGAGAAGCAGAATTAAAACGCTTGCATCACTTTCTGAAACTATTGTTTTACCAAGTGACGCAGAAGTAATTGCAAGAAATAATCAAATTACAATCCGTGAAGAAGTTCCAGTCAACCCTGCAATCGATTCCATCACCAACGTGCCCACTACCGATAGTGAATAATGTGCAGTAATGTGCAATAATGCGTACGCCTAATGATCAGTCAAAAGAAATACTTGACGGCGGAGGTAACATCGATAGCGATGCACTATTTCGCGCATACGAAAACCAAAACTCAGAAGAAGAAGCAGTTGTACAAGCGACATTTACAATATCCCGCGATTTAAACCGACGTCTTGATAGTTACCTTGCAACACGAATCCCATTCCTTTCTCGAACTAGTTTAAAACGGCTCATTGAGGAAAAAATGGTTTTAGTGAATGGCAAAACACCAAAAGGGTCTACTAAATTAAAAAAGCATGACGTTGTCAAAGTGATTTTGCCACCCCCGCCTTCATCGGACATTCCAGCGGAAGACATCCCATTAAAAATCATCCACGAAGACGCCGACCTAATCGTTATCAACAAAGATGATGACATCATCGTCCACCCTGCTCGGTCGAATAAATCTGGCACTATCATCAATGCACTTGCTTGGCACTATCAGCACGTAAGCAGTGGCGAATTGTCCTCCGTTGGAGAAGAGTTCGCAAGGCCAGGCGTTGTGCACCGGCTCGATCGGCATACGACAGGCGTAATGGTTTCAGCAAAAACTGACACAGCACACTGGCGGCTAGGGAAACAATTTGAACAACGAAAAACTCGGAAGCGATACCTTGCCGTTGTACACGGAGAGGTTGAACCGCTTACAGATTGCATTGATGTTCCTCTTGGAAAACATCCCACAAAGCGTGATGGGTACGCGGTCCGCTGGGATGACACCGGAAAACCATCCGTTACAATTTATCATGTTAGAGAAATCTACGACGGGTTTACACTTTTAGAACTGGATTTAAAAACTGGAAGAACACATCAAATTCGGTTGCATTTACAACACTTGGGGTACCCGATTGTTGGCGACGATATCTATGGTGGCAAACATTTAAAAGTTGGGAACATCGTCCCTCGAGGAGTGCCGTTTTCACTTCCACGAACCGATTTCGTAATTAAACGTCAAGCTCTTCACGCTGCATACCTAGCTTTTACACACCCCATTTCAGATAAACCGGTTGAGTTTACAGCACCTGTTCATGGCGACATGGCGCACTTAATTTCGATGCTTAGAGAACACCGCTTCAAAAAAGCGCCGAATCTGGCTAATACGGTTGTTAACCTTGAAACTGCAATCAACTGACCTCCAGAATAATTGAATTCGTTTAGCGCATTTTGATTGAAACAAGTGCGATCATTGCAAAAATAACTGCAAGTACCCAAAAGCGCGTTACAACCTGTGATTCAGACCAACCTTTGCGATGGAAGTGATGATGTATTGGTGCGCACCTAAAAATACGCTTACCCTTCGTTGCCTTGAAGTATGCAATTTGTAAAAAACTGCTGCCGAATTCCATTAAAAATACGCCGCCGATGATAAGAAGTAAAAATTCTTGCCTAATGATTATCGCGATTGTCGCGAGCAAGCCTCCAAGTGGCATCGAACCTGTATCGCCCATAAAAACTTGTGCGGGATGACAATTAAACCAAAGAAATCCTAAGCAAGCACCCGCTGTTGCGCCGGCAACAACCATCATCTCAGCAGATCCCTCAACGTACGGCATTAATAACACCCCAGCATGTTCAGAAGAACCCGCGATGTAACATAACGCCATCATTGCAAAACTAGCGATTGTCACGGTTCCAGGCGCAAGGCCATCAAGCCCATCAGTGATATTGACTGCGTTTGACATCAACATCACCATAAAAATTGCAATCAAAGAGAAAACTCCGAACCCCAAAATGATTACATTCGGAGACAGCGTCAGTGTCTCCATCCCTGGAATATACGTCTTCATAAATGGCAGAGTAAGAGAACGAGCCGAATCACTATCTCCCGCATATTGCCAAACCATAACGGCAACTATCGCACCAATACCAAACTGAAATAGTATTTTTTCCCAGCGATACAAGCCGTCACGAGACCCTACTTCACGGTGCGCTGCAACCAGTTTCAAATAATCGTCAGATCCACCAAGAACTGTAAACATTACAATCACGACAAGCAACAACTGAACATATTGATTAAATAAATCGGCGAATAGTATTGTCGTAATAAATACCGAACCCATCAGCAACACCCCACCCATGGTTGGAGTGTTCTCTTTGCTTTTCATGAGTGCATTTAATTCATCTTGGTTAAACTCCGCCCTATCGCCAATTTTCTTTTTGATTAGCATCCGAATAAGAGGCTTGCCAAGTAAAATGACTATAAAGAATGCAACGACGACCGCAGTAAATGCGCGGAATTCACGTTGGTATAAGACTTGAAGAAAAGAATAAAGCCCAACGCTGTCGAGCCATTCATCCATATATTGCAACAAATTATAAAGCATGTAAAAGGTATATCGCCGTCTAGTGCTCTAAAACTTTTGTTTGTTGAACTAAATCAATAATTTGTTCTAATCGCAACCCTCGCGATCCTTTGAGAAGCACAAGATCATCTCGCTTCAATAACGGAACAATAGAATCAAGATCGCTTACATCGAGTTGGATTGATGCACCAACGCTCGATGCTGCTTTCATCTCGTCACCAACAAGAAAAACAACCTCTGCATTTGCGTTTTCGATACATGAAACAAGAGAGCGATGCTCACAGTGCGAACTTTCTCCAAGTTCGAGCATATCTCCAAGTACAAGAACCTTGCGTTTTGCTTGCATTTTACTGAATAATTGCAAAGCAGAACGCATAGATGCAGGATTAGCATTGTAGGCGTCATTTACAAATGAAATGCCGTCTACTACCGTAGTAGCAAGTCGCCCTTTCGCAGGAATTGCATTTGTTGCTAACGCAAGCAACTCTGAAATTGCTAATCCTCGATTTGTTTTTGAAACAGCAATGACTGCAAGGGCTGCATTCATAGCGTTATGTTCCCCAAGTAAAGAGAGCGTGGCGCTGTTCCCGTCAATAGAAACGGTTGCAAATCCATTGCAGTCAATTCCTGTTTTCAATTGCACATCTGCAGAATCGCTCATTCCCACTCGAACAATCGATGCCGAAATAGCAAGACTTGAGACATCAATCGAATCTGGGACGATGACAAAACCAGAAGCAGGAACCGCTTGCAATAACTTGCCCTTTTCCCGAAGTACCGTTTCCATGTCACCAAAACCCTCTAGATGGGCCTTTTCTATAGAAGTTATTATCGCAATATCTGGTCGAGCTAGGGATGCGAGTGGTTCAATTTCACCAATTGCATTTGCACCAATTTCTGCAACCAAATAATCTGCGTGTTCAGCGTCAAGTATGGTAAGGGGCACTCCAAGATCATTGTTAAAACTATCCATTGATGCTGCAACTTTTTCACCGAGCAAACACGCGAGAATGTCTTTAGTAGTCGTCTTGCCGACAGATCCTGTGACAGCAATAACAGCATCAAACTGCATTTCATTTCGCCTCGCCACTGCAAGTTGAAACAATGCATTTTTTGCATCTTCTACAACAACAACTGGTACATTTGCGGCGCAAAAACGCTCTGCTACAATTGCTGCGCAACCATTTTCGACTGCGCTCTGTACAAAATCATGCCCGTCTGTTTGCTCACCCTTCAATGCAAAAAAAACTTTGCCTGCCAATTGGCGACGCGAATCTATTTCTGCGCCAATACAGCACACTTCTGAATCGCCAAGCAAATTGCCGTGTACATACTTTACTAATTGACCGGTTGTAAAACTCACACCATAATTTCCCGATTTGCAATCGCATCTGCTGCAATTTGCACATCATCAAATGGAATGACCCTGTCTTTCAAGATTTGATTTTTCTCATGCCCTTTGCCAGCAATGACAACAACATCACATTGCCTCGCTGCTTGAATCGCAGTTTGTATCGCGCATTTTCTATCTGCAATCCGGTGTACTTTTTTTGACCTATCTTTTGGCACCCCAGAAAGAACTTGGTCTAAAATACTTTCTGGATTTTCGCTTCGAGGGTTATCGCTTGTTGCATATACAACATCACCAACCGTGGATGCAATCCGACCCATTCGCGGGCGTTTTGACACATCTCGATCGCCTCCGCAACCAAAAACTACGTGCAACTTGCCACCTTCTGGCAGAACATGTCGGACAGACCAAAGCATTTGTTCGAGTGCGTCGTCTGTGTGTGCAAAATCAACAAACACCGCCGTTTTACCTGCTTGAACACGTTCGAGTCGACCTGGTGGCGCGAGCACCGTAGCAAGTGCATCAGCAATTGCTTCTTTTGTAATTCCAAGTGAAAATGCAACTGCGACTGCTTGCAAAGCATTTATTGCATTATGCCGACCGAGTAACGGTAAATTTAATTCTATTATTCCCCAAGCTCCATGCAAGCGAATATCCGAGCCATCGATTTTCTCTTCAAGGATTTCAACCCAAGCGTTCGAAGCATCACTTTCTATCCTGCAAGAAATCACTTTTGCAGAAGTACAATCAGCAACCGACCAACTTGCTGGGTCGTCCATATTTATTATTGCTGTTTCAGAAACCAAGTCAAACAATCGCATTTTTGCTTGCAAATAAGAATCCGCAGAACCATGATAATCAAGATGGTCGCCAGACAAATTACTAAACACGCCGATGTCAAAATCTAGTGCTGCAACTCTCCCTTGGTCAAGAGCGTGGCTTGAACATTCCATCACCGCAACTTTGCAACCATTGTCAACCATTGAATGCAAAATTAAACCGATGTCACAGAAACTCGGAGTCGTCAAAGTAGATGTATCAGTTGCAACACCGTCATCACAAACAATTGTCCCCAACATTCCGCACTTTATTCCAGAAGAAGACACTAAATGCCTGATAAGCCAAGCAATCGTCGTCTTCCCATTTGTACCTGTGACGCCTACAAGTTTTAATTTGCTAGAGGGGTTTCCATGAAATCGTTCCGCAATAACTGCGCCAACTTTGCATGGGTCACACGTTTCAATTACTGTGATATTTTTATGTCGTAATGTCGTTGCTACATCAGGAGTACAGACAATACCAACAGCACCTTTAGAAATTGCATCATCAATAAAAGCTGCGCCATCTCTGCGAACGCCACTTCGAGCAATAAATAAAGATCCCTTTACAACTCTTTCTGAGTGTTGCACGACACTGCTCACAGATGAGGCAAATTGTTCGCCTTCTATCCGTGCATCGAGTCCTTCAATTAGTGTTTGTAGCGTGTGCATCCGTGCAGTTACAGGATACATGACTTTGGGCTATTGCGAAAGGAAAAACATAGCATCGCCGTAACTGTAAAATCGATACCCTGACCTGATCGCTTCTGCATACGCCAATTTGAGGGTGTTCATTCCAAGCATCGAGGCAACAAGTGTTAGCAATGTTGATTTAGGTAAGTGAAAATTGGTTAACATCCCATCAACGAGGTCAAAATCATACGGTGGGGTAATCATTAAGTTCGTTGCACCGGAAAGACCACCTTTTTCAGGCCATTCACTCAGAGGAGGCAACGATTCCAATGTACGAACTGAAGTTGTACCAATAGCAATCACTGGCCTTCCTGCCACTTTTGCTTCTTTTATTGCATCCAACGATGCTTGGCAGACTTCCCAATTCTCTTCGTGCATTTCATGTTCTTCAATTGTTGGCGTCTCAATGCCCTTGAAAGTGCCAGGACCGACATGCAAGGTAACTGGCACCCGCTGGATTCCCTTAGTTTCTAATTCCAAGAGTAATTGTTCATCGAAATGCAATCCTGCAGTAGGAGCAGCCACAGAAAAATTCTGAGTTGTATCAGCATACACCGTTTGGTAATGCTCTCTGTCTTGCAAATCGTCCGTTTTTGAATCGCCACGTGCGCTTAAAATATATGGCGGAATCGGTGTTGTTCCAATCTCTTGTAAAATTTCTCTTGCATCACGCGAATCACTGCAAGTACACATCCAATTTTTGCCAACTCGCTCAAGCAATTCCAACTGAATATCATTTTGCAATTCTAAAAGAACACCCTTTCGCAATTTTCCATTGCTTTTGAGCATAACTTCCCAAATTGAACCGTGCTGTTTCAAAAAGAGACCCTCTCCTTTGCCGCCAGTTATTGCCCGACTCGTTTTAAAACGTGCAGGCAACACCGCCGTTTCGTTAACTACTAACAAAGCGTCTTTAGGCAACAATGATGCTAAATCCGAAACAGTTTTATGCAGAAAAGTCCCATTTTTAACTACGAGTAATTTTGCAGATGATCGCGGAGAAACCGGATGGGTTGCAATGCAATCATTTGGCAAATCGTATTCTAAATCTTCTAGCGTAATAGAAATCGTCACGATGCAATCCTATATTGAGCAGGTATGAACGGCTCAAGTTCTACCGGCACTCTTTTTAAGCCTCGTCGCAATGCTTTTGCCTCGGCATATTGCAGAGCGTTATCTCGACGCTTTAAAACATTGGCGGTAATGTTAATATCGTTTGCTTTCATAGCAGCAAGTGACCACTCCCATGCAAAATATTCCTCTAAGCAACGTGGCTTATATGTATGAAATCCAATTGCGTGGTGCCCGACTTCGTGTAAAAAAATGGCACAACTCATAGGACCTTTTGGATATGGCGATTCAAGCATTCGGTAAATATCCCCGTGTTTATCTTTTAATTCCCATGCACATCCACTCATTGATGTTCGCCATTTACGAATACGAAAACCATACGCATCTTTCATTTTGACAACTAAAGCATCGTATTTTGCTTGAATTGGACGTTGGTTAGGTGCAACCTTTTTGTTGACATTTTTTGGCGTTACTTTCTTTGGTGGTTCGTGTTGTTTAAGCAAATCCCACAATGTCAATGCAACAGTACGGAAATTCATTCGGGAACCTCGCATGTACACCCCGAAGTAATCGACCTACCGTTGCAAAAATCTTTCCACGACATTGCTTTACTTCCTGATGGTTTCATCTCTAAAATCTCAATACTCCCCGTGCCCGTAGCAATTGAACCATTTTCCAAGACTTCGCCAACAACTCCACTATTGGTATTGGAAATTGCTCGTAAAATCTTGCAGTCAACACCGCAAATAATCAAATGACAACATGGCCAAGGCGAAAGACCTCGAATTGTTCGTGCAACAGTTTCAGAATCGTTTGTCAAATCCAATAACGCATCATTTCTTGAAAGTTTTGATGCATACGTGACGAGAGACTCGTCCTGCAAATCGCCGTCGTCGTTTCCTGCAAGCACTTCCAAAATTAAATCTGGTCCAAGTAGTGACAAGCGGTCATGCAATTCCCCTGCCGTTTCGGTTTCTCCAATTGAGGTTTCTACTTGACCAAGAATTCGTCCAGCATCCATTTCTTGAGCAAGTGTAATGACACTTACTCCTGTTGTGGAATCCCCATTCACCACAGCGGCATTGATGGGCGACGCACCTCTCCACCTCGGTAATAACGATGCGTGTAAGTTCATGGTTCGCTGGGCATTGATAAGTTCGTTAGAAAGTTTTTGACCAAATGCAATCACGACCATCGCGTCTATTTGAAGTTCTGCAATTGTTGTGAGCATGTCGTTTGTATTTACATTGTCTGTTTTTAATAGATGAAGTCCAGTTTCTTCAGCCCATGTTCCAATTGGCGTTGAAGTTGGCTTGCGATTTCTTCCCGCAGTTCGATCTGGGGATGTGACAACGCCGACAACATCGTGCACTTCCACGAGGCGCTTCAACGTTGGTAAACCAAATTCGCCTGAACCTAAGAATAAAATCTTCATCTTGCTCGCTCAAGATCTCGTATACGTCGACGGTTCACTAGTCGATCCATCGCAGACATTTTTTCCGTAATGAGAACACCATCAAGATGGTCATTTTCATGTTGCCAAATCCGTGCAATAAATTTGTCGCTCTGTGCAGACATTTTCTTCCCGTCAAAGTCATGACCAGAAATTTTTATTCCGATTGGGCGACGAACACCACCTCGTATTTCAGGCAAACTTAAACACCCCTCTTCGTCGATTTCAGTTTTGTCACAAACAACTTCTAATGTTGGGTTGAGCCAAGCGATGCCTACTTCCTCGTCTTCTGGGACACGAGTAACGAAAAGCCGCCAAGAAAGACCAACTTGTGGCGCTGCAAGCCCTAGGCCATTTTCCTCGAACATGATTTCAATCATTTTTTTTGCAACTGCTTGCACATTTTTGTCTTCGGGGTCAATTTCCTTTGCCATTTTCTTCAAAATTGGGTCTGGATAAGAGACTAGCATTAAGGTATTTGGGTCGACTGGCATCAAATCATTCTACCGCAGACGTTGCTACTCGGTTAGAATAACGCTAACCTTCGGGGACTCACTGCTATGGCACTATTTGGAAAAAAATCAAAATCTACAGAAATATTCCTACCTGATCCAGAGAAAGCGAGCGCTTGGTTTGATCGAGCTCGACAAATGGCGGAAAGCCACAACTTTGAGTCAGCATTTGCCTTTTTTGCAAGTGGTTTTAAACTTGACCCACGAGATGTTTCCATTCACAAAGAAGTGCTACAAATCGCCACAACGTACTACAACCGTGGTGGCGACAAGGCTACAAATAAACAAATAAAACAAGTCGATGGTTCCACTGAAATCGACAAATTTGTAACTGCTCTTTTTGTTTGGTGGCACGATGTCATGAATGCAAAGAACGCCATGAAAGCTGTCTCTGCTGCAGTTAATGCTGAACAAAACGACTTTGGTGCTGCAATGGCAGACACACTGCTCTCACTTGCTTCAAAAGATGGCAAGGCCCTAACCTTTAAAGAACTCAAATCCCTTATGGAATTATTCCAATCCGCAGGCGCTTGGGATCAAGCAATAAAAGTTGGACAAGCTGCACTTGCAGCTAAGCCTGATGATGCGGTGCTAGAAAGAGCCCTAAACGAATTAGCTGCAGAGCGAGCAATGACGGAAGGTGGCTACGACCAAATGGGAACCGAAGAAGGTGGATTCAAAAAATTCGTCAAGGATATCGACAAGCAGCGCGAACTAGAAGAAGACGAATCTCTTGCTGGTTCTGCTGGAAGTGCAGAGCGAGTTATTGCTCGTGCTAAAAAAGAATTAGAAGAAAACCCAAATTCGCCTGATGCCGTCTCTGCATACGTAAAAGTTTTAAAGAAACATGCCTCGCCTGAAAATACTAAATTAGCGTTTCAAGTTTTGATGCACGGCTTCAAAGCAACAAAACAATACCGCTTCAGGATGGAAGCTGCTGATATCAAAATTTCAATGGCTGCTTATCAAATTGTACAATTAGAAGAAAAACTTGCCTCGAGTCCTGATGAAGCGCTGCAAGAAAAATATGATTCGTCTGTTGCTGAACTTAACTCATTTAAAAAGCAAGAATACCAAGAACGTGCCTCGAATTATCCAACCGACAGAAAAATCCGATTCCAACTTGGCGAATTAGCGATACAAGACGGTGACACAAATTTGGCAATGGAATGTTTTCAAAAAGCGAAAGACGAGCCACGCTTGCGTGTTCGAGCTGGACAAGAACTTGGGCGATGCTTTGCTTCAGAGGGCTGGTATACAGAAGCCGTTAGTGAATTTAAAGAATCTATCAAGGCACTTGCAGGCAGTGACAACGATACAGAACTTTCACTTCGTTATGATTTAATGCAGTCACTTGCCAAGAAAGCTGAAGCAGATGGCAACATCGATTTAGCAAAAGAAGCAATGGATATTTGTTCTGGGATTGCGCGAAAAGATATTTCCTATCGCGACATCCGAGATTGTCGTCGAGAACTTGACGCACTTGTTAAAAAACTCGACTAATAAAGGCCTAAAAAGGACCTTGTAGCAATACGCCTATGTCAGAGCCTACGGCTAACCTAGCCTTGCGACAAACTCTTCGTATTGTTCTTTAGTATCAATCCCGCCGGGCTGTGGTTCAACTATTGCAACTGCAATCGAGTACCCGTTGTCAATCGCTCGCATTTGTTCGAGTTTCCTGCCGATTTCATTTTGAGTTGGTTGCATTGCTACATATGTTTGCAAAAAAGATAGTTGATACACATATAATCCTATGTGCCTTAACGAATCATTTTCAGAAAGGCGAGAAAAATCAATCGCAAAATCGCCTTCAATTTTCGCTTTCACAACATTAACATTTTCTATTTCATCTGATTGCAAAGCACAAGCCGCTGTAGCCATCACGGAATCGCCAATAATCTCAACAGTTTTATCAATGACTATGGGGTCAAGTTCTGGTTCATCGCCTTGCATATTGACAACTAAATCACAATTTAAATCTTGGACTGCCTGAGCAATTCTGCTTGTGCCATTTGGATGTATTCCAGTCATGATGACCTCGCCCCCAAATGCGCGGACCCGAGTTGCAATTTCCTCTGAATCAGTCGCAATGTAAACCTCGGTCACCGATTGTGCCTTGTTTGCAACTTCCCAAGCATACTGAATCAGAGGTTTTCCTGATGCATCCGCAATCATTTTTGCGGGAAATCGCGATGAGTCCATTCTCGCAGGAATAACTGCAACAACTTTTTTATCCATCCTCACATTATATATATGGGATGAACTCAGTGTGTACATGGTATCTGACACCAAAATAGTGAAGACACTCCCAAGATGGGCGTCCTAAAGTTCTACTTTTCATATTAATTGCAATATCTACTTGGAGTAAAGTACACTCCATGCTACAATCTGGAATGCCCACCCAAGATTCCAACGAAACGTTTTTAAGTCAATTCGGCAAAAGTACCGATTCCACAGAATTCTACTCTCCGATACCAGAAGGCTATATGCATGGTCATACGCGCTATGTCGTTGTCCTTGGAACAGTCATGTCTGGGCTTGGAAAAGGGATTTTCAGCTCCTCGCTTGCAAAATTACTCCAAGACAAGGGGCTGAGCGTTACGCCAGTCAAACTTGAGGGATACCTCAATATTGATTCCGGCACACTAAATCCATTCAGGCATGGCGAAGTCTTTGTTCTCGATGACGGCACAGAAACAGATATGGATCTTGGTACATACGAGCGAATTCTCAATTTAAATCTATCCCATGCGAATTTCACAACTGCTGGTCAAATTTATACTGAAATTCTTACTCGCGAGCGTGCTGGCGGCTACCTTGGCAGAGATGTCCAAATGATTCCGCATGTTACAGGTGAAGTAAAGCGACGACTTCGACAACTCGCCATAAACGGTGGCATAAACGGCAAGCAAGCGGATGTTGTTTTCGTCGAAGTCGGCGGAACAGTAGGCGACTATGAAAACGGTTTCTATATCGAAGCACTTCGTGAACTCGCATACGAAGAAGGACCCGAGTCAACATGTTTTGTTGCGCTGACATACATCGTAGAGCCAGCAATTTTAGGCGAACAAAAATCAAAGCCAGCACAACTTGGCATCAAACGGTTAATGGAGGCTGGCATCCAG
>JABIWU010000031.1 GCA_018701395.1 Phycisphaerae bacterium | reverse complement strand
TTGTAAACCCTATGACCAAAACCCATTATTTTTTCGTTATTTGCAAATTTTTGCATAACAAAGGAATCCACAGACTCAACAGAATCAATTTCCTGAAGCATGTGCATCACACCTTCATTTGCACCACCATGAAGAGGTCCTTTTAATGTACCAATGGCAGTTGTTACCGCCGAATACATATCACTGAGAGTTGAAATTGTTACAAGTGAAGCGAATGTAGAAGCGTTGAAACCATGATCAGCATGCAGAATTAAACAAATGTCCATTGCGCGTGCCATGCGTTCGGTTGGTTTTTCGCCGTTTAACATGTACAAAAAGTTTTCAGCAATGGTTGCTTCTGCATCGGGCCTGACTAAATCTAAGCCCTTGCGATGTCTATCAAAGCCAGCGATTAATGCTGGCATTTTTGCGAGCATTGTCATGGACTTGCGCATATTCGCTTCTTCTGAAGGATCATCTACTGCTGGATCTTCTAACGCAAGCGCTGAAACTAAAGTACGTAGAGCATGCATAGGGCTTGCATCTCGAGGTAACGAAACAATCATATCCCACATTGATTCAGACAAATCATAGTTGGAGCGAATATTTTCCGCAAAGCCTGAAAGTTCCGTACGACTTGGTAATCGTCGATACCAGAGCAAGTACGTTGATTCTTCAAATGTGCTATTACGAGCAAGGTCATCTATCGAGTAGCCAACATATTCTAGAATCCCATCTTCTCCATTGATAAATGAGAGAGAAGATCGAGCAACAATTGTATTAACCAGACCGATATCAGTATGCATTTCTTGCATTGCAGTGCTCATGAGAGCCCTCCTTAGAAGGTTTGAAAATGAAGTGCGGAAATGTACGTTACCGCAGACGAACTCATATTTTAGCAGAAATAAATTGAAATCCAAGCGTACAATGTGAAAATGCTCATTCCAATTGGCACCGATGTCCATCACAAACGCAATCCCACGGTTACATACTTCTTTATTGGGCTTAATCTGCTTGTTTTTGCTCTCCAGTGGTCTTTAGAACGGTCTGGAGGCGTCGAGTCAACTTCTGAGACAACAAGAGCTATTGCCGGCGCTCTGGCAGATGCAGAGCTTTCACAGGGAAACTTTCACTTCTATGCATTAGTTACATATCAATTTCTACATGGAGGTTGGATGCACATTTTGGGCAACATGGTATTTCTTTTACCATTTGGAAAATCGGTCGAAGATCGTATGGGGCATATTGGCTTTGCAATGTTTTACCTTGGATGTGGCGCATTCGGCGGAGGATTACATACCCTACTTTCATCGTCGCCAGTAGTTGGGGCAAGCGGTTCTGTCTGCGCAGTAACAGCTGCATTTATCGTACTAGCACCTAAAACAAATATCAAAGTTCTGCTTATCTTTTTCATTATCGGAATTTACCAAATTCCAAGTATGCTTTTAGTTTTGTTCTTCGTTCTCTTTGATGTCTTTAGCCTCATAGCAAGTTTTGCGGGCGCAAATTCTCAACCTACTGCTTGGATGGTTCACTTAGGAGGATATGCAAGTGGGTTTGTGGTGACAATTGCATTACTTGGTTTTGGAATTATTGCCTCAACTGAATTCGATTTAACGCAAGTCTTCAAACAAGCAAAACGTCGACGAGAATACAATCAAGTAATTGCTCAATCGAAACCAAACAGAACCAAAATGGAAACTGAAGTAACGCCTTTAGATTTGATTCGTGCACGCTTGTCTGATTTTGTCGCTCATGGTAATGAACTTAGCGCAGCTGATTGCTATCTGCATGAACTAAAAACGCATCCAAAATTGAAGCTTAACCAACAGACCCACGCTGCAATTGCAAAAGCATTAATGCTTGACGGAAGAATCCAAGAAGGCGTCGAAGTGTACGAGAAATATCTCGCTGAACATAAAAACGCAAAAGATCGAGGAGAAGTCGCGCTATTACTTACAGCAAAATATGTTCGTAATATAAAAAACTACAAACGAGCAAAAGCGCTTTTAAAACAGTTTAGTCCTGAATTTTCCGATAAACATAAACACTTTGTAACTACACTAGAAAATGAAATTCAACATGATTCCATTACTACATAATTCAAGCGTAACGGGTGTCAAAGTTTGCGGCTTGCGATGCGAAGAACACGTCGACATAGCAGTTGGCGCTGGAGCAGATGCCATAGGGTTCATGTTTGTAGAAAAGTCCCCGCGTTGTTTACAACGCCGTGATGCAGAGCAACTGCTTTTGCAACTACCTGAAGAAGTTCTAGGTGTCGCAGTAGTTCAAAACTATAAAGATCTTTCCGATTTTTCGGATTGGAATGGTTGGTTACAGTTGTGTGGCGAAGAAGATGAAGAAACAGTAGCAAGTGCACCGTGCCCTGTCATTAGAGCTTTAAAATGGGATGAAAAAGAAGTAATAAGGTGGAACAATTGCCCAAATATAGAAGCCTTACTTATTGATGGTTCAACGGGAGGTCTTGGCGAATCATTTGATGTTTCAACTTTAGCAAACATGATTCCTACTCTTACTAAACCCGTCATTATTGCTGGCGGGCTTTCGGCAAAAAATGTCGCTGAAGTAATTACACAAGCTAAACCAGCAGCCGTTGATGCTTCAAGCGGAATTGAATCGACTTTAGGCAACAAAGATCCTCAATTACTGTGCGACTTTATTAACGCTGTTAAAAGCGTTTGAAATTAGTTTTCAATAGTTACTTTATGTTTTTCTAGTAGTTGAACTGGGCCTATTCGCAAGTTGTCATCAATTGCTTTTGTCATATCCCAGAGTGTTAATGCAGCAACTGAAACAGCAGTCAATGCTTCCATTTCAATACCAGTCCTGCCGTTAATTCGTGTAGTCGCAGTTATCTGTATTTGTTCATCCGAAACTCGTTCAAAAGCAACTTCCGCAAATTCAAGTGGTAATGGATGACACAATGGAATAAGTTCATCGCATTTTTTTGCTGCTTGGATGCCAGCAATTCGAGCGACTGCCAATGCTTCTCCCTTTGGCAATTTGCCTTGTAGCAAGGCATCTAGCGTTGTTTTTTTTGCGCTAAAAACACCCTGAGCAATAGCGGTTCGTCGCATGTTCGGTTTCATTGAAACATCAACCATAGCCGCCTTGCCTTGTTCATCAATGTGTGTTAATCGTTCGCTCATTACTGTTCCTTCGCATAGACGGTTGTGCCGTCAAGAATAGTCATACATATGTCTGGTTGTGTTACGGTCCAATCGCAGTCAAATGGATTGCAATCTAGAACAACAACATCGCCGTAAGAATCGATAGTAAGTGTACCCGCAAGTGGCATGTTTAGAGATAAAGCCGCTTCCTCTGTGCTTGCATAAATTGCTTCTTCAATTGTTACACCATTATTTACAGCAACTTTGATTGCCGCAATTGGGTCAGCAGATACAACAGGCCAATCTGATCCAAACGATAACCGAGCACCCGCATCTAGCATTCTTCGCCAGTTGTGGAGTTGTTTTTCTCGTGTTTCTCCGACTGCTTCAAGAGCAATCTTCGCATCATCGGGCTGGTGCAATGGCTGTACTCCAAACATACGATGTTTAACATTGGCAATATCTTTTTCAGAGATAAACTGCGCGTGTTCAATTCTAGGGCACGAAGTGTTCTTAATTTCACGAAATGCTTCCAAGCCCTTCCCAACTGCAGCATCACCAATCGCGTGTATGACCGGCGCAAAACCGGACTCGCAAACTTGTTTCACCCAGTTGGTTAGTTCGCCAGATTCGGCAACTCCAGCCCAGAGTCCATCGCCCTCTGTGTCAGACCATGGTTCATACATTTTTGCTGTTCTTGATCCGAGCGACCCATCTAAAAATGCTTTGAAACCAAATACTCGGATGAAATCTCCACTGGATAACTGCACACAACTCGCAATATTTTCTTCCGTTGGTGCATCTAGTGAGATAACCCCAACTCGCATCAACGATTTGAGTGGAATATTCATTAATACATCGCGAACATCGGCAAGTTCTTCCATCGAACCAACGAGAGTGATGCCTTTCGATTGAAAGTTGCGCAATGCATCGATTGTTCTTTTACATTTATTCTCAGGCGCAATCGAAGGAATGATCGGACAGACAAAAGAATAAAGCGCATCTTCTTTAACAATACCTGATTCAATCAATGATCCACCGGTTACATTTATAATTGTTTCATAAGGTATTTGATTAATGGCTATGTCATTAAGGACAGCAGAGTGGAAATCTATTCTGTAGCAAAGAGTCGGGACGGTTAATTCGTTTGGAAACCAACTCTTATCTGGATTCGCACCAAGTTCTTCTTGATTCCATCCATAAGCAACTAGCCACTGCCCTTCGGGAACTTCAGATTGCGCTTCTAACAAAAGACTACGAAAAGCCTCTTTCGATTTCACTTTTCGCAAATCGACATTACCCATCCCAGAGGCGCCTTGAACGAGGTGCAGATGCGAATCTACCAAACCAGGCAAAGCTGTTTTACCTTGTAAATCTATACAATTTGCATGCGCAGGAGCTTCGCCATCAATCCCTCGTACAAGCCCATCGGTTATCGTAATCGAGTGAGCGATTCGCAGCGGTCTCAACTGAATCAGGATTATGCCATTGGTAATGTATATTGTTCGGCTCATGTTGTTTCTTTATGTGGACCGATTCTACTATTTGCATATACTTTAGATGTACTCGTGCTCATTATGAAGATTCTACCCATCATTATTCCTTGTTGTCTACTCATATGCTGTGATCAACAGCAAGACAAACCAAATAAATCGACTCCTAACCCTAGTGTTAGCACGCAACCAGTTCAACCAGCTAAGAATACTCCCTCCTTGCTTACCGCACCAGAAGAACTCCTTGTTGAGGTAGATCACGAAGCGAAGTTTACATTTAATCCCCCGGAAAACAACAGCGTTATTACTTTTGGAAATTATATTTCTCAAAGACCGAACAATTGGTTCTGGGTCATTCCTAAAACATTAGTTGTTACGTGCAATTACGTTCTTCCGAGTTCCACAACTTCAGACCCTGCCCTTATTACAATTACGCAATTCGAGAACAAAGACAGTGAATCGATTGATAAATCTATTGCTCGCTGGAAAGATTTATTCCGATCAGATGGTGGCGGTCCAATTACTGCTACTAAACAATTGTTGACAATTGCAGATAGAGAAGCAACTCAAGTCGCTATGATTGGCGAATATATGGGCGCTGGCTCTGGCTGGCGACTCCAAGGCCATATGCTTCTTGTCACCATACTCAGGGACGAAACCCACACAACATATTTAAAAGTGATTGGTCCACAAGAGACAATTACAAGACAGAGAGATGCTATCAACGAGTTTCTCTTAAGTACAAGCTGGGTTGAACCAAAAGTAGAAGAAGAATGAGTTTTCTTACTCGTTTTTGAAGCTGTTAATTTCTTCAAGTTTCAGCGCAAGCATTCCTTTAACATTACAGCCTAAATGCATTTCAAGAAAATCGGGGAATCATTCTTTAGGAGTGAAACGATATTCAGTAGTTGCTGCTAAATAACAACCATGTGCAAAAAGTTCAATTGAACCGTTACTAAGGTGACTATTACTCGACCTCCACGCTCCACCATGCAAAAAGACCTATTGTAAAAAATTAGCGAGAAGCTCTGGTCCGTGCGTAGTTAAAAAACTTTCAGGATGAAATTGCAAACCTTCTAGCATTGGACCTTCGCCATTCCAACGAATTCCCATACATATTCCGTCATCAGTCCAAGCACTCATTGTAAAATCTTCCGGAATTGAATCAACTTCTACTACTAGCGAGTGGTATCGAGTGGCATCAAATGGATTCGGAAGTCCACAAAATATGCCTTCGCCATCGTGATGGACCGAAGACGTTTTGCCGTGAACTGGATATGCATATTGAATCACAGACATTCCATACAAATCAGCTATCGCTTGGTGACCAAGGCAAACTCCAAGAACAGGAATACTGCCTCTAAAATGTTGAACTAATTCTCGGCTAATTCCACTTTGATCTGGAGTACACGGCCCAGGCGAAATTAAAAGATGTGAAGGGTTTAGAGCAATTGTTTCTTCAAGTGTAATTTGGTCATTACGAACGATTTTCATATCCCGCTCGACGCCAGCGGCAACGTCAAGTTCGCCAATTCGCTGTACTAAATTAAAAGTAAATGAATCGTAATTGTCAATTATCAATAACACACACCGAGTATACATTCCTCGATGCATTTCTGCGAGTTAAGCAGCTTTCGTCCCTGCTACTCCATCTTGCGTCACTAAAAACAACTCATCAGAGACTGGATACGGCAAACGATTATAATCTGCTGCGATTCGCTCCTGCAATTTCTCTACAAATAATTCAGGGCCACACGAAATTGCCATAAACATATCACGAGCAGGTGCTGCTACATAAAAGTTTCCCTTAAACTCTGGCGCAAGCCGAGTCCAGAGTGTATTTAATAACAATCGAGCAGCGTCATACCCATCTTGCATATTAAAAATCGCAGCTCGCCCACCATCTTGAGCTTCGACTATTTGTAATTTAAGTTCTGGTTGGTACCTAGATAAATTTTCACGTGAAACGGTGTCTATTTCATCAATTGATACACCCCATCGTATCATTTGTTCGATTGTAATACTCACTGTCATTCTTGGAAGATCAATGACATACAAAATCACGGTATCGTTTACAAACGGCGAATATGCAACTTGTTCTTTATCGAGCTGTTCGAAAATCGAAATCGGTTGAATACGTGGCATAATTCTTCCAACTGCAACCGAATACGGCATTGGAACATTTGCAAATTCATCGCCATCAAGAAGTTGTTCGAGAAAATCTTCAACAATTTCTACGCCACGGCTTGGTTCTGTTATTACCATTCGATAGAGATTATTTAAACCAAGATGCCTGCCGTCAAGATATAAATCCATAGGACCAGCCAAGTGCACCTCTTTGTCGGGAAAGTGCCGTCGTAATATATATACAACTTGTTCACTAAAAGCTTCAGGTTCTCTTGGCATGTGTGTCATTCTTTAGTTCCTATGTCTGCCCAGCATTTGGGCTATTCCTATAACTCAATCGGACAATACAGAGTCGACATCAATTTATTTGACTTAAATATGGAGTAAGTCATTTATTTCAAGGAACTATCGGACGTTCCTGCGGATACTGCCCCACTCGTGGTACGCTGTACATAATGAACAGGTTTTTAGATATGAATACAATTAAAATCGGCTCTGGCGAACCTCTCTTAATTATTGCTGGGCCATGCGTACTCGAAAACAAAGCACACGCACTTGAAATTGCAGAGCAACTTCATGGCTGGTGCATTGAAGCACAAGTTAATTTTGTTTTTAAAGGAAGTTTCGACAAAGCAAACCGAACAAGTGTCTTCTCTAAACGAGGTCCGGGCATTGAGGAAGGTCTTGAAATATTAGCTGAAGTCAAGGATCAATTCAACTGTATGGTTACAACTGATATTCATGAAGCAAGCCAAGCAGCTGTAGCTAGTTCAGTCGTTGACATTCTTCAGATTCCAGCTTTTCTCTGTCGCCAAACGGACCTTCTCGTTGCCGCTGCCGAAAGTGGCGCAATTGTAAATGTCAAGAAGGGCCAATTTTTATCTCCTGATGAAATGCGCGATGTCGTTGCAAAACTACATGAAGCAAAATGCCAAGATGTCATATTGACTGAAAGAGGCACTTTCTTTGGTTATAACAGATTAGTTAATGACTTTATTGGGCTAGGCGACTTAATGGAAATAGGACCACCGGTTTGTTTTGACGTAACACATTCGACGCAACTTCCTGGCGCAGGCAAAGGGTGTACCTCTGGCAGAGCAGACAGAGCATTCATGCTTGCTAAAGCAGCGACTGCTGCTGGCGTAGACGCACTTTTTCTAGAGTGCCATGAAGACCCAACAAACGCACCATGTGACGCGAGCACTATGCAACCGATGGAACGAATGCAAGACATTATTTCCACTTGCGCTGCAATTTCAAACACCTTGCAATGTTCGAAAGCTGAACAATGACAACGTGTGATTACTGCGACCAAGATGCTGTCTACCATGATGTTCAAATCAAGAACGGCGTCCACAAGACTCAAAATTTATGTAAACAACACGCTACCGAAGCTGGCTTTTTATTAGATTCAGCAGATTTGTCCATCGTATTAAATATTGGAGAATCTGATCTCCCTTCCAAATCAACGGCTGTTGCTTGTTCAGACTGCGGAATGACAATTGCGCAATACAAAGAAAAAAGTCTTCTTGGATGCCCAACTTGTTACGAAACTTTTAAAAATAAACTGAAACATATTATTGCTGAAGTACAAGATAATCATTTGCAACACATCGGCCGTGCTCCGTCTTCAGAAGGCGTAGATGTAAATCGTCACCTTGAAGTTCTGCGACTTCTAAAAAAACTTGACAAAGCAGTTAATCAAGAAGAATACGAACAAGCAGCAACGCTTCGCGATCAAATTCGAGAATTACACGATGGCGGCGAGCTACATGAAAATTGACCCAATCAAAAACTGCCCTTTTAATCGTGACGATTCCCCATTTGGAGATGTAGTTTTAAGTAGCAGAGCTCGATTGGCTCGAAATCTTGACGGGTTTCCTTTTGTACATCGTTCTAGTTCTTCGGATTGCAAAGAAGTATCTTCATTAATTAAACAAATATGTGATCACCAGCCCGATGATGCTACCCTTGAATGGGTGAATCTTGACGAACTCGATGCACAGTCGACAGAGTTATTTGTCGAGCGCCATCTTGTCTCATCTGATCTTGCGAACGCAACACACCCAAGAGCAATCGCAGTTGGGCCAGAACTTTCAAGAAGCGTCATGGTCAATGAAGAAGATCACATTCGTATTCAGTCAATCAGGCCCGGGCTTCAACTAGATGAAGCAAGAAAAGATGTTGAAGCACTAGATATACGAATTGAAGAAGTTATAGCGTATGCTTTTGATGAACAATTAGGATTTTTAACCGCATGCCCGACGAATGTTGGTACAGGTGCACGATTTAGTGTAATGCTTCATCTGCCCGCGTTGCGAATTATTAAAGACTTACAACGAGTACGTAATGCTTGCGAAGGAATGTCGCTTGCTATCCGCGGTTACCAAGGTGAGGGTTCAAAAGCAATCGCAGACTTGTATCAAGTTAGCAACCAAGTAACTCTTGGCTACACCGAAGAACAGCTTTGCTCCATCATTGCAAATGATTTCTTGCCGCCAGTTATCGAATGGGAACGGGAAGCTCGTAAATCAGTTGCTTCAAATCAATACAGCAAACTAGAAGACCAAACCCACCGTTCATTCGGATTATTAAAAAGTGCACGAATGATCAAATTGCATGAAGCAATGCAGTGCTTAGGCAACATCCGACTTGGCATTTGCCTTGGTTTAATTGATTCTATTGAAATTAAAACAATCAATAAGCTGTTTATCGAAATCCATCCAGCACACCTACGACATCTCTACGGAATCGACACGCCTGACGCAGAAATCTGCTCACTTCGAAGTGATTTGCTACGCGAGAAACTAACGGAGTGAAATCTAACAAGTCACGCCTCGCGCCATCCCCTACTGGCGCACTACACATTGGCAATGCTTTTGCTTTTGTGATTAATTGGGCACTTGCTAAAAAGAAACAATGGGAATTACTTTTTCGCATGGAAGACCTAGACGGTCCTCGAAAGAAATTGGAAACAATCCAAGAATCGATTGACATTCTAATCTGGCTAGGGCTAACTTGGGATGGTCCCGTCCATATCCAGAGTGATGACCTATCACAATGCAAGCATGCGCTAGAGGAACTTATTCGACAAGACAATGCATATCATTGCTGTTTATCTCGAGCAGAAATTGAGGAATCATCTTTAGCCCCACATACGAAACTTGCATTACACGATGGATCTATTCGACCTGTTGATATTTCAAAACACAACGCTTCGCATGACAATTCGCACTCAAATTGGCGCTTTTGTTCCAGTGGCAACTCACGAACAATTAAAGATACTCTTTCAGGAAATATGGAGTTCAAAGTCACAGACGACTTTGTAATTTGGACAAAATCAAATATGCCGTCCTACCAACTTGCCGTCATTGTCGATGATCACCGCCAGGGCATCACCGATGTCGTACGAGGCAAGGACCTTTTGCAATCTGCTGCATGGCAAGAAGAATTATATGAAGCACTTGGCTGGGAAG
>JABIWU010000030.1 GCA_018701395.1 Phycisphaerae bacterium | reverse complement strand
GACGAGTCTCTTGACCATCGATAATGGTGACACTAGGTCCTTGATCTGATCGTATCGTGATATTTTTATTGAGATATCCGACAGAAGAATAGATACTTGTGTATGTGCCTGGCATTACTACGATCTCATCACCATCAGAAGAGGAATCAATCGCTGCTTGAATGTTATCAAAGTCTGCCTTGCCGTCATCATCGACTGTCCATGTGTCAGCATGTGCTGTACTTGCGAGTAACGCTAATATAAGTAGGGAGTATTTCATGTATTCATTATCTAGATTGACCAGGCACAATGCAAGGGAAATCTATTCGTCCATCATTACAAACGGGAAACTGTTGTCACTTTTGTTGACACTAGGTCAGAAAACGCTGTTAGCGGGGGCTCGAGCGGTTGAAGGCGCCGGTCTTGAAAACCGGTAAGGGGTTCGCCTCTTCATGGGTTCGAATCCCATCCCCACCGCTTTATGAAACGTCCTTTCTCAGGAAAGGGCGTTTTTCTTATGAATCAGATACAATACGAATCGAAGGAGTACAGACAATGCGAGATATTTTCGCGGTATTAGTTGGTTGGATTGTAGGCATGGCTGCAAACATGGCATTCGTTTTTTTGAGTGTTGCGCTGTATCCCATGCCCGAGGGCATTACGTTTAATAACAAAGAAGGATTCGCTGCGTACATTGAAACGCTTCCGCTCACTGCATTTTTGATTGTTCTTGTAGCCCACGTGAGTCAAGCATTTTTTGGCGGTCTTGCTGCTGCAAAAATAAGTAAGAAAAGGCGCGTAACAGTTGCGATGATCATTGGTGTTCTGTCACTCATTGGTGGCTACATCAATATGCAAAGCATCCCATTGCCAACTTGGATGTGGATCGAAATGCCCCTTTATCTTGTTTTTGCATGGCTTGCTGCGTACTTGGTCATTGCGTACGATCGCAAAAAAAATAGAGTGCAGCATATATGAAATAACGGGCACTTTTGTTGCCAGTTATTTGTAAACCACTGCACGTTGCCATAGGGTAGAATTAGAAATTTATGTCAACGTTTATAGCAATACTTTCACCTGCCAAGACACTCGATATGAATTGTCTTCATAAGGCGAAAATGAGTACTTCTCGACTTGCATCACAAACGGAATTACTTGCTTCGAAAATGAAGAAATGTTCTTCGAGTAAATTGGCTAAACTAATGAACATCTCTGACAAGCTCTCTCAACTAAATGTTGAACGCTGGCGGGCATTTGGCAATAAGAAGAATGAGGCTGGACCTGCAGCATTTTGTTTTCAAGGTCAAGTATACAAAGGGTTAGATGCGTCGACTTTCGATAAGAAAGCATTAGATTTTAGTCAGAACTGTATTAGGATTCTAAGTGGATTGTATGGACTGCTTAGACCTTTAGATAAAATCCAAGCATATCGTTTAGAAATGGGAACAGCACTTAAAACAGATAAAGGCAAAAACCTGTATGAATTTTGGGGCGATGCAATTACAGATTTGCTGCATAAAGATATCAAAAAGATTGATGCTCAATGGTTACTTAATCTAGCAAGTCAGGAATATTGCAAAGCTTTGAGCCTAAACCAATTAGGAGTGCCAATAATTGATACTACGTTCCTAGAGAGATCAGGTGGTAAGACACGCTTTATCTCTTTTAGTGCTAAAACCGCACGAGGTTTGATGGCGCGGTGGGTGTGCATGTCAAAGCCCAAAAAGTTAAATGATTTCAAAAAGTTTAATTTAGGTGGTTATCAGTTCGATCCTTCAGTAAGTGAGAATACTAGATTAGTATTTGTAAAGAACAAAGTTGCATGACTTATTTATGTAATTGAACATGCAATATATAGGTGAAATTTCAGCTCTTGCAGCTTCAGCCTGCTGGGTTATTACGGCACTTGTACTAGCTTCTGCTGGTCGTGTTGTTGGCGCAACTGTAGTGAACGCAGTGCGAATTTTTATAGCCATATGTATTTTATGCTTCATGCATTGGCTCGCGTACGGAAACATTTGGCCAGAAATTAGTTCTTCTTCACTTCTATACCTTGCTTTTTCAGGTGTCGTTGGGCTTGCCATAGGAGATCAGTTTATTTATCGAGCGCTTATCGATGCTGGGCCAAGGCTTACTACTCTTGTAATGACAAGCACGCCTGCCCTTACTGCAATTATTGCTTTTGCTGTATTAAATGAGATTGTACGTTATGTTGATTTGCTAGGCATGCTGCTAACTATGGCAGGCATTGCTATCGCCATTTTTACTAGAGGCGAAAAGAATACGAATAACAAATATCCACGAGTTAAGCTTGGGATCATGTTCGCATTCTTAGGTTCACTTGGACAGGCTATTGGTCTTGTTTTTGCTAAGTTGGGGATGAATGAATCTGACCCAGAGATAGTAAACACAATATATCAATCTGGAGTTACTCCGCTATCGGCTACGTATATCAGATTGTGTTTTGGTGGAGTTGGAGCAACGGTACTATTGCTGTTTTATGTTTTTTCCAAAAAAGCAAATAGAGAAAACCATTTAAGAATGAACTTCTCGGTGTTCTTCTTCATCCTAGCGGGGGCTATATTTGGGCCAGTGCTTGGCGTTTGGCTTGGTCTTATTTCCATAGAAAATATGGATACTGGTGTTGCAGCGACCTTAATGAGTTTGTCGCCAATTATGATATTGCCCTTTGCTAAGATTTTTGAAAAAGAGCAGATAACACCTAATGCTGTTTTTGGAGCATTTGTTTCAATAATTGGCGTAATTATTTTGGTACTAAACTAATTAATTTTATGTGTAACCGTTACTCGCAGGGACCCCAAGAACCGATCACGGCGAGCAGATCGGGTACATCGACGATGCCATTGCCATCGATATCTGCACCGCATGAATCTTGATCAGTTTGCCCCCAAGCACCAAGAAGCAGAAGAATGTCTCCGACATCCCGAATTCCGCTGGTATCCAAATCGGCAAAACATGTTTCTGTGAATATCCAATGATTCGCGTCACCTTTAATTACTAGTTCTCCGTCTTCGTTCATCGTGATAACACGCGAAGTTGTTGGTGAATCTGGTAGTTGCCCATGCAGTGATTCAGGAGAAGCGCCATCACTCCAAACCATTGCGATGGAATCATAGATAGGTAACGTTAATGCAGTACATGCAACCGATCCATCTTGATTTATCGAAATAGCAGTTATGCCAAGAATATTTTTTTCAAGAATTGCATATTCAAAACCATTCTCATCGGACCATCGTGCCAGTTGTGGACCAAGTGTTGAGGAGGACCAACTAAACGCAACTTGCCCATCATCGGAAGCGACTGCTCGTAATGTGTACGAGCCAAAGGGAAATTCATGAATATCAACAAGTGCATTGTTGCTTGGATCGTACCATTTGAATGTTGCGATACTATCGACAAATTCGGAAATCAGTATTCGTCCAGAAGCATCAAAAGATCTTCCACTTGAATGCCCATTCAAGTTAAGCAGTTTTGCAAGGTCAACGGTGTTGCCATTTTCCCAGAGCATCGCGTGGTAATTGCCAGCAATTTTCATCTGGCCAGAAATGCGATTTTTGTCATCAATGTCATATGCATATGTCGTTTCTGCAGTTGGATTGATAAACTGCAAACCGCTTTTAGTTGACCACAAAAATGCCTGCCAATCACTTGAACCAGAACCAGCAGAATAGTTGCCTGCAACTGAACCTTGTTCATTGATTGCAGTTAATGAAGACCATCCTGCACTGCCTGTTATTGTTGCTACAACGTCAAATTCTCCAAACGCATTTGCAATAATTAATCTGTCATCTTGAGAGATGCCATTACTACCCAAACCAGCGGCAACGCCATTGTTATTAATCAACACGCCGAAACTTTCATTGAACTGCGTAACTCTCGTGACAATTTCGCCATTTGCCCACACAATCATTTCGTTTGAACTTCCATCAAATTGACCAGTTATGACTTGGTCGTTGTTCATTGCGTTAAGCGATAGTGTTCCTGATAAATCAGTCGTTACAGGTTGCGCTTGGAAACAATCTTGATTTAGAAAGGACAGTAGAACGTAGAGAATCAGCATTGTGAGATTCATATTCCAATTTTAAGTCCAACTTGACAAAATGCAAGAGAATTGGAAGAGAATACATCTCATTCGTTATTTTGCACAAGGTCCCCAAGCACCTAATAGCTCTAGCAGGTCAGAAACGTTGACGATGCCATCATTATTAAGATCGGCAAGAGAATCCGTTAGTCCCCACGCGCCGATCATAAATAAAACATCCGAGACATTGACATGTTGATCATCGTTTAAATCAGCAGAGCAAACTGGCATTTGGTTTATATGTGTATCAAGATAGGTAAATAATGCATCAATGCCTTCTTCAGATATAGACGGAAAATGCCCCGCGGTTGAGACTTCCCACAACTCTGTCGATCCTGCTGATGAATCATCGCAACTTTCATAAATCCAGCGAGTTGTTTCATCGAAGAAGATGAACCAATCGAAATCAAAACTTCCCCCATTTGTTGCCGTTGTTGAACAACCATTATGTGTTGCCCAATATTCCGTCGTTGTATTCACGCCTGGGTAGGGAGTGAATCCAATTAGTCCGCCGAGCCAAAAAATAATGGGGTCAAATGTACCATGGATATTGAGGACATGGATGGGTGCATCTGGCTGACAGTTTGCTGGATCGTTCCACATAGCACCGGCAATACTTACAACCGAAGCAAATTTCTCTGGCGCTTCGCATGCCATACGATGGCACATGAATCCTCCATTAGAATGTCCAATAAGATGAATGCGTTGCGGGTCTATGTTGTATTGTGCTTGAATTGATTCAACAAGTGCAAGTAAATATCCCACATGGTCAGGGTTGTTACCCCACATATCGCAACAAGCATCTGTAGCATTCCAATAAAATTCTCCTAGCCCATCTTGGCTTCCGTTAGGTTTTGCAAATACATATCCTTTGTTATTGGCGTCTTTTTGCAAAGGAAGGAGAATGTCATACCACGCAGTTGTCAGTGGCGAGTAACCATGTAAAAAAATGACAAGTGGAAATTGCTCGGCAGGATCATAGTCCGACGGCAGGTAGACAGGAACCTCATTTGGTGGAGTTTGGTCATCCCATTGCGCGTGTGCAATGCTGGTGAAATACACGACTAGTAGAAGTATGTAAAAAAATCGTGTCATCGCTTGAGTGTACCTTACGTGTGGCAATTATCCAATGCCTTTTTATACATTATTAGCAAGGAGGGCGCTACAACCCAATGCGTTCACCTTGCTGCGCTATCCGAAAACCACTATTCCTGATTTTTGCTTGAATTTCATGATCGATAAACGCAGGGTTTGTATGGTTCAAATGGATAAAACGAATCGTCCCTGGATTTTCTTTTGCAAATGCTTTTAGCCGATGCATCGTATCAATCATCATCGGGTGTGGAATTTTTGACATGTCTCTATTTGGCAATTCACTTCCGTCGTAAAAGGTTGCATCTATATATGCAACATCTACACCCTCTACTAATTTGTTGAGCAGTTTTTCGTGTCCCTCCCAGCGGTCAATGTCTGGAACAAACAGTACTGTCTGGTCTGGGCCTCTCACTTTGAACGCAACGGTGTCACTAAACTCATCGCGGTGGGGCACCTTGATTGCCTCGACTTCTAAACCTTCAAGTGGTGAAAAGGAGTTTGAAACAAGATCAGTCTCTGGCAGGACTTTCAAATCGATTTGTTGAAGCGAAACAAGTTGCGACCATGGAGCGTTGGTGGATAAAAAGTTCGCCATGCGCTTTGTGACATACGTTGGAATCGCTTTTGTAGAAGCAACCTCTCGACCTAGTTGAATAAGCCCAGCGTAGTGGCCAATGTGTGCGTGTGTGAGAAGGAGCGCATCAAAAGGCTGCCGACCTCGCTCTTGTTCGCCCGAAAGTTTGTGCAAGAGTGCAACTTGCGATTCAATTGCAGGTGTTGCTTCAATCAGAAGAAGTTTCCCAGTTTCTCTGTCATGTATGCCAAGGCATGCAGGGTACTCTTCAAGACCGGTAGCCCTTGCATTTGTGCAACATGTTTTTTCACATCCCAGATGCGGCATGCCTCCGTCTTGCGCTCTGCCCAAGACATAACAATGAAACCTTGAATCAAGTGCAAGCATTTCATCTAATTCTTTGAGCGTCAGATGTACACCACGGATGTAGGGTTGTTCGCCTTCGTCCCAGTGTCCATAGGTTGCGGTGAAGATCGTTCCATCGGGCAATAACTCAACGCCGGGATATGCACAGTCCCAACTATGTTGGTTGTCAGAAAGGCGAACTCGATATTGTCCTTCTGAACCTTGCTCTAAATCTTCAAACGTTCCAACCCACGCTACCCAGTCGCCTACCGTTTCGCTTTCTTTATCGGTATCTCTAAACGAAATAAACAAACGCCCATCGTCTGCATAAACTGCTTGGTGCCTGTCACCTGTTAAAGACCGTGGCATTTCAACTGGCGTTGACCATGTTTTGCCTTTGTCTTCACTGAAACAAATATGGCTTTTTTTCTTTCGGCTGTTTTCTCGAAGGAGCATGGCGTACGTATTCCCATCGGGCGAGAGGACTAGTCCCGGCTCGCAGAGATGAACGGTAGGATTATGTGCAACGACACGCGGCGCGCTCCATGTTAATCCGCCATCGGTTGAATCTACAGCGTATACATGGAAGAGGTCAGTATTGGCTCCGTTTTTTGTTATGAATCGCCCATCATCATGAAAGAATGCGGTGTAATTGCCCGCGCCAGTTTCGATCATGTCTGCCATGCCAACAATGCCGCCGTACTCGCCGATTGGTGCGAGTTCTGTCCATGTATTGCCATCGTTTTCACTAATGGACATTCGAATGGGATACAAACTTGAAAAGAGGATGAGTCTATCGATGCCGTCTTTGTCCGTGACGGGATACATGTGTGGCGTTTCCTTTGAAGTTGCCCACGATGTAGGGGTTGGCAAACGTTCGCTCCACGTTTTACCTCCATCATCTGATCGCTTTAGAACAAGTTCGCCTTTGCCGTGTCCCTTGGGATAGACGCAGAGAATGGTGGTTCCATCCTCCAGAAGGACGGTAGTTGGATGCCCTAAATATTGTCCAGTTTCTTTGTCAATAGTAACTTGCCTTGTAACGTCATCCGCAAGATCGATTTGTGGAATCGTCGAGGCACTAAAGAGTGAAATCAGGGTGAATGCGGTGAGCGAATAAAGCATCGGTGGATACTACTATGAATCAGATAGAATCTCTTGCAAATGCCGCATCAATAAGTTGTTTTGTGAAACCGATGTGCTCTTCAGGATCTATAGGACGATGCAAAAGTCTACACTGCCATAGGATTCAGGTGCAAAGTTAGGCACCGTAGTTCATTGATATACCGAGCAACCCTTATTCAGCATTAGCAACCGTAGTGCCACAATAACAAGAAGCAGGGGGCATCACATCTGCGCTCTTCCAAGCAAGCTTAAACGCTTTATCTGTGAGTTCTGCCTCTTCATATCGTTCTTGCCCACGGAGTGCATCACGTAAGCCAAGAAGCGCCCAACCGTTTGCGGGGAACACTTCAAGGTCTTGAAGGTATATTTGTTCTGCTTTTTTATATTGTCCATCAACAATAAGTAATGCTCCATATGTATGGCGTGCTGGCATCATCCAAGGTGCTGGTTCTGCATACACAAGTTTATGTTCAAATGCGACTGCTTTTGCTAATGCATCGAGGCCTTTTTTACGGTTTCCTGCTTTGAATTCAATTTCACCAACAAGCACGAAGCGAGCAAGTGGCATGACATCCGCTGCAGGTTCGCCGCCTAACATCCAATCTTTTGCTGGAATATTTTTTATTGCCTCATCGAATAATACAAGTTCTTCTCGAGCTTCTTTGTCTCTGCCCGTGTTTGCAAATGCAATGCCTCGTGCGTAGTGTTGAATTGATCTACCAATAACGGCCCATTCTGGCGGTGTTGGTTCAGCAAGGATTTCTTCCCACATGCCAAAGCGGATAAGCACATGCCATTTAGATGTAGCAACACCGTCGCTGATAAATCCAAGTGCCTCCATCAAAGGTGCAGGAACTTCACTTTCGATTGCACGTGCAGATGAAATTGCTTCTCGTTTTCTACCTTGCAACATTGCAGCCCATGCAAGAAATTGCCGGTTGTGTGCCATATAAAAACGATACTCTCCGGCATTTGGATCTGTTTCAAACCATGCATCATCTAATGCCGCGGCTCGTCGATTGCAATCAGCTGCATCGTCGTAACGGCCAGTTTGAATCCAAATATGTGATGGCATGTGAACGAGATGCCCAGAGCCCGGAATTAAGTCTATCAAACGGTCAGCTGCTGGCTCTGCAACTTCTGGCCATGGTGATGCTTCCATTGCGTGAATATAAAGATGGTTTGCTCCAGGGTGATTGGGGTGTATCCGCATCACGCTCTCAAGAAGGGCGCGAAATTCCGGTGTCTTCTTTAAGGGTTCGCCTTCTAATGACCAGTATTCCCATGGTTGCGTTACCATCATCGCCTCAGCTGTCCATGCTGTGACGTCTGGGTCCATAGGGTATTGTTCGTGGACAGCTTCCATTGCCGCTAAATATGAAAAATGTTGGTCGGTAAAGTCTTCAGGTGTTGGGTAGTTGTATCTTGTAACAATTGCTTCAATGAGAGCACGGTTTGCACCAGTTTCATATTCTTTAAGTTCATATGCACGTTGCGCAGCTGCATATGCCCACTCATCTCTTGGGGAATCCATACTTGGGTTATTTTGATTTGGCCCTGCGGCGTAAGCAATTCCCCACCACGCCATTGCACAGTTTGGATCATAGATAGTTGCTTGCCCAAAAGATGCGATAGCGCCATCAAAGTTAAAACCAGTCATCAATGCTAATCCTTGGTCAAACCACTTGCGCGCTTCTTCTGAGTCAGTCGAAATAGCTCTGCGATGATCACCAAGTTTTTCTAGAATCATTGGTGGCGATTCGCCAATTGGGGGCAATTGTGATTCAGCAAAAATGTTTGCTATAGGGCAGATGCTCATAACGAGCAGTAAAAAACTAGTTCTCATACTATTGGTCTCCATCTTGGTAGAGTCTACATTGATTTTCTTCTTGCAAATGCCGCATCAATAAGTTGTTTTGTGAAACCAACATGTCCTTCAGGATCCAGAGCGATACAAAAGTCTGCGCTGCCATACGCTTCACGCTCAAAGTAGACGCCACAGTTTGAATTTATCTCAAGGATGTAGGGCGTGCCATCTTTGTCAACACGAACATCGCACCGACCGAAGCTTTTCTGGTTAATCGCAACAAAGAAGCGAGCACATTCTTCGCGAAGGCGATCGGCAAGTGCTTTATCGGGAACTGGAAAAGTCTTTAAATCTTCGAATGTAACCCATTTTAAATCAGAGTGTTTAAACGATTCTCCCTCAGGGAATTCGTATTGCACAGGTGGGTACACTTTTGGATTATTCTGGTCTTCTGCATTCTCGGCAACGAGTACTGTACATTCGATACCATCGATGTATTCTTCAATGAGTGCTGCTCCGTGCCTTCGTATCATTTTTTCTGCTTGATGTACAAGTTCTTTGTAACAATTGACTTTTGATTTCGGAGTTAAATCGACGCTCGCATAACTGTTGTAATGTTTAACAAACATAGGGAACCGCAAATTTTGCTTTGCCATGACAATGTCATACCGAGTTTTTGCAAAAATAAAGTTCGGCGTTGATATGCCATTCTTTGTGCAGGCAATTTTCATCTCTTGGCGAGTTGGTTCGTAGCATGCACTCGTGGCACCAGTAAACGGGACGCCATATTTCTCGAGGGTTTGAATAACTTCAATTCCAGGTAGGTCAAGTTGGCTTTCTGCACCATCGCACAGAT
>JABIWU010000029.1 GCA_018701395.1 Phycisphaerae bacterium | reverse complement strand
TTCCATCGATGTTTTTCGGTGGCGATATTTTCAACCACTCTGCAAGCGTCGGAAGCAAGTCAATAGTCATTACTGGCTGGGTACTCTCAACACCTGCTGGAATAGTATTAGGCCACCACGCAACAAATGGAACTCGCACTCCGCCCTCAAAAGTCGTCCCCTTCCCCTCTCGGTAGATACCAGTTTGTCCCCCGTGGTCACCGTAACTTAGCCAAGGGCCATTGTCCGAAGTAAATATAACGAGCGTGCTATCTGCTAAACCAAGTTCTTTGACCGTGTCAAGAATACGACCTACACCGTCATCGATCTCAGCAACAACATCTGCGTAGATTCCCTTTCCTGTTGCGCCATCAAACTCCTTTGAAACATACAACGGCACATGCACCATCGGGTGCGGCAAGTAGACAAAAAACGGCTCGTCCTTGTGCTCTTTGATAAAGTCAATCGTGAGATTCGTAAAATCTTTTGTAAATTGTGATTGGTCTGGTTGCGTTCTGACAATTTCCTCGTCAACGTAATACGGCAAAGGTGGATATGTTCCTTTTCTTGCCTCTGGGTGCATCGGCCACATATCGTTTGAATATGGAATCCCGACAAACGTATCAAATCCGTTCCGTGTTGGCAAAAATGGCTCCAAGTGTCCAAGGTGCCATTTACCAAATATTGCAGTTGCGTACCCCTGTTCCTTACACAATTCTGCAATTGTTACTTCGTCTTCATGGATGCCATGCTTCGCGTGTGGATTAAGCGCGCCGCTTATACCAATTCGGTTTGGGTAACAACCTGTAAGCAGCGCTGACCTTGATGCGGAACATACTGGCTGGGCAACGTAAAAATCTCGCAAGACCATGCCCTCTCTTGCCATTTGATCAAGGCGTGGAGTCGTTACATGGGTTCCGCCATTGAAGCCGACATCTGCCCATCCCATGTCATCGATAAAGACAATGATAATATTCGGTTTCTGCGCTTTATGTGTTTGGCAACCAAAAATACAAAGCGAAAATAATACTAAAACATATTTCATGCACGGAGTGTACCTCATTTTGAAATGGATACACTCGCACATACGTTTCTGCGTTTGCTGAGTGCGATGCTTAAACTGTTGCAAGAATGCCATCGATGATTGCTATGCTTTAGTACGTTAATGCCGAACAAATTTCACTTAGCACAACAAATTAACAAGGTCCCCATGCGGCGATGAGCAGTAGCAAATCAGCCTTCAGGGCAATCTGCATTTACGGTCAATGACCCTGCTAACAATAAAACTGTTATCAAGAAGATGTACTTCATTTTAATTCTTCCATCCATAAGATTATGCTTCATTAAATCATTAAATACAAGCACAAAAGGGCGTGTTTGGATAAATGAAACACTTATGGGTCTTAAAAAAAGGGCTTAATAATCCTTTTTTCTGGGGTCTGTCTTGTACACGGTCCTGACCCGATTCACAATTCGAAGGAATCCATAGGTAAAATGAATACATGAATATGAAATTTCACTATATCGTCAGGGGGATTATTCGAGATGGTGACCATGTTTTACTTTGCAAACAAAAAGAAGGTGATTACACTTTTTTACTTGGTGGGCATATTGATTTTGGCGAAGCGGCAAAGGTGGCCCTTGAACGTGAAATAAAAGAAGAAATCGGCGCAGATGTAACTGTAAGCGACTTCCGTGGAGCGATTGAAAATGCTTGGGATGACCATTGTGAAATTTCACTTGTGTTTGATGTTGAACACAACTTGTCAAAGGATGTTACTCCTGTTCCAGCATCTCCTGAAGAAGAACATTTAGAATTTTTGTGGGTACACAAAGACAATTTAGCCAAGCATGACTTATTGCCAACGCCTCTAATTCAATGGTTACAAGATGACAACCATGAACTTTGGGGTTCAACAATGAACGGTTAGGAAATTGCTCCACCTTCTACTCGAAGAATATGCTTCTTGCATTTCGGACACGTCTTGCCGCCGAGTTCCATGACAGGAATAATATCTTCTGACTTACACTTTGTACAAGTTGTTCGTGGTTTCATGGTATCTACTTTGAATGGATGGCGACAGGAAAGACAAATATGCGGAATGTCATTTCCGATTGCACACATAGCTTCGTGGTCAGGGTGATACACATATTTCTTTTGTTTAGATCGTGGCAAGTGTGCTTTTTCAGGATCAAGAACATACGGATTCCCGTCGTCCCAATCTGCTATGACAAAACCACATAAGCACGAAAAAATAAGTTTTGAAGCCATACATGATAGTATACAAATTAAGAGGTGTGTATGAATACGAAGGTCGTAAAAGAAACAGAAAATGACATTGATGCAATCGATCAACTCACTCGAGAAGTGTTCGGCAGGGAAGACGAAGCAAAACTCGTTTCGTTACTACGCGAACGTAATCAACTTTTAATTTCTCTTGTTGCAATTAAAGACGGTCATATTGCCGGACATGTTTGCGCATCGCTTGTAACTGCAAATGGTAACAACTGCTCCATTGCTGGAATTGGGCCACTGTCAGTGTTTGCGTCCCATCGTTGCAGAGGAATCGGCGGAAAACTCATGGAAGAAGTTATTGTCCAATTACGAAACGACGGTTGCGTTGCAGCGGTGTTACTAGGAAACCCAAACTACTACCCACGTTTTGGTTTTAGTTCTGGCGCTGACTTTGGGTTACAAAACGAATATGGTGCAGGTGATCCATTTATGGCAATG
>JABIWU010000028.1 GCA_018701395.1 Phycisphaerae bacterium | reverse complement strand
ATGGATGTTGCTCGCAAACTAACACCCGGAATGGTTGGTATTAATAAAGGTTGTGGCGGTTCTGAAGGCACACCATGGGTCGGTGCGTGTCAATCTGGTTATGGCTACCACAGTGGACGAGATGGTCACCGACAATTTACGCAAGTACGTGTTGTTAGCATTCCAATTCATGAAATGAAACCAAACTATTAATCGTACCCACCGCCATCTGGTAATGCTGCATCTTCAAGAAGCAGGTTTGTTTGAAATCTAAAGTTTGATTGTGTGCGGTGACGTTCTGCGAAGAAAAAATCCAGTGTATATGATTCGCCATCTTCTAATTCTAGGCGAGATATATCTACATACTGTTCAGTCGCTCCGTGAATGCCGCCTAAATCAATGACGAGTTGACCGTCAATAAATACCCAAACATCATCGTCGCCAATAAACTGAAAGTATTGCGAGCCGTCATCTTGATATGTAAATTCGGTATGCAATTCAAACGTAAAATGGAAGTTACGGTCTGGCGAACCGCCCGGATTACCCCAACCCTGATTCTCTATTGGAAAGAATCCACCGAGTTGTTGATAGTTTGCATCAAGTTGGTCATCAAACACGTAACTGCCATCTTGTTGGAGAACAAGCGTCAAGGTCAACGGAATTTGAATATTTACATCTTCAACATCGTTATACCACTGGTTAAAGGAACTCGAGGATTCAATCCCTCCTGTGGAGGTGCCACTTCGGTAACCGATGCTGTGGTCGCCAAGTGACGCGTCGTACATCGTCCAGCAAATTGGATCCCAATTACTATCGGTGCATTGCCATTTTACTTTTTTTCCGTTGCCTACAAATACTGGCTTACCATCTGCGCCAAGTTGCGTTGAAATGTTTTTACAGTATTGGCCATACCCTTTTGATGGATATACTTCAAAGTCGGTGTGACCATCATTTTCTGTTCTCTCTTTGAAATCGCGAACAGTTCCTGTTAATTCAATTGTGTTCGGTGGTGGCGGGTTTGATACTGCAAGCATAATAGCCATAGTGCTTACTGACGAAGTTAAAATGAACGTTTGCATAGTTCGCTCCTTAAGTTATAGGTATTTGTTACTCGCCATGTTTTGGCAGTAACTTTACCGTCATTGCAACTAGTATTTCGCCCTTACGGCATATTCGGTTCATTCTACCGCACAGTTAGTCCAACCCGCACAAACACTTTGGTAACTCGTCCCAGTGCGTTGTGTACCTTGGCGAACGCCGTAACTGCCTCATTTGCATCACATTAGTAAACCCAGTCGCTGCGAAATGAAGTGTTCCTGCTCCCATGCTGGTATTTACTGCGTCAAGAAGCACCATCATGCGTTTGTCACGGTCTTGCCCTTCTTGCGAATCAAACAAACTGCACTGTACTGGACCGCTCGACAAATCAAGCAATTGCACGCCAGCACGTTTATATTTAAACCCTTCTTTCCAAATTGGTTTGGCTGCGCCAAGCGCTGCTTTTATAATTGTGTGCGTTACATTCGTTGGCGGTATAAGCTCAACCGTTGCGTGTGCAGAGTTTCTGGGGTCAGTTTGATTGTATAAACTTGTGTGAAAGAAAACTCGAAGCACCTTTGCAACAAGATCTTCGTTGCGAAGTTTTTCGGATGCGCGCGTCGCATGCGATGCGATTGCCTCCGACAATTCTTGCCACGAAGTAACGGGCTTCGCAAATGAACGCGACCGAAGCAGTGTTTTTCGTTGTTCTGGCGATTGTTCAAATCTAAAATGTGTACAACCACGCAGTTCCATTACTGTTTTCATTGCGACAATATTAAAAGAACGACGAATTGATTCTGGTTCTACCGACACCAAATCGAATGCGGTGCTTACACCAATAGTTCGTAGTTTTTTTGACCACTGCCTGCCAATACCCCAAACGTCTTCGATTTCGACTGTTTTGAGCATTTCATCTGGTTTTTGAGGTACTTTTGCAACCCCGCCAACTTCGGGGGTTCTTTTTGCATAGTGGTTAGCAAGTTTTGCCAGTGTTTTGGTTTTTCCAATACCTATTGAAATGGGAATTCCTGTCCAGTGCAATATTGCCTCACGCATTTGCCGCATCACTTCTTCATAATTTCTACCTTTCAGACCATCGAGTTTAATAAACGCTTCATCGATAGAGTACACCTCGACATCAGGGGAAAACAGGCGCATCGTTTGCATGACACGACGCGACATGTCTCCATACAGCGCAAAATTAGATGAACGGACAATAACTTTATGTTGTTTGACCACCTCCTTAAATTTAAATATAGGATCACCAACTTTAAAACCAAGCAACTTTGCCTCTTGCGAACGTGCAATGACACATCCATCGTTATTAGAAAGAACGATGACAGGCCTTCCTTCAAGATGAGGTTCAAAGACGCGTTCACACGATGCATAAAAATTATTACAGTCAGCTAACGCGTACATTGCAACCTGTGAAGTGACCATGTCACAACGCCCCAAATAGTTACGTCTGTATTTTCCCCGGCTTTGATTGGAGCATACCTGCCCTGATCAAGTTTATTTGGTTCAGGAGTTAAAGACATACGAGCCCCGCGCTTTGTCAATCGTTTCACAGTAAGACCGCCATCAACTACGGCAACGACAATGCTGCCATGTGTTGGCGAAATAGAGCGATCGACAACAAGTAAATCCCCGTCATGAATACCTGCGCCATCCATTGAGTTGCCGCTTGCCCGCACAAAAAATGTTGCGATTGGATTTGCAACAAGTTGCTCGTTCAAGTCAAGCGAGCGTTCAATAAAATCGTCTGCTGGCGAGGGGAACCCTGCTTCCACCCTTCCACCAACCAACGGTAACCTCAATTCTTCCACCATTCTTGTATCCTAACATAACCCTAACGGCTCAACAGGGTACCTGGCGCACTTGTGCCAAGTACAGGTGTACCAGACCCTGAATGTGGTACGCTTCACAACATGACATATCCAACAGCGACTATTGAAACAAACAAGGGCAGCATTACCATCGAACTCTGGGACGATGTAGCGCCAAAACACGCAGAAAACTTCCAAAAACTGGCAAAAAGCGAGTTTTACGATGGACTCATTTTTCACCGAGTCATCAAGGGGTTCATGATTCAAGGCGGGTGCCCAGACGGTACTGGCATGGGTAATCCGGGCTGGACAGTCAATGCTGAATTCAGCGACCGTGAACATCACGAGGGTGTGCTTTCAATGGCTCGTTCGCAAGATCCAAACTCCGCAGGTAGCCAGTTCTTCATTTGCCTTGATCGATGCCCACACCTAGATGGACAGTACACCGCCTTTGGCAAAGTAACCAATGGCATCGAAGTCGTTCGCGAAATTGGCACTACAAAAACCGCCCAAGGCGACCGCCCTGTCGAAGATATTTCAATGACAACTGTAACTGCGTGACAAGCAATCCCAAAGCCGGCGTCCTCTTAGTAGCGATTGGCTATTACGCTAGCTTTCTTTTTTTGTGGACGATCTCGCATGAACTGAGCGATATGCGAGCAGTACGATACCCTCTCTATTTCGCATGGGAAAGTGAAATTGTTTTTCGATGGTGGGCGTTGCCACTCTACTTCTCACTCGATATCGCTGTTATTTTATTTCCTTTTCTCTTTGCGTCATGGCGCGATGCCATCGCACCAGTTGGAACACTTTTCGCACAAACAGCAGTAGCAGCAATATTTTTTGTGCTTGTTCCCATTGACCCCGGCTACGAAACAACGGGCGTTTGGGGACCATACTTTTACGAATACTTTGGGGTCGAAAACCTATCTCGCTGGAACCATGCGCCTTCGCTACACGTTTCATACGTGTTCACAATAGCCTGGATCATCGGTATGCGGTATGGAAAAACCATCATGACACTCTCCCTTCTCTGGGCAATTGCCGTCTCCATATCTACGATGCTTGTACATGAACACCACTTTATTTGCGTGCTAGGTGGCTTCGCGCTCTTTCTCTTTACAATGGTTAGCGTGTATCCTGCACTGCTAAGGAAATACAACAATGATTCCACTCATCGCTCTATGCCTGACAGTACCGCTTGAATTCGGATTGCAACCACTTCCCGAAGATTCGCTCTACCGCGATGAGGGATTTACAAAATACGTCGAAGTCATTGCGCCAAATGGAAAACCAATTCCCATAATCGCGCAAAAAGGTGTTCGAGACATTGCAGTTGCACGATGTCGAAACCTACTCAAGTTTTACTTAACAAATGTAGCTGGGACAAAATATGGCAATGACAAATCCGCTGTTGCAAACGCCATGGCGAATAATCACGCAATGCTTATGATGCCAGAAGGCGCGCACCGCGAGGGGCGAGAACCACAAATACATGCCCAGCCACAATACGAATACGAAACACCCGTTGACGGATCACGATGGTATATCCAAAACGATTGGGATCATCGCGACGCGGCGTTTGAAGAAATTTTCCATTTAGTGCACGACACTGGAATTGGAACTGACTTCCCCGGAGCACTTCCTGAATATCAAAAATTACTAAAAGCAGAAGCAATACAATCACTTAAAGATGGTCGCTGGGGAATTGCCGTTGACCCCCATGTCAAAGAGTGGATAGAAGAACTTCGACAAGAAAATTCTCTTGCTCAGGAATACATCGCATCTGTGATAGATTCGTATTACGGACTCTGGGCAGCATTTGATGATAATCCAGGTGGCATGTGGGGCATCTACATTGCAAAAACTCGAGACGAACTGAAAGAGAAAGATCCAACTGGGTTTGCTTTGCTTGAATCATTCTTGCCCCCCATGATGGTTGGTTACGAATCGCTCATCGATCCGAACTTTCGCGGAACGTTCTCCCTGCAATTTAATAAAGAACTGCCATATACACACAAATCGCAATATTACGTTGATGCAACACTTACCGGCAAACATAACAACCATCTGCTTGGTAACGATGCTGACAATACCTTCAAAGGAAATAGTGGGAATAACACGATAGATGGTGGAGAAGGTAACGACACAGTGATTTTCCAAGGCAAAAGAGAAGAGTACGAAATAAATGGCAATACCTTCAAGGATACTATTCTGGGAAGAGACGGCACGGACAAACTCATTTCGATAGAGGTAGTCACGTTTGCAAAAGATTGATTAGCACCATTACGCAATACGAATTATTGTTGTTGCCAAGGTCGTACTTAAATCTGTTAAAAACTATAGTAAACTGCAATGATATAATCCAATTATGAATACTCCAAAAATACTTGCCTTCGCAGGCAGCACTCGAAAAGAATCCTTCAATAAACGTTTAGCCAAGATTGCGCTCCTTGCTGCAGACAAAGCAGGTGCAGAAACAACGTTCATTGACTTGCATGACTATGACATGCCTTTGTACAGCGAAGACTTACTTGCTGAGCATGGCATGCCTGAGGGTGTGATTGCATTCAAAGAAATGTTAAAAAACCACAATGGCTTTCTGATTACAAGTCCAGAATACAATGGCTCATTGACAGGCACTCTAAAAAATGCCATTGATTGGGGGACAGTTAAGGCTGATGGCGAAGAAAGAATGGCGTGTTGGAATGGGAAAATTGCAGGTTTGTTATCTGCATCCCCTGGTGGCTTAGGAGGTATCCGTGGTTTGCATCACCTTCGGACGATCCTCGCAGGTATTGGTACATTTGTGTTACCAAACCACCTTGCAGTTGGCAACAGCACAACCAATTTGCAAAACGATGAACAGATTACAGATGAAAAATTGCAACTTCAACTGGAATCACTGACGCATGAGATGGTACGTGTAATTCGTGGTTTGCACTAACTATTTGCTACCATAGACACATGGTCACATTCATAACAATTACACTTGCTTCTGCCGTTGCGCTTCATCTCATCCTGTTTACGTTAACTAAACTTTTTGGTCATGGCGGGGAAGGAACACTTGGTGATATTCGAACTGCAATTGGATCTTCCTTGCCGACCCCCCTTGGTATTGCCATTTGGGTCATCGCAATTACGCTCGTTATGCAAAAACTTGTCGATCATTATGCGTTGAACAGTTTACTCGAGTTTGATGCGGGTGAAGATGTCATAAACACCGATGGGTTGATCTCAATGGTTCGAACAGGGTTGATAGTTCTTCTTGCAACATGGTTCGTTGCTCGTGGAGTTCGTGCATTTGCACGTATCCTAAACAACTGGCATCGCAGCAAAGATACTATTGAACTCGACACAACAGCAATTCAAGCCCTCGCGAGTGTTGGCGTTGTTCTTGCATGGGTTGTTGGATTCATTGTTATGTTGCAATCACTTGGATTAAATATGAGCGCCGTCATTACAATTGGTGGCATCGGCGGTGCTGGCGTTGCGTTTGCATCAAAAGATGTTGTCGCAAATTTCTTTGGTGGTATCGTCGTGATGCTCAACCGGCCGTTCAAAATTGGTGACCACATCGTTTCTGGCAAAATCGATGGCAAGGTGATGCGCATTGGTTTGTACGCGACGTACTTAGAAACAAAAAATGGCGATACGCTCTACGTCCCCAACTCCATCTTCAATAACAGCGAAATCTTGACTGTAAACATCAAGTGAGTTTCACTTCAGAAGTTCTTCTAAATACCTCGGGCGTTTAAGCGCTTCAAGTACAACTTCACAGTCTGCAAGTGCTCGGTGTGCTTCGTCATGGGAAATGCCAAGAAAATCGCGAATTGTTCCAAGCCGCTTGTTTGGTAAACCGTGGTTCTTCACCCACTTAATCCCAAAACAACTACACTTCCAAGGGCGATCGATACTCGTTGGGACTAACACCTCAAGGAATTTATAATCAAACCCCTTGTTGTGCGCCACAACGAAATCAGCCCTATCAAAAATAGATTCCATTTTATTGTAATCGAGCGTTTTACCACGAACCATGTCGTCTGTTATCCCATGCACACGAATTACGCCCCAAGGAATCGGATCGGTTGGCTCGCGTAAACCTTGGTAGGTTTCGACAATTTCAACACCATCATGATTGATTGCGTTATAGCGAAACAAAATAATACCGATCTCAACAACTTCGTCACCATTTCGTGGGCTCATACCAGTTGTTTCAACATCGACAATCGCACCCATCTTAATATCTTGAAGTAGTGAAGTTTGCATACTATGTAGTAGATAGTAACACTTGAAAGTCCTATGATGTTGTACATGGCAACACTAGAAACGACTGTAAATGGTCTTAAATTCAAAAATCCTTTTGTAATAGGAAGTGGTCCTCCCGGAACAAATGCAAATGTAATTCGAAAAGCATTCGATGAAGGTTGGGGTGGTGTCGTCGCAAAAACAATTAGTATGGATGCATCAAAGGTAACAAATGTTGCACCGCGATATGCACGCATGCGAGCAAGCGGTTCAAAAGAAGTTTTCGGATGGGAAAATATTGAGCTTATCAGTGACCGTCCGTTTGAAACTTGGTTGGAAGAATTTGACAGTGTTAAACAATCTCACCCAGATGGAATACTTATTGCATCGGTGATGGAAGAATATTCGAAAGAGCGTTGGATTGAAATGATTCAACGTTGCCAAGAAGTCGGCATCGATGCTTTCGAATTAAATTTTTCATGCCCACACGGTTTACCTGAAAGAAAAATGGGTGCGGCGATGGGCGAAGATCCAAACATAGTTGGCGAGGTTACAAGTTGGGTAATGGAGGTCGCAACCATTCCTGTCTGGGCAAAGATGACTCCAAACATTACACATATTGCTGACCCAGGAAAACGCGCATTAGAATCTGGTGCAAATGGACTCGCTGCGATAAATACAATTCTTAGCGTGATGGGCGTTGACCTTGAAACACTTCGTCCACAACCAACAGTCGAGGGCTACAGCGTTCCTGGCGGCTATTCATGTAAAGCCGTGAGACCGATTGCCCTGCGAATGGTGATGGAACTTGCACGCATGATGGAAGAAGATTTTGACAAGTGCACAATCTCTGGCATCGGTGGAATTGAAACTGGCGAAGATGCAGCGCAATTCATTTTACTTGGCGCGCATACTGTTCAAGTTTGCACTGGAGTTATGATTAACGGTTACAGCATGGTAAAAGAGATGAGTGAAAGCTTGCTTTCGTTTATGGAAAAACATTCATTCGAAACTCTTGACGATTTCCGCGGAGCTTCGCTCCCATTCTTCAGTACACATGCTGATTTAGTTGAACGTCAAGCGAAAGCTAAAGCCGAGGCGAAAGCTCGCCGCGAAGGAATGGTACAAAAAGACGCTCAGTGGTCAGGTGATGATTTTGTGGAACAGTCAGACAAACTCGTTTCGAACGACGATTGATTACCTCGAAATATACTTACCAGCACCTGCTCTACCAACAAACTTGCCTTGCTCAGCAACGACTTTACCGCGAAGCAATACCGTGTCTGCGCGCCCTCTTCGTTCCAGGCCTTCATACCCTGAATAATCTATGTTCGACAGTCCATCTTCATGTTTAAAAATTCCAACAAATTCGGTGTCATAAACCACGACATCTGCGTCGCTACCAACTGCCAGAGCGCCCTTTCTTGGATACATTGAAAAATTCTTTGCGACATTTGAACTACAAGTATCTACCATTGTTTGCAAATCTATTTTTCCAGTACAAACCCCAAAAGTATGCACTAAATCAATCCGCTCTTGAATAGATGGAATACCATTTGGTATGAGAGTGAAAGCATCGGTGCCCATTGTCTTTTGTTCACGGAAAGAAAACGGTGCGTGATCTGTTCCAATTGTCGAAACAGCACCACTTGCTAAACCATTCCAAAGTGCATCGTGCTCCACTTTGTCGCGAAGTGGTGGTGACATCACAAACTTCGCGCCTTTAAAATCAGCACGTTCGGCGTATGTCTTATCCAGCACAAGATGCGGTGCGACTGCTTCAACAGTTACGTCAACACCTCTGCCCCTTGCTTCAATTGCACGATCAATTGCTATCCCGCACGATGTATGCACTATATAAACCGAAGCGCCTGTTAATTCCGCAAATGCACATAAGTGATTCACGCCATCTGCTTCTACACAAATTGGTCGCGATGGCTCATGCCATTCTGGGCCAGTTTTGCCCGCAGCAAGTAATTTTTTCTGCATTAAGTCAATTGCTTCTGCATTTTCGCAATGTGCAGTTAACACAACACCTAGTTCAACGCAAAGTTGCATCAAATCAAACAAATTCTCATCACCTATATCGAGTGCGCCTTTATACGCCAAAAATATTTTAAAAGATTGCACACCTTCGTTCGAAACTAATTCTCGAAGTTGTTTTTTTGCAATGTCGTCGAATCTCACAACTGCAAGATGAAACGAATAATCGGAACATGCACCTTCTTCTGCAAGCGTTTTCCACTCTGCAAATGCGTCGGCTGGTTCATCGTCTGGTCCTGGGCAAATCATTTCAATAATGGTTGTTGTGCCACCAACAAGTGCTGCTTTTGTCGCAGACGCATGATCATCAATTGCATTTGTTCCCATAAACGGAAGATGTATATGCACATGCGGGTCTATAAATCCGGGGAATACACACTTGCCAGTTGCATCAATTATTGTTGTGCCTTCTAATTTTCCGCCTTCATTTATTTCTTGTATTGTTTCTCCAGTAATTCCGATGTCTCCAACAAAAATACCCTCTGGAGAATAAATTGTTCCACCTTTAATTACAGTGTCAAACATTAGTTAGTTTCCTTTGCAAATGCCTCGTCAAAAACTTGCAACACAAACTCCACATCCTCTTCATTGATGCACATCGGTGGTTTAATGCGAAGTACGTTCCCAAAATAACCACCTTTGCCAATTATTAAACCCATATCTTTGCAGGTTTCAAAGATTGCAGCTGTAAGTTCGGTGGCTGGAGTTTTATTTTCATCTTCGATTAGTTCAATGCCAATCATCAAGCCCTTCCCGCGTACGTCACCAATACAAACATATTTTTCTTGCAAAGCATGTAAACCAGAAAGTAACGTAGCACCCAATCGTTTAGAGTTACCTTGCATATCATCGTCAAGAATTACTTCAAGTGAAGCCAATCCCTGAGCACAAGAAACTGGATTGCCCCCAAACGTGTTGAAATGTATCGCCTCCGTCATTGCTTGCGCAATTTCTTTTGTAGTTACTACTGCAGCAAGAGGACAACCATTTCCTATTCCTTTTGCCATTACGACCATATCTGGAACCACGCCGTTACTTTCGAAACCCCAAAAATTTTCCCCTGTACGCCCAAAACCTGTTTGCACTTCGTCAGAAATACAAATACCGCCAGAACTTCGGACAAATTCGTACGCACTCTTCAGATATCCTGCGGGCATTTCAACAACACCTCCCACGCCTTGGATTGGTTCTGCAATAAACGCAGCGATTGCACCAGAACTTCCTCTCTGAATAACATCTTCAACATCTTTTGCATATTTCTCGCCAGCTTGTTCATCATCGTATCCATACTGTCCGCGAAATCTATCTGGAACAACTGTGTGGTGTACACCGAAACCATGAGGAACTGAGAATTTCCAAGTGCTGTGTGAAGTTAATCCCATTGCGCCCTGCGACCCTCCGTGATATCCATTCCGAAGTGCAATCACATCATAATTTTTTGTATAAGCACGAGCCATTAGAATTGCTAAATCATTCGCTTCGGAACCTGAATTCACAAAATAAACAACGTCCAACCCTTCTGGCAATGTGCTTGATAACTTTTCTGCAAACAATGCAATATTCGGATGTAAATAAATTGTTGTTGTATGTTGCAGCCGAGCATTTTGCTCATTCACCGCTTCAATTACTCGAGGGTGACAGTGCCCAGCACCGACAGAAACGATTCCAGCAAAACCATCAAGATACCGCTTGCCAGTTTCATCAAATAAATATTGCATATGCCCATCAACAATCATGATGGGGCTTTTGTAATACGTCACCAAGGCAGGTGTTAAAAACTCTTTCCGAAGTTTAAGAACTTCCTCTTTAGAAGGTCCTTCATATTGCTTTGGAATATATTCGCATTTTGGAAGCTCAGCCATTAGTTCTTTTCCCTATGTTGATTAGCCAGTACAACACAAAAGCAATTGTGATACCTACAAACCACGCGTAACTATAAATTGAATTATATATTTCTGGAAACATATCCGTTTTAAATGCAGCGTTAATAAAGCCAGGCAGATTCGGGGCAACTGCAATTACTAATACAAACAAGGTACTCCAGCGAATTCCACTGTACACCCCGTTTGAATCGTAAAGAGCATCGCTGTTAAGTTTCATACGACGTATCAAAAAGTAATCGCAAATCATAATCCCTGCAATCGGTCCAAGTAGTGCGCTATACCCTATCAACCATGTAAAAATATAATCGCCCAAGTCGTTATACAAACGCCATGGCATTATCAAAATCCCGATAACACAAGTGATGATTCCACCGGTTCTAAATGAGATGTTTCGTGGGCTAATATTCGCAAAACCATTTGCTGGACTAACGACATTGGCTGCAATGTTCGTAGAAAGCGTTGCAACGGTTAACGCAATTAAAGAAATCACTACCGCTGTAGTTGAACCAAGTTTCCCAACTAGTTCAATTGGATCCCAAATTGCACTTCCATAGATAACTATTGTTGCAGAAGTAACTGCAATACCAATAAATGAAAACAACGTCATCGTAGTCGGCAAACCGATGAGTTGACCAAGCGCTTGGTCTTTTTGTGATTTGCAGTACCTTGTAAAGTCTGGAATGTTCAAACTAAGCGTAGCCCAAAAACCAACCATTGCTGTCAACTGCGGAAAAAACATTGGCCAAAATGGCGATGGATTATCCGGCGGTTCTGGAAACATTTGCGTAATGCCTCCAACTTTTACTACAGCCCAAATCAACATTGCTAAACCCATTGCAATTAAAAATGGCGCAGCCCATGACTCGAGCCATTTAATACATTCAATGCCTCGCAACACAATCACAAAGTTCAACACCCAAAATGCAAGAAAGCAAAGAAACTGAAGAGCAGTAATGCCAAGAAATGGAACAATTGTTATATCTGTACTTAGGTTTATCCAACCAAGTGCTCCGAGCGCCTGGTAAATTGCAAAACCGCCAATCCATGTTTGAATACCAAACCAGCCACACGCTACAAGTGAACGTGCAATTGCGGGAATGTGCGCGCCTACCGTGCCGAAACTTGCACGAGCTAAAACTGGAAATGGAATTCCAAACTTTGTCCCTGCATGCCCCATTAAAATCATAGGTACCAGAACGATTAAATTCCCAAGCAGAACTGTCAACACAGACTGCCACCATGTCATCCCCGCTTGAATCATGGATGCAGCAAGCATATACGTTGGAATACAAACAGACATGCCTATCCATAGAGCAGCGAGGTGCCATTTACTCCAGACTCTTTGTTCGATAGGAGTTGGAGCAAGGTCAGAATTGATAAGTGGGTTTGTCATGGCTTTGTTATTTGCGTGTAACTCTCTGGTCTACGATCACGAAAGAATTGCCATGTGTTGCGAACTTCTTCAATGATGTCAAGGTCGAGGTCAGCGATAATTACTTCATCTTTATCGCGCGATCCCTCCACCATAAGTTGACCGCGAGGATTACAGAAATAACTTTGACCGTAAAACTCGCCGATTCTCCACGGCTCTTCTATGCCGACTCGATTTATCGCACCAACGTAAAATTGATTTGCAACCGCATGTGCAGGTTGCTCTAATTTCCATAGATATTCACTCAAGCCAGCAACGGTTGCTGAAGGATTAAACACAATTTCAGCACCGTTTAACCCTAGCTCGCGAGCCCCTTCCGGAAAATGTCGGTCGTAACAAATGTACACCCCAATTTTTCCTGCGCTTGTTTCGAAAACTGGATAACCAAGATTACCTGGCTTAAAATAAAACTTTTCCCAAAAGCCCGGATTGCAATGTGGAATGTGATTTTTACGATATTTTCCAAGGTATTTACCATGCTCATCAATGACAGCAGCGGTGTTGTAGTACACACCGGTCATGTCTACTTCATAAATCGGCACAACAAGAATCATCTTGTGTTGTTTTGCAATTTGTTGCATTAATTGTATAGTTGGTCCATCTGGAATTTGTTCAGCGATTTCGTACCAACGAGTGTCTTGTTCTGCACAAAAATATGGTCCGTAAAAAATCTCTTGCAAACAAGTTACTTGCGCACCTTGGTCCGCTGCTTGTTTAATGAGTTCGATATGTTTATCGATCATCTGTTTCTTTGTTTCAGAAATAGATGCCTCAAGTGGAGCGTCATTTGAAGCTTGGATTAGTGCTGCTCTTGTAATTCGTGCCATATAAGTCCTTTCCTAAAACCATCTGCTAACTATGATTCTGCCTTCAGTGTAAAAACGAACTGAATCTTCACCGTTAGAGTGTAGCGTCCCAAAGAATGAATCTTTCCAGCCGCAAAATGGGAAGACAGCCATCGGTGCTGGAACGCCAACATTAATTCCAATCATACCTGCGCCTGCAGTATCTTTAAATTTGTTTGCAGCGTAGCCGCTGTCGGTAAACATAACCGCCATATTTCCATACGGCGAACGATGTGTAACTTCAATTGCGTCTTCTAGAGTCTCAACTCGTAAGATTGACAGCACTGGGCCAAATATTTCTTCCATAGCAAGTGCGCTATCGTGTGGAACATTGTCAAAAATAGT
>JABIWU010000027.1 GCA_018701395.1 Phycisphaerae bacterium | reverse complement strand
CTCTACCACTGAGCTACACCCGCAAAGGTGTTGTTGGAACAGCAATCATCGACCACTGTGGATGGGAAGTTTACCATAAATTAATTAACCAAGGGTTAATTAATTGCTTGATAATTCGCCCCTGTACTCTACTTGAAGGGCATTATTAAACCAATTCAACATATTGATGTAACCAATCATAAAGGTGAGCTCGACGATTTCGCCTTCGGTGAAATGTTCACGTAATGCATTGAACATTGACTCGGGAACCCTGTTGGAATCTTTAAAAATTGCATTGAGATACGCAATGGCACAGGCAAATTCTGGCTTCAAGTTTTTCGTGTCTTGAAGCATTTTGACTGGATCTTCACTGATGCCAAGCCCTTTAGCAATATCGATGTGACTGTTGGTGCAAAACTGACAACTATTATTGATCGAGGACTGAAGGATGATGAGTTCCTTGAGTTCGCGTGGAAGTGAACCTCCCGGATACACGGCGTTGCCAAGTGTTTCCATCGCTTCAAGAAGTGGGGGATACATCGCCATGGTTGAGACCATGTCATGTGCTTGCCCGCCTTGTTTTAGAATTGCATTAATCTCTTGAAAACTTTCGTTGTGTTCAAGAGATGCAAATGCTATTGCAAGTTTTTCATTGTCGACCTTAATTCGCATGCATGCATTCTAGGGCGAAAATAAGAAGCGGTGTTAGTGGTGTTAGGACAACCTGAAGAGCAGGAAATTATTTTCCGATGGATGGCTTTGAAGGCGCAGTATGTTTTGGCTTCGAGGGCGCATTATTATTTGGTTTATACGGCGCAAGTGGTCTTGGAAGTTCTCGGAATCCTGCATCGCAGATTCCCCAGTCTGCAATTGTTGCAAGAATGTCTGCAACGTCAGTCTTGTCATCGCCGGTAACATCGCCGAAAGGGGAATCCCAATTTGCAATGATTTCTAAGAAGTCAGAAATATTGACAACACCATCATGCGTTAGGTCAGCAGGACAAGATACTTCTGAAAGTAGGAAATTGCGCATCATTCCCATATCCTCGTGTGGGAGGTTGTGGCAGTGCCACATAAAGAGGCCAGGGTGACGACTCCAGCGTACGAGAAACTGTACAGTTTCATTTGGCATGATCATAAAAGTATCTTGCCAACCGCTATCAACAATCCCATCCTTTACCGTGTTATATGCGTCTATGCTATCCGGGTCTACCATTGAGCGGCTATGAATTTGGAACTGCCGACCATGGAAGTGCATCGGGTGTGCAAACTGGATGTTGCCTTCATGATTTGTCATCGTGATTAATTCAAGTGTATCGCCTGGAGCTCGCTCATTTTCTAATGTGGCAGTCATGTCCGTCATATCCCACATTGCACCATTGAGTAAAAACATTCCGCCTTCAAAAGTAATTGGCCAATATTTTTCATCTTGAATATCTGCGACATCGTAGACTTCGCCCATAGGCACAAGTGTTGATGGGAGCGTTAGTGTTTCTACTTCAGCTCGATCGATTGTGAATCTCATAATCTCGAGCTCGTCGCCTTGCCCAATCCCGCCAGCGGTTTCATCATAAGCAAGCGTATTTAAAATGACTCGATCGCCGACGGTTTTGTCACTAAAGTCTGCCCACAATTCATATCGTTCGCCAGGGCCCATAAGAAGGTAAGGATATTCTTCAGGTGCTTCGAGAAGTCCACCATCTACACCGATGACAATAATTGGTGTGCCATCATCAAAGGCAAGTTTCAGGATTCTTGATTGGCTTCCGTTGAGCAGTCGGAGTCTGTAAGCTTTTGTTGCCGCTGAATAATTGTAATTTGGTTGACCATTCACAAGTTGTGTATTACCAAAATGACCCATCATGTTAGCGCCACTATAAACCAACACGTTATCGTTAGTGAAATCTGCATCGTGTATGCAAAGCGGAAGGTCGAATTCGCCTCTTGGTAAATCGAGTGCTTGTTCTTGAGGATCGCTAACAATCAAAAAACCTTTTAATCCCATATAAACTTGTTGGCCGGTCATCATGTCTGGATGTGGGTGGTACCAATATGTTCCAGCACGGTTTCGTACGATAAATTCATAGTCGTAAGATTCGCCTGAGTCAAAAGCATCTTTTGGATGTCCGTCTGATATTTCAGGAATATCTAGACCATGAAAGTGGGTAGTTGTCTCGCCCATTAAATTGTTTTGCTGATGAATCTGTACGCTGTCTCCAGTATTCAATGAGATAATTGGTCCGAGATACGAATTTGGAATCAAACTGAGTGTTGAAGCCGATCCCTGTGTCACCGATGCGGTGTATCTCCACGTGATCGTTGGTTGCCCGGATAAGATTTGCTGGGAACTAACTGATGAGTTTAAATCGATGCCAATAATGTCCCCAAAAAGCATTGAAGCTGGGGCGAGAGTCAAAAGTCCTATTATTAATCTAGTTTTCATGTATTTTTGCTTTCAAAACGGAATTTGCTATTTCCATTGTAAGTAGTTATTCGGTTATTACAAATAAAGGTTCCACTTAAAAATCGTCTTGTGTGGATTATTCAGGGTCTTTTGCCAAATTTTCATAAGTGAACTTCTCATCTTGTTTACATGCGACACTTACTTAAATATGCCATTTTATTCGTCCATTGCAATGGTTTAATACTGAATTAGTTGCTATTTATGCCATTTATTCGGTTTGTAGGGTTTAGTTAGTAATAAAGTAGGGTTCTACAAAAACCCCGACATGGCTAGAAGCGATGATCGGGGTCTTTTTATTGCAGAATTCAATCTGCAATAGGGGAGGGAGTAAATATGGATGGCTACCTTACTTATTCGTATGTCCTAAGATTTTGTTCCATATTTAATTTTAAAAAGGTATTTATATTAATCTTTAGTTTTTAGAATTGCTTTTTGTGGGGAACCTGTCAAACTATAAAACGAAGTATTGATTAGTAATATTAGAGGCAATATATGTTTTTGCCTATTTTAACAACACGAGAGAGAGGACTTATCGAAAATGGAATTACCTTCTAAACTATCCCTTGCGGTTTTGGCAATGTGCGCAACGACGCCATTTGCTTTTGCTGCAACAACCCCTTCGTTGTCGCTAAATCAACTACGACAAGATCACCCAAAACTTCAAATCCTAAATATTGAAGGCAAGATCACGAAGATGGTTGCTCCAGATATGGCAACGGGAAAAACCCCTATGCACGCAGCGAAGAACTTTCTTCGTACATGGGCACATTCACTAAATGCAAATGCAAATGAATTTGTTGCCGAAGGCCCATTTGAAGATGGACATCACACTCAACAAATTATGTACGACCAAGAAACTGGTTTGTATAAATTCACGGGTGTTTACTTTAAACAACTAGCGGATGGCCTACCAGTTTACGGCACTCGATTAATGACGCTTTCTAGAAATGTTGGGAATAATCCAATTGTAAATGTCGAAGTTAATCTACGAGATGTAAAAGGTTTTAAAAAACCAGCAGTACTTATTAATAATAGTGCTCTCGCTCTAATGGCAGCAGCAACTCGGTTTGGAACTTCAGTAACAACAACCACTCCAGAATTGATGGTATATGCAGGTTCACAAGAGGAACACGCAGAGCCAAGAGCAGTCATTGTGTTTGAAGCAAAAACTGGTGGTAATTGGGACACAGATTCATACCAAAAAGCAGAACTGATTGTTGATGCTGAAACTGGCGAAATTTTACACGAGAAGAATTTGATTCTTCATGTAGACGGTAATGTTTCAGGCGTTGCAACAGAAAGTTCAGGTGCGGATGTCTGTGATCCAGAATCAGCAATGGGAATGCCGTATGCAACAGTAACACTTGGCGGTAATTCTGCATTCGCAGACGCTAATGGCGACTTTACAATTGCAGGTTCAGGCACAATCACTTCTACACTTGATGGGCGTTGGTTTGATTCGCGAAATCAATCTGGCTCAGATGCCTCACTATCTCAAAACAGTAGTAACCCGTATTTCATGCACAATGATCCAAACAATAACGAACAATATCGTGCGCAGGTAAATGGTTATCTTCAATCGAATATTGTTCGTGACTATGCATTAAATTACTTCCCTAATTTTCCAACAATTGATACACAAACATCTTTCCCGATTAATACTGGTGTAAGTGGAACATGTAATGCTTTCTATGATGGTGGATCAATTAACTTTTACAACGCTGGCAGTGGCTGTAGCAATACAGCTTTTTCAGTGGTTGTTCACCACGAATACGGCCACCATATGGTCTCAGTAGCAGGCAGTGGTCAAGGTCAATACGGTGAAGGCATGGGTGACGTCATGGGTGTCTTAATTACTGGCGATAACCAACTTGCTCGTGGTTTTTACAGCGACGATTGTACGAATGGTATTCGTAATGCAGATAATAATAAACAGTATCCATGTTCTGGCGGAATTCATGACTGTGGTCAATTGATTTCTGGTTGCGTTTGGGATGCACTTATTCAAATGGAAAATGCATATGGCTCAGCAGGCCGTGATATAGTCGCTTCGCTTGCAATCAACTCAATGGTCATGCACTCTGGGGATGGCATTTCGCCTTCGATTACTCTTGACTGGCTAACGCTTGACGATGACGATGGTGATTTGACAAACGGAACACCTCACTCAGTGGAACTCCTTGCAGGTTTTGCGATGCACAACATGGCTGATTTTCCAGAACCACTAGAGAACGATGAATGTTCAGCAGCAGTCACACTTGTTGACGGCTCCCATTCATTTACTACAGTTGGTGCAAGCAATAGTGGTGACTCGTACGACGATAGTCAGTGCGGCGGCACCTACCTTGGCGAAATGAGTTCGGATGTTTGGTTCTCCTACACTGCGTGTGAAAACGGATCAATGCAAGTGAGTACTTGCGACTTGATTGACTTTGATTCAGATATCGTTGTGTATGAAGGAAACTGTGGAAATAAAACACAGATTGCTTGCAATGGCGATGGCGATAATTGTGGTGGCTATTCATCCGATACTTCATTCACAGTCACGCAAGGAAACGACTACCTCATTCGAGTTGGTGGTTGGAGTAGCAGCAGCATGGGCTCTGGGCAACTCCTCATTGATGGTCCAGGCGAGCCATGTGATACGACTCCTCCATGTGTTGGCGACATTGATGAAGATGGAACCGTTGGTGTTACTGATCTTCTAGCAATCGTTGGCATGTGGGGCGAAACTGGCGGCGCAGGCGACATTGACGAAAGTGGCGCAGTTGGCGTTGGCGACCTGTTGATGGCAATTGATGCTTGGGGCGATTGTCCTGAGTAATTATTTTTAACAATAGACGCCCGCTAGTTACCATAACTAGCGGGCGTTTTTTATTGAAAGGTTGATATGAAACCGTTTTTTACTCTCACAACAATCACTATTTCTTCGGTCTCAGCACAATCAGATTTTGTAATTGAACCTGTGCCTTCGGATGCACCTGCTGGTTTGCATGTATTTAGTAAACATGTAGATGACGGCTCTGGGACAGTTGGGGTAGGAGATGCACTCTTTTTGGTGGATGCATGGGGTATATGCGCTTAATAGTTGTTTTATTAGAACTTGTTTCTTGCTTTTTACGCAAAAATGAGGCATTATTAGTAAACTTGGTCCTTTGTGAATCGAGTACAAAAGGGAAGTAAACGATATGGTCTTAGCCACAATTTTATCTTTATCCGTTGCGTTATTAACCTCAAGTCATGAGTTATCAATTGCAAAAACGAATAGTACCCCAAAAGCAATCGCTTCATTTAATGGTGTAGTTGTTTCAATCGAAGAAAGTTCACTCCAAGCAGTAAGCGAAAATGCAACTGTTGTAGTTCCGAACTTTCCACTTGGCGCAGATGGCGAAGTGCAACTTCGCTTACAGCGTTTTGATGTCTTCACGCCAAACGCCGAAGTTGTAGTGGGATCAATTAACAAAGCAGGCGATTACATAGATACGCATATTGCTCGACCAAACTTGGTGTTGCTTCGCGGGACAATTGAAGGCGACCCTAGTTCACGCGTTTTTCTTGCCCTTGGTGAGCACACTTCAAATGGTCTAATTGAAACAGAAGGCAAAACGTATGTCCTTGCTAAAGACAAGAGTTTAGATCTAACTGTCGTATATAACTTGACTGATGTCGATTCTGAAAAAATGAACTGGATAGATTTTCAATGTGATGTTGAAGACTCTGCGACGAAAATTATAGAACAACAAGACAATCAATCCCAAAGAGCTTTGGGTGGTGGATGCCAAGCATTGCAAATGGCAATCGAGACAGATTGGGAGTTTACGAATGATTTGTTTCGAGGTGATGTTGCAGAAAGTAGCGAGTACGCAACAACATTAATTGCGGCAGTTTCTTCAATTACAAATTCTGAAGTTGGATACGCAGTCCAGATCCCATTCCTTCGACTTTGGAACAATTCTTCTGATCCATGGACTGGATCGAATACAAGCGCGCAGTTAGGCGAATTTAGAGCGTACTGGGTCCAAAACATGGAACATGTAAGTAGGCACCTTGCACACTTTTTAAGTGGACGAACTCTTGGCGGCGGTAAGGCATACGTCGGAGCCGTCTGTACGAATTATGGTTTTGCTGTTTCAGGAAATTTACGCGGTTCATTTCCAATTCCAGTTGAAGACCATAGCTACAATAACTGGGATTTAATTGTTGTTGCCCATGAAACAGGGCATAACATTGGAACAAGGCACACGCACGATTACACGCCACCAATTGATGGTTGTGGCAATGGCGATTGTTCTGAAGCTTGGGGTGGAACTATCATGAGTTACTGCCATCAATGCAGTGGTGGTTTATCAAATATTGTTCTAAGTTATGCGGCAAGAGTGCGTACAACAATTCAAACGTTTTTGGATTTAACTAATTCAGCAGATTGTGTTCTTGATTGTAACTCTAATATTCCAGGGGCTTGTTGCGTTACTGAAACGTGTAGTGAGGTAACTGGTGATGCATGCACTGCAATAGGCGGTGTCTTTCTTGGACCAGCAACTACATGTGTAAGTAATTCGTGTGTTGCGCAATCAGGCGCGTGTTGTATTGGTGGTGCGCAGTGTTCTGAAGTAGACAATTTAGTTTGCGCTTCTTTGGGCGGAATTTTCCTTGGTAACGGCAGCGCCTGTGCTGTAGGTGGTTGCGGCCCAAATGCAGAATATGCCTGTTGCCTTGGCACAAACTGCGCAGAACTCACACAAGCTTCTTGCACATCTATTGGAGGAACTTGGGCAGGCATCGGCGAAACGTGTAACGGCGGGGGATGTGATCCATTATCGAACGATTTCTGTGACACAGCTCGTGAGCTACAAACAGGTTCATGGGGTTTCACTACCTTGGGTGCACTTTCTGGCGTTGAGCCATCGGATAACCTTCTGTGTGAATTAGAATTTTTAGGTGGTGTATATTTAGATGTTTGGTTTAAATACACAGCGTGTGAAACTGGGAATCTTCTTGTATCAACTTGTGACTCTATTGATTTTGATTCTGATATTGTTGTGTACGAAGGTACGTGTAGTTCTTTAGTGCAAATGGATTGCAATGGTGACGGTGCTGGTTGTGGTGGTTACACCTCTGAACTAAATGTTGGTGTCTTTGCAGGCGAAACATATTTGATACGAGTTGGTGGTTTTAGCGAAACATCACAAGGTTCTGGTCAGATCGTCCTTGGTGGGCAGAATTGTTTCCCATCAGATTCGCCATGTATTGGCGATATAAATGCTGATGGGTATGTAACTGTTGAAGATTTGCTTGATGTAATGGGTCACTGGGAAGAAAACTCTGCGTTGCACGATTTGGATGAAGATGGGATAGTCGGAATTAATGATATTCTTCTTCTTGTTTCAAGTTGGGGAGAATGCGAATAGGATTTTGGGTTATTTTTTGGCATTAGAGTACCTATTTTGACAAAAAGCCTTCCGTAGTGAAGTAATGATAAAATTTCGGAAACCGATATCGGTTTCCCGTGGTATATATAAAGTAATCGTACTTAAACAAGGAGAGGACCCTACTATGCAGTACAAACAGTTATTGGCAATCACGGCGAGTTCGCTTATTTTTGCATCTACAGGAGTTGCAGTATCGAGTTCAGCGCCAAATCAGGCACTCGACCAACTTCGAATAGAACATCCAAAACTAGTCACCGTTGACCGTTCCGGTCAAATACACAAAATTCTTGACAAACAATTAGCAACAGGACGAACGCCTATTGCATCCGCTGAAAACTTTATTACTAGTTTTTCTGCGGCATTAAATGTTGATCCCAAAGAATTTGTTGAACGCGGACCATTTTTAGATGGTCATGTTGAACAACCAATTATGTACAACCAAGAAACTGGCGAACATAAATTTACTGGCGTTTACTACATGCAAACAGCAGATGGATTGCCAGTGTATGGCTCCCGATTAATGGTTCTTGTACGAAATGTAAATGGTTTTCCTGCTGTAAGTGCAACAACCGACCTTCGAGATGTGAATGGCTACAAAGCACCTAAGCGATTGATCGCAAGTGAAGCAGTTGCCTTGATGTCCGCTGCAGTTCGGCTTGGTCGCGGCACAACAGTATCGCAACCTGAACTTATGGTTTTTGCTGGTACTGAAGAAAAACAACACGAACCAACAGCAGCGCTGGTATTCCAGGCAACAAATGGCGGTGGCTGGGATGCAGATAACTATTCCAAACTCGAACTTGTTGTCGATGCGCGAAATGGCGAAATTTTGTATGAAAAGAACTTGATTCTTCATGCAACCGGGAATGTTTCAGGCGTTGCAACAGAAAGTTCAGGCGCTGATGTTTGCGAAGCAGAATCAGCAGCAGGTTTACCTTATGCGAAGGTTACTTCAGGTGGCAACACAGCATACGCAGACGCAAATGGTGACTACACAGTTGCTGGTACAGGTACTATCACTTCTACACTGGATGGACAGTGGTTTGATTCACAAAACCAGTCTGGCTCAGATGCCTCGCTATCCCAACCTAGTAGTAATCCAAATTTCTTGCACAATGATGCAAACAATAACGAGCAATACCGAGCGCAAGTAAACGGATACCTTCAATCGAACGTCGTTCGTGATTATGCTCTTGCCTTTGCTCCAGCGTTCCCTACGATTGCAACACAAACATCCTTCCCAGTTAAAACTGGCGTAAGCGGAACTTGTAATGCATTTTATGATTACTCCTCAATTAACTTTTACAATGCTGGTGGCGGTTGTAGTAATACAGCGTTCTCAGTCATTGTTCACCATGAATATGGTCACCACATGGTCGCAGTAGCGGGCAGTGGTCAAGGAGCATACGGCGAAGGTATGGGCGACGTTATGGGTGTATTAATTACCGGCGATAACCAACTCGCTCGAGGTTTTTACAGCAACGATTGTACG
>JABIWU010000005.1 GCA_018701395.1 Phycisphaerae bacterium | reverse complement strand
TCTGAATCCTGTTCCAAACCGTGTATAAGAACGAGAGATTGAGGACAAGCCGGACATCGGGGTGCCATCACTAAACCAACCGCCTTTGTTCAAAAATAAAGAGTCTGTTTCTCCATACAAATTCACAATAAGCAAATCCAACAAACCATCGTTGTTCACATCTGCAAAATCAGTTCCCATGCCTGCTTTTGGTTCTCCGTTTGCATCTACTGCAACGCCCGAAACAATTGCGTCATCTACGAAGATGCCGTCACCTTGATTCATCCAAAGTTGGTTATTCATTTTATCATTCGCAACTAGTACATCAAGGAATCCATCCGCATTCACATCCCCTACTGCTACACCTAAGCCATTCCCCCAAACAGACCGAATCCCAGAAGCTACTGAAACATCAGTGAAAGTACCGTCTCCATTATTTCTGTACAACAAATCTTTTGCAGGCGCTTCGTACGCTTGCGGATGACAATAGTCCAAACGTCCAGACTTTGCTTTGCATTCTAATTCCGTCTCGTGCGACCAATCAATATAATTAGCCACGAATAAATCTAGATCGCCGTCATTTTCCATATCAAAAAATGCAGCGCTTGAACTCCAGCGCGAATCTCCAACGCCTGCAGTGGCCGTAACATCAACAAACTTTCCATCGCCAACATTACGAAGCAACACATTTGCTCCTACATTTGTGATGTAAATATCAACATCGCCGTCATTATCATAATCACCCGTTGTGACCCCAGTTCCATAACTCGTATCCCCTGTACCAGAACCGGCGGTTTCATTTGAAAAAAAACCTTTGCCGTCATTTAGAAACAGTTGGTTGGCAAATTCTGTTTGACCTTTGTTTACCACTGAACCACCTTGCACAAAATAAATATCGATATCAGAATCGCCATCGACATCCAGCAATGCGACGCCGCCTGAAATTATTTCCGGATTATATGGGAATGCATTAAAGCCAGATTCAAACACAAAATCGATGCCGCGGGTTTTTGCTTCTTCGCTAAACCATGGCTTCTCAACCTTTGGTTCTTCCGGATTACCAGAGCAACCTAAACAAAACAAACACACAACTAATAATAAAAACTTCATTATTCTGGAAGAGATTCCATTAAAATTTTCGCTTGCCCATGGTCTGGAGAAATCTCAATTACTTCCATAAGAATTTCTTTTGTGATTGCCATTTCTTCTTCAGTCTGAAATTTCTTTAGTTGCATTCTTAACTTTGCTAACAACACCATTGTTACTACATCTGATTGGTCTTCAGTTATTAACACTAAATACTTTTTCATCGCCTTTGCAGATTTGCCGTTAAGCGAGTTGCATTTTGCGTCTAAGCGCCGAACAACACGATTATCTTTATCATACGTAAAATAGTCATCGATTAACTTTCTAGCAACCAATAAGTTCCTGGCGCGCATCTGTTTTATTATTTCTTGGCGCATTGCATTTAAGCCCACAACATGCTCTATAACTAACGCAGTCCATGGGTCCGCCCAATTCGGCTTTGACTGCCCTGCTCTACTCCATGCTTCACGAGATTTTTCTTCATCTCCTGCTGCTCTGTACGCTCGACCTAGCAATTGGTACACATAACCATCTGGGATGGAAGCAATGAGTTGATTATTGTTCAAAATGTCGATCGCCAACTCGGGCTTTCCTTGAGCGAGTGCAATCCTTCCTTTAGCAATTTGCACTTGCATAGAATTTGGCTTTTTAGAATTTGCCAACTCCGTTTGCTTCGAAGCATTATCAAAATCGCCTAACTCGATATACCAAAATGCAAGTTGCCAATGTGGCGAATCCATTTTTGGTCCTGCTAGTTCTGCCGCATTCAAAAGGGATTTAATTGCCTCTTCGATTTTTCCTTGTTTCTGTTGAACAACTGCAAGTCGATACCAGCCTATTACTCTATCTGGAAATTGAATTGCAAATTGTTTGTACGTCGCTTCGGCGAGTTCATTCATGCTTGCGCCTTCGTACGTCATTCCAAGTTCAATACGCGCTTTAGCGTTAGAAGTGTTGGCATCAATTTCATCTGCAAATGAATCAATGATGGGTGCTAAAATCGGATCAATAATATTCATTGGGCGAATTGCAGGTTCGCCAGAATGAGTATTAAGGAAAAAATATCCAATCGTAAGTGCTAAAACAAGTATGAAAATGCTTGCTGTTAGTTTTCGCAATGTAAGCATAGGTAATCCATCCATACTACTACATAAAGAGAAACTAGAGCATTATGCATTTTTCAAAATCTCTAATGCAAGCACATTGTTTGGCTGTTTTTTTAAAATCCTTTGCGCTACAAGCTTCGATTCGTCTTTTATTTCAAGTTCTACAAGTATCTTCAATCGGAGTGATTGCCATGTAATCTCTCCGCCTTGTAAGCCAACCCTACCAAGTGCACTTAATGCAGATTCAAATTCATCCTTTGAAAAATAGAATGCAGCCAACGCTGCTCTGTCTGCAGGGATTGCATTTTTTGTTTTTAACGCAAGTTCAATCGCACGGATTCCCAAGTCATCAAGCCCAACTCGCAAAGACAATCTGCCCAAGGTACCAAGTGACGCCTGTACGGCTACCTTAGTCGGAACAATTCCTTGTAGTTTTTCTCTTACCGATTCTTGGTCACCATCAATCAACTGCAAACTTTCTGCAATTTTTGTAACAGCATTATTCTGAAAATGTTGTTTCATGTGGCCAATTATTTCACGCGCCTCTTCAAGTTTATTTTGCTGGTGCAAACTAATTACATTCATCCAACACTCGACTGCTTTGCCTCTAAGTTGAACTAAATTTAAGCTATTGTTTTCTAAGTTTTTCCAATGTTTTGATTTATATGAGCAATACATCAGGGTAGAAAATCTGTGGATCAATACCGATATGCTTTTTAGACTTTCTTTACACCCATCTCGCGCTTTTGCTTTTAAAGCAGTAATTAATAAATCCCAATCTGTTGCATCAGACAAAACTGCAATTGGAAATGATCTATTTTTTGCTCGCACTAACTCTTGATCTAGAAAACTCCAAGCCGGCAATCGAACACCCATTGGGCAGGGCAAATCCGCAAGAAGATAAACTGACCCACCAATAGACTCTAAAAATGTCGCGCGATTTGTTTCAAATTCCACACCCTCAATCAATAATGCTGCACTGAGTGGGTGAGAATCATCAGAAAGTTTCCCGTTTTCATCTGTCATCTTATGCACAATTAAAACTTTAGTTTCCTTCGACAATCGATTTAGAAACGAATGTAATTGTCTCTCTTGGCTTAGAATAAACTCTTCAGTAATGGTTTCGTTAAGGGTAGTTGGCAGTACAAAACCGAGAATGTCATTTCCTAAACATGTTTCAGCTTTTGCAAAGACATCATCTGGAAAATTAGTTATTACATCTGGGTCACCATTTGTAGCGGGCCAATTTATAAGTTCAATCTTCATTCCGGATCTGCCAGATTCTGTCCAAAATGCTTGAAAGCGCCTGTCTGATGCTAGCGTGTCTCGAACTTGCATTGTTTCGCAGTCAACGGTTAATGCTGCACCGATGCCATGCGTATTTGGATTTACCCCAGTGGCTATTGTGGTTGCTACAGTTGCGATTGGAATCCGCGGAGATGCGACAGGAACATGAATAACATTTCTTCCGGCAATGCTTTTGGGTTGACCTATAAATAACGGACCATCAGTTACGATAATAACCAGTCGAGTTTTTTGTTCAATTGCCATTGATACTACAGTTACTCGGCATATTTAACCGAATGCTCCACACCAATTTTTGGCGATTCAATCGTTGTTTTTTTGCCATCGACCCAAGTAATAATAGCTTCATTTATATTCTTTTTTCCTAGGCCAAAATGTATTTTTGGAGAATGCGCTGAAGCGTACCCCTTAGCAGTTTGTACCTGTGCAAATTGACGGGAGCCGTCATCTAAAATAATTTCAACTTGTGCACCTATTGCGTCTGTGTTGTTCGTATTCAGCACCCGGAAAGAAACCCAATCTCCACGGTTTTGAACGCTATTTCGAAAGATGTTTACTTTGCCGTTGGTGTTGACTATTACTAAATCTACACCGCCGTCACCGTCGATATCCCCTGCTGCCACCCCGTGGGAACTTTCAATAAGAAGTTCCCGAGTACCTCCCTGAGGTTGCACTTTAACAAATCGACCACCAACTTCTTGTTTGAATAATAAATTTGGTTCGGCTAATGGGTCTTCTGTTGAATAAATCTGAGAACCTGTCGCAACACCGCCAGTAGTTTCAAAAAGATCTAGCAAGCCATCATTATTGAAATCTGCAAACACAATACCCCACCGTGTGTATGCTCGCGATTCTGCTGAAAGTCCGCTCTTGCGGGTCATGTCTTGAAAGAACTCTCGATCGTTTCTGTAAAAAGAATCTGATTCGCTCAATATGTTCGTAACAAAAACATCAAGATCCCCATCTTGATCAATATCAACAGGAGTTGCGCCCATCCCCGCTTTCGCAACGCCAGTGTCATCCATTGCGATGTTTCTTTTCATCGCCTCATCTACAAACGTTCCATCACCTTGGTTCACCCAAAGCCGATCTGGCATTGCATCATTAGCAATAAAAATATCTGGCAGATTGTCGCTTGTAATATTTGCAATAAAAACTCCAAGCCCGGTTCCCTCAATCGCACTTAAACCAGAGCTTTCAGAAATGTCTTTGAATATCCCCTCTCCGTTGTTAAGAAAAAGCGAATCATGCATCGGAGCGTTGTATATTGTCGGGTTGCAGTACGTCCGCAGTGAACGAGAATCGAAACACGCCCTATCTGTGATTCGTGCTAAATCCAAATATTTAGTCACGACTAAATCTAAATCTCCATCGTTATCAATATCACCGAACGCTGCACATGCAGAAAACCCATCGTCTTCCAGTCCGGCTTCTTTTGCGACATTGGTAAATTTTCCTCTGCCATCATTTCGAAGTAACGCATTTCTGCCCAAGTTCGTGACATACAAATCTACATCGCCATCACTGTCAAAATCGCCCGTTGTAACTCCAATAGCATATCCCTTGTCATCCGCGCCACTCCCCTCTGTTCTGTCAACGAACTTTCCATCAACATTTTCATAAAGTACATTGGTCAAATCTCCACCTGGAAATTGTCCCTGCACAAGATATAGGTCTAAGTCGCCATCATTGTCATAATCGAACAATGCTGGCGCGCCTCCAGTAACTTCTGCTATGTGAAATTGACCAGTTGAGCCATTTTGATATTGAAAATCGACACCCCACTCTAACGCGACATCTTTAAACCAAGGTTCCGGTGCGATTGTAGAGATGACTGGTGGTGGTTGCTCTTCTGTGCAAGCGAAAAGCAAACACGGAAGTATTAGCAAAAAATATTTCATTCCAAAGGTAACATCGACTGTAATTCAAGAACATCAACATCATTTGGATTTATTTCCAAAAGTATGTTTATTGTTGTTCTTGCTTGAATGAAATGTTCTGCATTCACCTGCGCAAGGGCTAAACGGAGAATAGTGTCGCGATCTGTTGCGCCTTTATCTACAGCATAGGCGAGTGGAATTTCTGCTTTTAACCATTGCTCTAAATCAGTGTAAATTCGACCAGCTTCGGACCAGTGATAAATTGCATCAGAAAGTCGGTCTTGTTTTTGTGCAATGACCGATGCAATTTCGTGCGCATTTGCATCTTTTGCTTCTAAATCAATCGCTGTTGTAATGTATTCTTTCGCCTTTTCAAACTCATTAAAGTCAATCGAAATACTGGCGAATTGCTTCCAATAATTGGAATTTGGTTCACTTTGCAATTCGACGAGAATTTGCTTCGATGGCTGCAATTTGCCCGCAAATTGAAGTGCCATCGAAAGTGCAACGCGCAAGTCCGTATGTTCAGTATTGATTGCAAAAGCACGCATAAGGGGTTGCAACGCCTTCGTTGGCCCATTCACCTTGAATAGTTCTAACGAATATTCTGTTAGCTCTTCTTTTCCACGAATTAACGATGGAATATGCTGAAACATTGGGTCTGGCCATACATCAAACGGTGGACCTTCCATTGCGAGGGCCGATTCCATTTTTTCAACAGCGCCAAGTTGTCGGTAACAATTCGCAGCAAGTTTGTATATCCACCGAGGTGCCTTGTCCAATGTTGTAACTTGCTCTATTAATTCGAGCGCCTCTTCATATTTTGATTGGTCCATCAAAGATTGACAAAGAACATACCTTGTGCCAATTCTATTTGGATTCAGGTTGAACGCTATCCTTGCTGCGGTTTCTGCTAATTCTGACTCCCCTCTCTCTACTCGCCACTTCGCAAGAAGACGCCAACCAATGTCATACTTAGGGATGAGTTCTAGAGAAGTTTCAAGTGCAGCGATTGCTTCTTCTTGTTTATTAGCTCGCCATAATGCAGTTGCCAAAAGATAACTCGCTTGATTCATCTCACTATCAATTTCTAATCCACGAGCAAATGCATCTGCAGCGAGACCGTAAAAACCATTTGCATAAAGCGCAGAACCGTGTACTAGCCAAAGTTTGGGATTGGTAATATCTGCATCTAGCTCAGAACTGGTTTTGGTGAAAAAGGACAAAACGTTGGGGTCGACTGCGATACCAACTGCAGGAAGTGGAATTTTGTTTGTATTAAAGTCGCCCTCTTCGCTGAGTATTCCATCGCCATCGCTACAATTCGAAAGAATCATGCAAATTAGAGCCATAATCAAAGGTTGTCGCATAGGCGGAATAGTACCACTAACTAAATAAATTGGATTCTAAACAGAAGATAAAGCTCAGATAACAACCTAAAACGCGTATATTCTACCTAAATTAACAATTGTACTATTGTTCGCAATTAATTCAAAAAAAAGTAAAGTATTTCTCTTGACAACTCTACTAAATTGACGCATATTGCATACATGGTGGTTTGGGGTCTATCTGGACCCCTCCGCCAACTCAGGGTTTTCCCGTCTAATCAATAGCGAATTAGATGCGAAATCGTTTGAGGCGAGGAGAGAAGAGACTCACGGCACACAAAGCCGGTCCTCGAATAATTTAGCTCTTTCTCAGGATGGTTTGACGCTTATGTCAATCCCCCTTACAAACGGATGGCAAGTACCGTAAAAACTTGTCAATGCTAGGAACGTGTCGACACACTGAACTAGCGGGAGTAAATTGTTAATTTCGTTTGATTTGTCGAGATCAAGCAGAGAAGAGAATAGAGGATTTTATTATGAATAAGCGATTTATGCTTACAGCAGCTGGTGCAGCTGCAACAGGTATTGCTGGGTCAGCTTCTGCTGCGATAGTAAACTTTACTCATGAATTGGACCGTTGGGCTGGAGAACACTCATGGGAAGTGTACAGTTCTGGTGGTGCTACAGTTGCAAGTATGTTTATTGCATCAAGCGCGCTGAATTACGGTGGTGCATCAAGCCTTTCAATGGTTTCATACCCATCAACTAGTAGCCACTTTGCTACAGTTACTGGTAATCTTGATCTTGCATCAGGTACATACAACGTACAAATGCATGACAGTTACGGTGATGGTTGGAGCTGGGGTTCATTCGTTGGCGGTTTAGCCATCGGTTCAGGTAGTGCTACTATCACAGGTAGTGCTGCTTCATTCAGCTTCACAGTAGCTGGAGTTCCAGCACCAGGTGCACTTGCACTTCTTGGTCTTGCTGGTGTAGCAGGTAGCCGTCGTCGTAAATAATTTTACGATTTCGCTACGACTTTAATTAGTCAATACGAACAGGTCATCCCTTGGGATGGCCTGTTTTTTTATGTTTACTCCCCGCCTAAAAATTGCCTTACATGTAATCGCCCACTATATCCATTAATGGTCCAAGGTGCTTTTCATAATTTTTCCATCTGCCGCTCGATGTTGAATACATTTTTTTGTTCACTTGGTCATAGCTAATAGTCTTTGCAACTCGCTTAGATTTATGAAATTCAATACATTTTTCATCCCACTCTAAGCCAAGGAATGAAATCAACCTTTTAGTCTCGTCCCGCTGATTTGCAACAAGATTTTCATAATGCAATTCCATTACTGGGATTGACAATTGTTCCATCCACATTTCTACAATTTTTCTTCGCGCGACCCAAACTTTACCCAGATTTTCAATGCGGTTTGTGTACGGGTGCCCTGCAGCTAAAAGGTTTGTCGTATAACAAGAAACAGCATTATCAAGTGGGTGGCGATGCAACATAATTGCACGCGAACTTGGCATTATTTTTGAGAAAAACCCAACCTGCAAAGGCAAATTCAGTGCTTTATTTGAAACGATTTTCTCTCCATTCCTAGAAAATTCAACTGCCTCAAAATACATATCGGATAACACTTTTGCTTCATTTTCTCGAAGGTCAACTAAGTTGTTTGGCCAATTATGAAATGAATCCGCCAATGTTGAGACGTCTAATTGCATTGGCATGCCAACTGACATTTCACCGCAATTTTCGATATCAGGGTGCATGCTCATTATTTGCTCTAACAAACTTGTCCCACTTCTCGGGTTTCCAACTATAAACAGTGGTTCAACGTCCGTTTCTGGACCCTTCACAAGAGCGTCGAGCATTCCACCAACCATAAACTCTTGCATTTCTGTAAATTGACCCATGTATCTATCCATATCAAATGGCGTTGTATCCAAATCATGGGCTTTTTTCGCTGTTGCCCACGCCATATCGTAATCTCCAAGTTTGTTGTACGCTTTAGTCTGCATAAACAGCACGCTAATAAGCGATTGTTCATTACATTCCACACCAATGCGCTCTACATTATTTTCAATTAACTCAATTGCTTGCTCAAACTGTTTGTTTGAAATCAAAATTCTTGCTTGCACATTAATGAACTTTGGTTGAGCCAGCGTTTCTTTAGAAAGTTTCTCCAATGTCTCACTTGCTAGATCAATTTTATTGTTACGTTCATATATGTCAGCGATTGTCAAAAGTGTTTCTTTTTCATTTCCCGTTATTTCATGTACCTCATTTGTGTACAAAATCGCTTTGTCCATATACCCTGCGCCGTTCCAAGAATTAGTTAACAATTTCAGCAACTCAAATTTGCCCGGATCTTCGGCATTTAATTGCTCTAACAAACCGGTTGCAGCGTTAAAATCACGTAATTCAACTGCAATATGAGCGATGAGATATCGGATTTGTCTAGACTCTGGGTACACTCGAAAAGCTTCATGCGCCTTCCGTCTTGCGAATTGGAGCATTTTTTTCGATATAAATTTTTTGATTGCAGTCGTTGCTTCTTCTTCAGTATAAAATTGAGCCATATTCCAATTATAATCGAAGATATACCCTTTTTACCTTAACTCAGAACAGATAAAAATACTCGGACAGATTAATGAACGATACACCAACACCAGCCGTACCACCAGTTGATACATCAAAAATCAAAATTGCTATAAAACCAATTGAGGAACCCGATTTCCGTTTTGATATTGAAGTGCCCTCAGAACTTGTAAACGACATTTCGAGCAGACTCAAAAGCGGTGGCTTGGATTATGGTGCTAAAAAAATGAATGAGCTTCTAGTCACCATTTGCCTTGACGAGGCGATGGTACGGTTTGATAAAGAGTCCGCTTTTGGGCCAAAACCTATTCCAACTGAAGATGCATTATTGTTTAAAGAAGATTCACCCTTCAAATTTTCTGCAATCGTTGATGAAGCGCCACTGGTGAAGTGTAAGGAAGTTGATTCCATTCCCATTATTCGGCATCAAATTGATGTAAATGACGTGCTGGTTTCCAGCGAATTATACGAACAGCAACTTTTTTTTGGTACTCGGGAAAAATACAGTGGCCCACTTGCCTATGGAGATGAAATCACATGCACGGCAACACTTACAATACGAGGAAATGAAGAACCCGAGTTTTCATTGCCTGAATTCAAAGTGCGAGTACCTAAAAATGAACAACCACTTATTGTTGGTACTATTAGTTCAATTGAAGCCAGCAGCGCATTGCTATGTTTGAAAGAGGGTGAAAATTCCATCTCAGTGCCGATTGATATCAATTCAGCACAAGCAATTCTAGAATTAAAAGAAATCACTGCAGAAAGAATCACGCCTAGCCCAATAGATGAAGTGTTAAAACAATATGGAACACCAAATGAAACCATTTTGAAAGCACAAATTAAACTTTCTCTTCAGCGTAATTTCAACCGAGAAAACGAAACTATAATGAGAAACCAATTGTTTGAATTTCTAAATGACCACCTAGATATTCCAGTTTCAAGTCATCTTGTAAATTATTACTTTCAAGATCTCTGCAAAAAAGGAGTAGCAAACAAGGAAGATGGCGCTGGATTATCAGATGAAGAAAAATCAGATTTTCAAGCAAACTCGGAATCGATTGCCAAAAGAAGGACCATCTCCGCTTGTTATCAAATTATTTTCAACCTAAATGTAAATGAAGAGGACATTCAATTGCAAATCTGCGATATTGCAGAGAGCAAACGTGTTCGACCTGAAGATATCACAATTGAATTTGAGAATTCAGACAGGATGCACGTACTTGGAAATATGGCTTTAGAAAAGAAAATTTTCGACAATCTACAAGATAAAATGATATTTACGGATGCAACTTGACTTTGGTATTATTCACATATGGATTATTTAACAGAAGCAGAACATACCACACTATCGGAAGAACTCACGCGTCTCATTTCTGAGAGATTGGTTATTTCGGATCGCATTGGCACAGCGCGTGAACTTGGTGACCTAAAGGAAAACGCAGATTACCATGCTGCAAAAGATGACCAGGCACATAACGAACGTAAAATTAAAGACCTCGAACATCGACTTTCAAGCGCCACTGTTGCCAACACTGAACATGTCCCAGATGGCGTTGTATTTTTAGGTTCTATTGTGCGATTGAAAAACCTAACAACGGAGCGAGAAGGAAGATACATGCTCGTAGGCGAGTCTACAGGTAGCTTCGACCTTGACTACATGGAAGTCACCTCAAATTCTGAACTTGGGATGTCCATTCTCAAAGCAAGAGTCGGCGATACCGTTGGCGTAAACCTGCCTGCTGGACGAACAGAATTCGAAATTCTGTCTATTGAAGATTAACCCAAACAAGGGGTCTAGTACGTACTAAAAAAGTCCCCCGCCGATGAAGGCGAGGGACTCATTTACTAGATACTAGTTTACTTACTGAGTATTAGCATGGTCCCCAAGCAGCAATTAACTCTAGCAAGTCTGAAACATCGACAACGTTATCGCCGTTGATGTCACCTGAGCAACCTGCGCATGCACCCCATTGTCCAATCATAGTTAGAACATCGGTTACATCAGTTGAACCATCATTGTTCAAGTCGGTTGGACACGCTGGGCCTCCGCCTAAGCCAAAGTTATTCCAGTAAAGGTTTCGATTTTCGTGGACAACATCCGCACCATCAAACCATTGAATGTTTGTTAACATTTCAATGCCTTGTCCGGATTCCACAGATAGACTTACTAATCTGTGTCCAAGAGCAGTACCCGCGCCTAAAGATGCCATTGGATCATCAGGTATAACAAACCAAATGCCGTTATTCATTTCGATGCCTGCAGTACTATTAAAACCCGCACTATCAAAACCGAGAAACAACGGCTCGCCAATTGCTGAGTCAGTTGAACCAATCGTAACAAACGAATCAAATTCTAAATCAATACCAAATGGCGCATCTAATATTCTATCGTGCGGTCCGTCTGATCCGAACTCTGACTGATGCATTGAAACTAATGCCGAAGTTCCGTCAAAGTCTGCATTTGTCCAAGCTCGAACTTGAAGAAGGTCAGCGTTCTCACCGAATACTGAAACCATTCTGGTATTTGGATCAACACTTGGGAAATACAAGTCGTAGGTTTCCATTGATTGCCCATCACTTCGTGACCATAATCGCAATTCATAGTTAAGTTCGTCTGCAGTCGTTCCACAACCAGTGTCAGCACACACTGTATTGTCGCCATACCAATTGCCTGTGCAATCTGCTAATAATGTTTGGGAACAATCAATGCCAACACAGCAAGCACCAAGAGCGCAGCCAACTGTTATGCAATTTGTTGCATCACCTTCGTACGTACCACCAGCATTTGAACAATCGCTCTGAGTAGTTACTGAACAAGTACCGCTCACACAGCATGCGCCAGTTGGAGCAGCACAAGTCAAACCATTACACACAGTTTCATCGCCTAGATATGCTCCGCCATTAGTAAAGCAAGCGACTTCTTCTAAAATTGAACATACAAAATTAATACAGCAAGCACCAGTTGGCGCAACGCAAGATACTTGTCCACATGCAGAATTATCGCCTTGGTAAAGACCGCCACCAGTTGCACAGTTCGCTTCTGTAACTTCCACGCATTGGCTTCCGACACAACAAGCGCCAACCGGATCAACAGGGCCACAAGATAAACAGTTAATGGAGTTTGCAAAAGAGTTAATTGAATTAATAGTACTTGAAGTAAACTGGTTGGAACAAGTTATCCAGGGGTTCATTGTATAGCTTGTACAGTCACAATGACCAGCACCCCAGCCGTGACCTAATTCATGTGAAGTCAAATCTGTTGAACAGCCGAAACTGCCACAGCAATCTGATTCTGCCAAACCATACTTTACGCTTGAACAAACTGAAGAAAGCCAAGCGATACCAATTGTGCTTCCTTGCATTGATTTACCAGTAAATAAATGCGCGATGTCATGCGGAATTCCGCCTTGGTTACTTTGCCATTCAGAACGAAATTGGTCAAGCAGGGTTCCAGCATCTGTGGATGTGTATGGATCATTTGGACTTGAGCGAACAATAATACTTGAAATTGCGTGCGTTAAATTAACACTGTTTTCGTACTGGACATTCACGCTATTAATTACTGAGTTAATTTGAGATTCTGTTTGACTACCCCAATCTTGGTAATACTCATAATCTGCATCAACACCTAATTCAGCAGTACAAATCGTTCCTCCACCACCGCCTCGCGACTTCTCATTAACTACAAAATTAGCTTGCATAGACAAAATCTTTCCAACGTCTACGCGATCTTCTGCAGCACAAATTCCACCTGATGGAATAATGTCTGCATTACGATAAAATGCATATAAATTTTCAGGTGCTCGGTCTATTTTTAAACCAACTGGCTCCATCCAATATTCAAGATCATCAGAAAAACGAATGCGTGCATGCAATCCATCTTCCATTAAAGAACCTGCAACAACACTGCCTTCTACACCTACGATTGTTCCTCGCAATGTACGAATTGGCCCAGCAGGCACTTCATACAATTTGCCTTCATCATCTTGCATGAATAACGAGTACGTATCCGAACGCACTGAGTGTGGCTCAAGTTCTAATGTGTATATTTTATTTTCAATTGGAATATCAATTCGAATCGACCGTTCAGGTGTTGAGTTGATATGTAGGGTTGTGTGCCAACTATGCTCAAGGTGCAAAGTTGAGTTGATTGCGCGATCAAGTTTTTGGTTAGTACCAAAATCAAAATCAGCCACCGCAGGCACCAATAGTGAAAATGCAGCAATCATAGCTACGTGACTTGTAATTCTTTGGACATTCATGGACAGTTCTCCTTGTGTGTTCTTTTCACCATTTTTGATGAATGTGTATTCTTTACTAGAAACCCATTCGTAACGAAATTCCATCGGTTTCAATCGATGAATAAAACCCCACTAAGTAATTAGAGTAGACATACATTCATTAAATACCATTAATTCATATTTTCATGCATTATCCTAATTATTACTGCAAAAAAGACCCTCGCCTGATGGCGAGGGTCTTTGAAAATAACGTACTGTAGAAAAATTAATCAATAACGTTGATTTCGCCTTCCTGTCCAAAATTGCAATGAGGTATACAGAAATATGGAATAAATGTAGGCGCATCGCTTGGAACAACCCATGTAAATACAGGGTCAATGATGTCAAGGGGTGCGTCAAAAAGTCCATCAGGAGTGCAATTGTCACCAGAAGTAACGGTATGGTTACCACCAATTCTCGTCCAGATGATCGTGTCACCACGGCGTACATCTAAAATACTCGGAGTGAATACGGCACCATCTACTGCAACATTAAATGTTTCAGGTTCACTACAAGGTCCCCATTCACCAATAACTTCTAGAAGGTCAGTAACATTCACTGCACCGTCACTATTTAAGTCGCCTGTGCAACCGGTACATGCACCCCACTGGCTAATCATCTCTAGGATGTCACCTACGTCTGTTGAACCATTGCCATCAAGGTCTGTTGGGCAATCTGTTCCACCACCAAGACCGAGGTTGTTCCAGTAAATATTTCTATTCTCGTGGACAACATTCGCTCCATCAAACCACTGGATATTTGTAAGCATCTCAAGGCCTTGACCAGCGGCTACCGAGATACTAACTAAACGGTGACCCAGAGCTGTACCAGCGCCAAGGGATGCCATCGGATCATCTGGTAATACGAACCAAATACCGTTGTCCATTTGAATACCCGCTGCACTGTTAAAGCCAATACTATCAAAACCTAGGAAGAGCGGTTCAGCAATTGCTGCATCAGTTGAGCCAACTGTTACAAAAGAATCGTAAACCAAGTCAATTCCAAATGGCGCGTCTAAAATGCGGTCGTGTGGCCCATCTGCACCGTAAGGTGATTGATGGATAGCGACTAAGGTCGCTGTGTTATCAAAATCAGCATTGCTCCAGCCACGAAGTTGTAATAAATCTGCGTTTTCGCCGAATACTGAAACCATTCGTGTGTTCGGGTCTGTACTTGGGAAGAACAAATCGTATGTTTCCATTGATTGTCCATCACTTCGTGACCATGTGCGCAATTCATAGTTCAACTGATCTGCACCTGCACCACACGTAACGTCAGCGCAATTTGTATTATCGCCATACCAACTTCCGCCGCAATCACTTAACAAAGTAAGCGAGCAGTCGATGCCAACGCAACACGCGCCAAGGGAACAACCAGTAGTAGCACAATCTGAACCATCACCAGCATATGAGCCGCCTGCAATTGCGCATTCTGGTGCTTCATAAATATAACATGTGCCATTTACACAACAAGCACCTGTTGGCGCAGTACAAGAAACCTCTTCACAAGTTGTATTATTACCTTGCCAAATACCACCGCCAGCATCGCAGTTTGATTGATAAATCACAGCGCAATTATTACCGATACAACAGGCACCAGTTGGTGAACCGTTTGATAAGCAGTTGATTGAATTTGCAAAATTAGTTATCTCTGTTTCAGTTGCAGGGATGAATAAATTCGCGCATTGAATCGAGGGATACATAGTGTTATAGGAAGGACTATTTTGATGACTTGCGCCCCAGTTGTGACCAAGTTCGTGCGCAGAAAGGTCCGTTGTGCAACCAAAACTACCGCAACAATCAGATTGAACCAAACCATACCCTAAAGGGGTGTAGCAAATTACTCCAAGCCATGCGATGCCAATTGTGCCATTCTGTATATTTTTACCTGTAAACAAATGTGCAACATCTCGTGGAATTGACCCCTGATTAGAATTCCACTCATTGCCAAATTGGTCTAAAAGTGTTTCAGCATTTGTTGAGGTATATGGGTCGTTTGAACTTGAACGAACGATAATGGTTGTGATTTCGTGTCGCAACATTACTTCATTTTCATATTGAATGTTCAAACTGTTAATTACTGAGTTAATTCTAGTTTCTGTGTTTGCGCCCCAGTCTTGATAATATTCATAGTCAGTATCTACACCAAGTTGTGCAACCATGATGCCCCGATTTACTGAGTTTCCTTGATCGTAGTTACCGAGCATACTTAGCACATTGCCTACGTCCATATGATCTTCTGCAGCACAAATGCCGCCAGATGGAATGATGTCTGCTGTTTTATAAAAAGCATAAAGATTAGCATTTCCACGACCGATTTTTTCGCCAATTGGTTCCATCCAGAATTCTTGACCATCCGCCAATCGAATTCGAACTGTCAAACCTTCGTCCATCAATGAGCCCGCCGCAACACTGCCTTCTAATTCAGCAATCGAACCGCGGAGCGTTCGAACTGGAATTGCAGGAACTTCGTACAGTTCGCCCGCGTCGTCTTGCATAAAAACTTTGTAATCATCGGAACGAACTGAATACGGTTCCAATTCCAATGTGTAATTTCTGTTGTCAAATGGGATTGAAACTGAAATTGACTGACCGATTGCAGGATTGATTCGCACAGTTGCATTCCAACTGTTTTCAAGGTGTAACACATCATTGATTGCTCTTTCGAGTGGGTTCAATGTTGGAACACCAAGTGGTTTTGCTTGTGCAATCGCTACGAATGCCATTGAAAGGCAAGTTGCGATGCTTGTACGAAGTGCGATTGATCGAATAAACATATGACTAACTCCTGCTGGTAATTGTGATCCCACCATGGGACCTCGTATACACATTCGTGTACCTTCAATAAGGGTTGCGGTTTATTAACCACAAACAACAATAAATCCCCATTAACACCCCAAGGATACTGATTTTTACTCAAAAAGCCAGCATATTATATTAAATCAATGCTTTTCTATTCATTTATTTGTTTTTGGTACCTGCTGAACCAATCAAAAGGTCATATTGGGTAAATTGCACATTTTATGCAATGCATTCTTCCACCCCAGAACGCCCAAAAAATAACCTCGGCGAGCGTTTGCCCGCCAAGGTTAGGAGGAGAAATATGACTTGTGAAAAGCATTGTCCCAATTACTTATCATCGATTCAACGAGAAGTTGGGGGATTCTATTGCAATCCGCGATCAAAACAGGCATTTTTTAATACAAAATAAGGTTTACAAATCAATCATCTCAGCCCCTTGAACATCTGCCAGACCATGCTAAAATCCCTCTTCCCAATTGGGGCGGTAGCTCAATTGGTTAGAGTACCGGCCTGTCGAGCCGGATGTTGCGGGTTCGATTCCCGTCCGCCTCGCTTTTGGAAACAAAAAAGACACTACTCACGTGGTGTCTTTTTTCATGCGCTCTTAGTACGAATTTAAATCAGTTCCAGATCATTTGCAGTCTGCCCAGCTAGTGCCAATTGAAGCATCCGCCACGATAGGAACTGTCAACTCCATCGCCGATTCCATCGCAGTGACCAGCAATTTGAACACTGCCTCAGCGTCCGCCTCTGGTGATTCAACCACTAACTCATCGTGTATTTGCATGAGCAACTTCGCTTTTGGAAATTCTTTCAACAATTGTTGGTGCACATTGTTCATCGCGACTTTAATTAAGTCAGCAGCGCTTCCTTGCACAACACTATTAATCGCAACGCGTTCTGCTAATGCTCGTTGTTGTTGATTCGTTGAGTGTATATTTCTAATTTGTCTCCGGCGGTGTTTAATCGTTTCTACGTAACCAAGTTCGTTTGCTTGATCTACACAAGTTGCGAGGAATGTGTCGATCCCCTTAAAACGCAATTTGTAATCTGTAATAATTTGTTCTGCTTTATCTGGAGAACAATTTAATTGCCGCGATAAACCCCATTTAGTAATTCCATACACTATGCCAAAATTTACTGCTTTTGCTTCAGAGCGTTGCTCGCTTGTCACTTCATCAATCGGAGTATCGAATACTTCTGAAGCGACAGCTCGATGAATATCTTGTCCTTCACGAAATGCTTGCAATAACGCTTCATCACCGCTCAAATGAGCGAGCATCCGCAATTCGACTTGAGAATAATCCGCCGAGACAAATATATTTCCTGCTTCTGGAACGAACGCTCTTCGTATTTCACGGCCAATTTCAGAACGAATCGGAATGTTCTGCAAGTTCGGGTCGCTACTGCTCAATCTGCCTGTTGAAGTTCCTGTCTGATTAAATGAAGCATGCACTCTTCCAGTCGCAGGATGAATTGCTTCTACTAATGAACCAAGGTACGTATTCACTAATTTTGTTAATTTTCTATATTCAAGAATCAAAGTAGGTAACGTAGTTGCAATGTCAGGATCGCCAGCTAATTTTTCTAATACTTCTACATTTGTAGAGTGAAATGATTTTCCTCTTTTGATTGGTTTTATACCAAGCCCAGGCGAATCATTGAATAAAACTTCAGACAACTGCTTAGGTGAATCGGGATTAAACGGATACGGTGCAACGCTTTCAATTTCTTCTTTCAACTCATCAATTCGTTTTGAAATTGCAACTCGTTGCCGGTGCAATTCGTTCGGGTCAACCTTAATTCCAGCAATCCGCATCGCTGCGAGAACTCGCACAAGAGGCATCTCGACTTCTTCATATAACGTTCGTAATTCGCCGGTTAATTGTGGTTCGAATATGTCCCACAACTGAAATGTAATATCAACATCTTCAGATGCGTATGGACATGCATCTACCAATGGCACGTGGTTGAAGGTCGTTTGTGATTTTCCAGAGCCAATCAACTCTTTGATTGAAATGCATTCATAGTCAAGTGTCCCAAGAGCAACAGCATCCATTGAGTAACCAGACCTTGATGCATCAACAATCCATGCAGCAATCAACGTGTCATGCAGCGGCCCTTGGATTTTAACACCAGCGTTTTCTAAAACTACTAGATCGTACTTGATGTTGTGACCGATTTTCGCTATAGCGTCGTCTTCTAATATTTCTCTGAGTGATTCAATAACCACTTCTTGCTCAAGGTGTTCTTCAGGGCACATCGTTGGAATGTAAGCGCCATCACCAGCGCCAAGAGATACCGAAATACCACAAAGTTGAGCTGTCATCGGATTTAATCCAGTCGTTTCAGTATCGACTGCGATAATTTTCGCTTGTTTGCATCTCTTCACGAGAGCATCTAATTTTTTCTTAGTGTCAACCAAACCATAATCCGCGCTATATGCGGGATGGCTTCGGTCTGGACCCATATCAAATAACCCGCCTAGAATTGTCGGTTTTGCTTTTGTTTTTTTTGCGGGTTTGACTTCTTCTTTTAACTCAACTTGCGTACTTGCTGTTCCACTTGCAAGTCGTTTCACTTCATCTGGAAAACGATTGAAACCAAGTCCTTTGAATAGAGAAGAAATTTCTTGAATATTCCATTGCTTGCAATCCGACTTTGCATCAGCAAGTTGAAAATCAAATTCGACATCATCTTTTAATGTTACGAGTATCCTGCTAGTTTTTAATTGTTCTTGTCCTGCAAGCAAGTTTTCTTTTCGTTTGCCTTTTATAGTTTCAATATTGTCGTAAATGCCTGCGATAGAACCAAATTCCATAATTAGTTTCGCTGCAGTTTTTGGTCCAATTCCAACAACACCAGGAATATTGTCGCTTGAATCTCCCATCAGCGCGAGAATGTCCGCCACCATGTGTGGTGGTACTCCCATGTCTTGTGTTTTAAAAACATCGTCAGGCGAAACTGTTGCGCCTTTGTGCGCATCGAACAATTCAACTCGGTCATCGATCAATTGTGTTAAATCTTTATCGCGAGAAATAATACGAATAGATAATTCCGGCTCGTCTTTTCTCATTCGTTTTACAAGAGTTGCAATAACATCATCTGCTTCAACAACTGGTTCGCCAAGTATTGGAATTTGCAAAGCTTCTAAAACTTCTAAACATCTATCAACTTGACTTCCGAAATCATCTGGCGGTGGCTCTCTGTTTGCTTTGTATTCTGGATCAATTTCTGTACGAAATGATTCGTCATCTCCGGCAACATCAATCACGACCGCTAAGTAATCTGGATTTTCTTCGCGCAATAGTTTCAACAACATTGAAGTGAACCCGTACACCATGTTTGTCGGTTCACCTGTTGCTGGGCTGCTCATTGGTGTGCGAATTGCATAATACGCACGAAAAAATTGAGCGTGCCCATCAATAATGTACAGGGAAGACATTAGTTTGTTGCCAAATTCCTGATGATTGTTTCCGTTGTTTCATCGAGTTCTATGCCACGTCGTGCCATTATTTTTTTTGCAACGGAAAGAAACTTCTCAATTTGATATGTTCGCTCGCTAACATCAGTCAACCAAGCAAACCGTTTAGTTGGTGAAAGCGCAGGAACAGACGTTGCAACCATCGCACCTGTTCCTATTATTGTCCCCGTCATAATCACAGAACAGATTGCAAATTTTGCGTGGTCCCCAACAAAACAGCCTACAAATTGTCGTCCTGTTCGATGTCGTTTACCCTGCAGATCCGTCACTATGACATCGCCATATGTGTTAAGTAAATTTGAATTGGTTGTGCCTGCACCTATGTTAACCCACTCGCCAATAATGCTGTCGCCAAGATGTCCATCATGTGATTTATTGGAATAACCTTGAAAAATAGTACCGCCAACTTCACCACCAACTTTACATTGAGGTCCAAATACCGTGTTCGCTTTTATCAGTGCACCTTCGGTGATTACACAATCTTTGCCAATCCAACATGGACCACAAAGGACGGCGTTCGATTTAATAACTGCACCTTCTTCAATTCTTATTGCACCACTTGTAGCATCCAGCACAACACCGGGGAAAATCATCGCAGTAGCATGGACGTGAATAGTTTTCTCGCCAATAGTTTTTGCGGCAAATTTTCCATCAAGTGGTGTCGCATGTTCTAAATCGTGTGCTAATAAAGTAGGTAAATTATTTAAAATATCCCAGGGAGTTTTTATTTCAGGATGATCTACTGGTTGGGCGGTTTTATTTTCAACATGTTCCAACCCAGTTCTTGCGGATATCATTGCTGCACGCTGTGCATCATCGCAAAGAAAACCCGATGGAGAGCTACCCATCAGTTTGGAAATTCTTTCCAGTGTCGTAACCCCGCCTGTTCGATGCTCAAAAGAAGCACGTAAGTCAGATAACGGTGCAAGCGATTCTTGATTTTCGTCTTTGATGTACCACTGTGTCATAGTTGCGTTATCTCCAAGTTGCTCTTCTACCAGTTGGTGAATGAAATTTCCAAATACCGATTGTCGATAAGAAACACCATCCCAGTGGTACGGCAAGAAGCCCCGAATAGATCGCAGTTCCGAAAAGTTTTGCTAATTCGGCGATACCTCCACCATATGTAACGTCATTCCAAGGCATAAAACCGCGGGTTATGAGAATAAACGTATGTACTGCTGCTGTTACGATGACCGCTCCTAATACAAAACAAGCAATCGTGATTATTCGACGTCGAAATACAATATTTCGTACTTTTAGAATCAACAGAGCAGTAACTGTAAATCCAAGAGCATTTGGTCCAATCAAATGCGCTCCTGCACCTAGTTGACCGTGCCCTGGCGATAGATCAACCAAAATGCCAAGAGCCATGCCCACGAAGAGTGCCGTTGATTCAGGCGCAAAAAGAGCTACAAAAACAACAAGGCATGGCATCGCCTGAGGTGTAATTGAACCGCTTGATCGTAATGTGAAAATTTCTGCAAAACTTGAATCAAACGCAAGTGCCAGAATCGTCGCAACAATGACTACAATCGCATTCATTCTGTTACCTCCTTGCCTGAACCAAGAACAACAACGATGGTATGTTCGCGAGCGCGTCGTCTTGGCTCGATTCTCAATATGTTGCGGAGCGGTGCTTCATCTAACTGGCTAACACTTCGTACAACACCCAGAATCAACCCCCTGCCTGAAACTGGCCATGAGGGGTCATCTAAAATAACAAGATCGTTTTCTTTAATTCCTAGAATTGCCGGCACTTCTGAAGTAAAGAAGCCTGCTTCATTCGGTTGAATTGAAATTTCTGAAGCAAGCAATGGTGCGCGATCGTCTTCCAGTGGGTGAGCAGGAACAATCGATGCTCGTATATACCCCGTTTCTTTATGTGTTGAAGGAAACAATACCATTCTCGTCATTCCAACTCGCGAAATACGGCCAACTATATCTGTACCGAAAATCGCAATGTCCCCTTCAATAATTCGACCGAGAGTCGAACGAGACAATTTCAATTCAATAGCGCCAGAAGGATCACTTGGTTTTATTCCTGTTAAGTCAACAGAGATGAGAAGTGGTGGCAATGGATTGCGGAGTGTCGTTTCAGGGAGCGATTGCATAATTCTTAACTGCCCAGCCAACTCTGTCGACCGTAACATTTGCGATAAATACAATTGTCTATACTCATCGCGTTCAGCAATTGCGAGATCATTTCGTTCTTTCTCATCAGTTGGCAAGTCGAACGGTTCAATCGCTGGTCTTGCCCAACTTTTAATCAACATACCGACATGGGAAAATGGCGTAACTGGAATACGAAAGACATCTGCGACATCTGCAGTCCAGCCAAGCCACCTTGCAGGAAACATAGAAATTACAATAATAATGACAACTGCAGCGGGTAGTGCTTTAGTACTTTTACGAATTGTTCCGTAGTTGCTCACAACAGCAAAGCACGAAGTGCTTTATTAATCGTCCATGTCTGATTCGAGTACTGCTTTCCAGAGCTCGAGGTTTTCAAGATAAATACTTGTCCCTTGTGCAACACAAGTCAATGGATCGTCAGCTATTGTTACATCCAAACCAGTTGCCTCTGAAATGACAACATCTATTCCACGAAGAAGAGCACCACCGCCTGCAATATAAATGCCGTTTTCGACAAGGTCAGCTGATAATTCTGGTTCTGCTCGTTCAAGTGTGCGTTTTACAACCTCAATGATTGCTTCAATTGGTTCAGACATTGCTTCGCGAATTTCTTCGCTTTTGACAGATTTTTTATCTGGCATGCCAGTAATATTATCGCGGCCCCGAACATCAACTGTTGTTTCATTCTCCATTGGGGAAGCAGAGCCAACCTCAATTTTAATTCGCTCAGCAGTTTGTTCGCCGATTGTCAGACCGTGGTTCTTTTTCATGTAACTGATAATTGCTTCGTCAAAGTCATCGCCTGCAACACGAATAGATTCGCAAGTAGCAATGTCACCAAGTGACATAATTGCTACCTCGGTCGTTCCCCCGCCGATGTCGACAATCATAGATGCAGTTGGTTCTGCAATTGGAAGACCAGCGCCTATTCCAGCGGCCATTGGCTCTTCAACTAAATAGACTCTCCGTGCACCAGCTCGTTCAGCGGAATCAAGTACAGCTCTTTTTTCTACAGCTGTAATCCCTGATGGTACTGCAATGACAACACGCGGCCCGATGACTCTGCCTCGGCCGCTAACTTTACGGATGAAGTAACTCAGCATCGCTTCTGTAATTTCAAAGTCGCTTATAACGCCATCTTTCAATGGACGAATTGCTGTAATTGAACCTGGAGTTTTACCAAGCATTTCTTTTGCACTAAAGCCAACTGCATTGCCATTATTCAACACACGATTGGTCCCGCGCTTTACAGCAACTACAGAGGGTTCGTCTAGAACGATGCCCTCTCCGCGAACACACACAAGCGTATTGCATGTGCCAAGGTCAATCCCCATATCAACACTAAACCAACTTAGTAACTTGTCAAACACTTCGTATGCTCCTCAATGCAACAATTCAATCAAACATCTACGTCTACTAGGAGATGATACGGGAAATTGGAGAAGGCCATGTGGTGACCGAGTGCTGGTCTTGAAAAGACCCGCGCAACCCCAAGTTTAGTCAATCAATACCATTGGACCGCCTTCTGTGCGATCTGATGCTGAGTGCTCAGTATTTACCAATACCATCCATGCTACTCCTCCGACGAGCAACAACGTTGCAACGACTAGGAGGACTGTGAAAACATCTAGAATACAAGAACGAGCAATCGTAGGAGAATCAGACATGGGTCAATTTCGCCCTTTTACAGAATAAACTGTCGAGCCAACTACAACCTCACCCCGTGAAGCATCTTCGAGCGTAACGCGACCAACTGACCGATTGATGTCTACTTCGTGAATGAGGAGCCTTCCGAGGAACGTTCCGTCATCTCCGACTGTCATCACCCAACCTTCTTGAACCCCATCTCGTGAACCTACGTTGATTTCTACGAGAACATTTTCATCAGCACGTGAAACTTGAAGAACAGTTCCAGTGAGTGTCTTGTTTGGAGCTACACCAGTTTCAACTGCTGCTACCACTTCTAATTCGCCATACTTTGCAACAAATGCATCGTACTTGTCAGACAAATCAATAAGTTGCGTTTCCATCAAACGACGTTCTTCTGTTGCTTTTCGTTTTGCGCGTTCAGCTTCGTCTGCTTCGTATTGAATTTGTTCAAGCGTATCTTCCATTTCCATCACTTGGCGTGTGCCTTTAATAAGTTTTTCACGCAACTCATAATTTTCTTTTACGAATCTTTCTTTTAGTTCACTGTTCACTTGGCTAGCAGTTGAAAGTGCTTGAAGATTCGCATTCGATTGATCAAGTTGTGACTTAAGCGTACGAATTTGGTCATTCATTGATTCAATTGAAGCGCGAGTGCTAGATTGACTTGACCGAAGCGAACCAATGGTTGCTTCACGTGCATCAATGTCATGTTTCTGTTGTAGTTGTTGAGAGATGAGTGCTTGCTCTGCATCACTTGCGCGAGATTGAGCAAGTAGTTGTTGATCGTTCGAAGCGCGATACATCGCTTTGTAGCTATTCTCATTTGTGGTGTAAGTTGCCACTAATGGAACCATTGCTACCGCAAGTAGCGTAACTAGAACGATGAAAATTTTTGTAAGAATATGCACGAGTAAACCTCTCACTTCAGCAACCTTGGATCCAATTCGCTGGCTTACAAACGCCAGCCCCCTGTATAGCCACTAGTATAAGTACTAGAGGTTGGTAGTTTTACCCCGATTAGGGTCTATTGTCAATCCAATTCAGGCATAGAATCGTCATTATCGATACGAAGAATGCCTCCTGCGGCAGAAATCTGCACCAATGGGTCAACATCCTTGAGCATAAGAGCAAGTGGTCCAAGACTTAGCTGATACCCCTGCACGCCCAAGGCGGTAGCACATTGCGATCTGATGTTCGCAGAATCATTTGAAGAAAAGCTAAGTACTAATTCTAATGGCATTCGCCGGGGCGTAATTTCCGCAAGTGAAGTCGCCGCAACTAAGCGAATTTCGTCTGGATATCTTTTTGGGGACATCGTAATACTCTCGAGAGTCGACACTACTTCTACGTCACCAAGACGACCTGCAATTTGGCAAGCTAACGCCGTAACTTCAGATTCTTGTGCCGAACTGAAAATTGCAGCCCGAACAACTTCTAACTCGTTGCGCTCACCGAGTAAAATTAATGCTTCCGCCATTTGCAAATTAATGAGCCGCCTGCGGATTGGTGTAATTAAATCTTGAGGAACTTTTAATGCATCGCGAATCATATGCACAGCGGATGTATTGCCCATCATCCCAAGCACCATCGCAGCATTGCCTTGAAGTTCAGGATTTCCGCTTTGTAACATATGTGCTAACAAATTTAAGTCTACTTTTAAACCACAACGATACAGTGAATAAAGTGCTGCTGCTTGGACGGATTCTGATTCATCTAGCAACAGGGGTTCGAGTAACATTGAAAGGGAACAAAGTTTTTTTTCTCCAATCATCATCGCTGCAACAAAACGAACACCGCGATTATTATCCCCAAGTGCAAGTCGCAAAACACGCTCAAGCAGATCGTTCGGGGCATACCTGAGTGCTTCGATTGCATTTGCACGGAATCGTGAATTGTTTGACTCTGTATTATCTAGAAGGAGGGATAACGCCGATTGCTTTACGGTATTCCCGTCGACAACTTTAGGCGCAATAGAAGTTTTCGCACTTTCATTTACGCTCCTGATGGATTGGTTTTTAGAACTCCAAGGATCTTCGCTCGCTCTTTTTACAGCATCTGGGCCACATGCAGTTAGTAAGCCGAGCGCTAAGACACTACGTAGAAATTTCATCATTGCTTGAACTCCATTTTTTTCTTGAAACAAGAATGAGCAGGATACTACCAAGTAATGAAGCCCATGCAACCGTATCACCGAAGTATCGGCTCAGTGGCTTCTGGACTCCCTTGTATACCTTCACGCGCAAAATTCCCGATTCAAGCACAGGTAATTTTTCCATTACTTGCCCGCGAGCATCTATTAAACAACTAATACCAGTGTTGGCTGCGCGAATCATTGGCGTTCTATTTTCAATGCAACGCATTTGAGCTTCTCGAACATGTTGCCAATGCGCTCCTACATCATCTCCAAACCAACCATCGTTGCTTAAATTAATTAACACGTCCGCTTTGCGTTTACCGTCTTCCCAAACCATTTTTCGAACAACACTTGGAACTGTGTCCTCAAAACAAATAGGTGTTGCGAAAGTGAGATCGAGAGTTGATGCATCTCCACTCATTGTTGTAGCCGGCAATGCAAACACACTTGAATCCTCGCCTTCACTTAAATCAAATAGCATTGCTGCTCCGAACGTTTCTCGCACCCAATCCTGCGCCGTTGGAAACCAATCTAGGTACGGGATTTTTTCCCCGAACGGTGTTAGAAACGCTTTGTCGTATCGTTGCGCGCTTCCATCTGGTCGAACCAAAACTGCGGAATTAAATTGCGAACCGGTCTTAATGCGTAGCGATTCTGACTCTTCAATAATTTTTATATCAAGCCAAGTTTGAGCTCCTACTAGTATTGGAATATCTAAATTCACAGAAGTACGACGAATTGTTTCAGCCCAATACCAAAGCGGTAAAAACTCCTCGTGCCATGGTTCAAAATTTGTTGCGTTCACTTCAAAACCAGATCCTGGCAACATGGTTTCTGGCCAAATGATTAGATCTGGCTTATCTTCTTCAAGAGCGACTTTGTAGGTTAAGTCAATTGCTTTTGAAACATCAATCTGTTGCCTCTCCCAACTCCATGCAACTTTATTCGATTGCGAAACATTCGTTTGTATGACTGCGACATCAATATACGAGCGAGTGCGTTCAATCAAGTAATAAAAACCATACTCTCTCATTGCCGAATCTGCACAAACAACACCCACGATTGCAATCGTCCACCAACGAACTCGCATAATGTTTGCAAGCAAGGATGCGATTGAAACTACGAGAAAACTTGCAAGCCAAACGCTGCCGATTGTGGCGACGTCTGCCATCGGTAAATCTACAATGCCAGTTCCTGCAAGGTACCAAGGGTAGCCATCAAAAATTACTATTCCTCTAAGACATTCAAGCCCAACCCAAAGTATTGGCGCTGAGAGAACTAATGAAATTCTTTTTTGATTTTGAACTAGGCGAAGTAAATATACAAAGAGTGGAGCCCACAACGACATATATAAAGCTAGACCAAACCAGCCAATGAACGCAACCTGTTCGATCCAAGCGTGCAACCAAAGCCACAATGGGATTTGAAATACAAACGTCCAAAACACAGCGCTTCTTGTGTTCTTCGCGTGCAGCGCGATGAGTATTAAAAACATCGGAGCGCCAATTGCGCCAATACCTAATCCAACTGGAGAAAATGCAAGCAAAGTACAAATTGCAGAAGCAATTGCAATTATCACCAATAGCCAAGTTTTCATTATTTCCCTGCGTAATCGATTAAACTAGAAATTTCACTGCGTAACTCACTTCGTGGAACTACGCAATCTACAAACCCACATTCGAGTAAAAATTCTGCGCGCTGAAATCCGTCAGGTAATTCTTGTTTAATGGTTTGTTGAATTACTCGCGGACCTGCAAAACCAATAAGGGCTTTTGGCTCAGCTAAAATAACATCACCAAGCATTGCGAAACTTGCTGTAACTCCACCTGTAGTTGGGTCAGTCAAAACAGAAATGAATAGACCACCCATATCATCGAACCTTGCAAGTGCTGCGGAAGTTTTTGCCATTTGCATTAATGAGAGACCTGACTCCATCATGCGCGCGCCACCAGAAGCCGTGACAATAATGATTGGCAAATCTTGGTCAGCTGCTCGCTCGATTGCACGTAGGATTTTTTCTCCGACTACGCTTCCCATTGAACCACCAAGAAAGGCGAAATTCATAACAGCAAGAACTACTTTTCGGCCTTTGATGAACGCGTAACCAGTATGGATTGCATCGTTTTTATTTGTTTTCTTTTGTGCTGCAACGAGTCTATCTTTGTACGATTTTAAGTCAACGAATTCAAGCGGATCTTGAGGAGTTAAATCCTCGTCAAAAGCTTCAAAAGTTTCTGGGTCGACTAATTGAACAATTCGTTGCTCTGAAGCAACTCGAAAATGTCTTTGGCATTCGGGGCACACTTGAAGATTGTTTTCAACACTCCTGCGGAAGAGAATCGCGCTGCATTCATCACAACGCATCCAGAGACCTTCGGGTATAGATCGCCTTTTTGCGGGAGATGTAGCTTCATCTGCCCATTGTTGTGTTTGTTCTTGATTTTTCATGAAATTACTATTTTTGGACTCACCGTATCAAGGATTGCTATCGGTTAATGTCCCCTCAGTCCCGCAATTGCTGCAGGATAATCATCTGCACCAAAAATTGCTGATGCAGCAACAAGAACATCACAACCAGCGTCCTTGCACTCTTGGCAGGTTTTTAAACCAACTCCACCGTCCATTTGAAGTCGCTGGTCAGGTCGTAGTCGTTTCGAAATTGTTTCAACTTTTGTTAACACTTCAGGAATAAATGCCTGCCCTGAAAAACCAGGGTTCACGCTCATTACCAAAATCAAATCAAATGCTTCTATGAGTGGCAATATTTTTTGAACATCTGTTGGAGGATTAATTGCAATGCCAGCATCCATACCTGCCGCGTGCACAGCACTTGCTACCTCTAGCGGGTCATCTTCCGCTTCAACATGAGTGGTGAACAAATTCGCTCCAGCATCTGCAAATGATTGAACATACATCAAAGGCTTGTTCACCATTAAATGCACATCCAAATAGACCTCTGGCAATGTCACTCGAAGTGAACTACAAAGTGCAGGGCCCATAGTTAGGTTGGGCACAAAATATCCATCCATAACATCAAGATGTAAAAGGTCAGCACCACCATTTAAAACTGCCTTGCATTCGTCTCCAAGATTTGAAAAATCAGAAGACAAAATGGATGGAGCAATAAGCGGAAGCGTTGGAGGAGCAGTAATCAAACTCATCGTCTTAGCCTGTGTTGTCATATTTACTCGCTGGCGCTTGCGCGTTGTTGTTGCGTTTTGTAACTATCTAAGGTAAATTTGTATTCCGCTTTTTCTTTTGCTTTTGCTGAGAAATACGCTTTACGTTGCCATTCGATTGCTTCTTCCATGTTCCCATTTCCGAAGTGCACTAACGCAATTGTTGATAAGTAAAGTGGATCGGTTTTCTTTCGAGCAAATGATTGTGCAGTTTTTGCTAATGACATGGCAACGTCCATGCGACGTTTTGATCCCGTAATGCGATCGTCTGTTGCAATCATTTTTGCGAACCAAGTTAAAAGTTCTGGATCTTCAGAACCCCGAGTTAGCATGACATCTCCAATAAGCTTATATGCTCCAGTCGTGTCACCTTGTTCAAGCAATAACATCTCGAATAACTCAAGATACAGCTTTGCAAATACAAATTGATCGACGCCGATTGCTTGATTGTAATGTTTTTCTGCTTCTGCCCAACTGTTTAACTTACGAAATTGTTTTGCGCCGTCAATCGCTGGCTGTGCTTTTTCGCTTTTTTGCAAATCGTATCGACCTGACATTACCAAATGCAAGGTATCTTCAAATGCTTCTTCAAGGGGGTTACCGATGAACTGAATAATTCCATTTATGTCAACAATAAATGCCGAAGGTATACCTTTAAGTCCTGCCTTGTCCATCCAATTGCGTTGTGTTCGGCGACGATTGTCCACGCCAATTGTGTAATCCATCTTCATGCCTTGTTGGGCGACGAACTTCTTAACTAAACTTGAATCTTCATCTGTTGAAATCCCAACGATTGTCAAACCATCTTCAGCATATTCTTCTTGAAGTTGCGTTAGATGTGGAATAGAGCGTTTACATGGTCCACACCAAGTTGCCCAAAATTCAACGACATATACTTCGGCATTAGAAGGATTAAATTCTCCCTTTACCCAAGTTTCAACATTCAGCGCGGGCGCTGAATCGCCAACAGACAATGTTTGCCTGCCACCTGGTTGAGCATCTGCAAATGTAACCAAGCAAAAAATTGAAAAAAGGGCTAATGTAAATATTGTTCGAACTCGCATTGATAAAACTCCTTAAGTTTCTTCAGAGAATACTCTCTCTTAATATGTGTAATCATACGGTATCATCGAGTTTGGTAACACTTAAAAACGCCTTTCCTTCAAGCATTTGTAAGCTAGCGCCCCCGCCAGTAGAAATATGGGTCATTTGAGGGGCTAAATTGAACCTAGAAATCGCTGCTGCGGAATCACCTCCACCAACAATGGAGATTGCGCCCCCATCCGTTGCTGTTGCTATTGCCTCAGCAATCTGCCGTGTTCCAACAGAAAATGGTGGCATTTCAAACACCCCCATCGGTCCATTCCAGATAATTGTTCTTGCTTCAAGCAACACTTCAACGTATTGACTGCTCGTTTCTGGGCCAATATCTAAACCCATCCATCCATCTGGAATTTCATCATTCACAAGTTGTATTGCGGTGCCCTCTTTAATCTCTTCTGCACAAACATGATCCATTGGTAACAACAAGGACGTCGGACTTTTTTCTGCTGCCGAAATAATTCGCAAAGCATCTTCAATTCGATCTTGCTCAAGCAAACTGCTACCAATTTGTTTTCCCCTCGCAGCCAAAAAAGTATATGCCATCGCACCACCAATTAAAATTGTATCGACTTTGCCAAGTAAATTTTCGATTGCTCCCATCTTGTCAGAAACTTTCGCGCCACCAATAACTGCAACGAATGGTTTCGACGCATGTGTAATTGTTTCATCTAAATATTTCAATTCCTTTGCAAGCAATAACCCCGCGACACGCGGTTTGCCTGACATCGCTTCTGGGACTGCTACCATTGATGCGTGATTTCGATGTGCAGTGCCGAATGCATCATTGCAATAAATGTCGCCTTTAGCGGCGAGGGATTCTGCAAAAGAAGCATCTCCTTGTTTTTCTCCTGCTGAAAAACGTAAGTTTTCAACGAGAACTATTTCAGAAGTCGTGTCTTCATCAGAGAAGACCACTTTCCTCTCAAGCAAATCGCTCAATCGCTCTGCGACTGGCGAAAGGGAAAATTCTTCCTCGTAGCCATTGCCTTTAGGTCTTCCAAGGTGACTCATCAATGTTAAAGTTCCGCCACGGTTTAGAACGCTTTTAATACTTGGAAGTGCCATCTCTATTCGACGGTCATCGGTAATTACGCCGTCCCTGATGGGAACATTAAAGTCCACACGCATCAAGACTCTTTTTCCACCAACATCAATTTGTTCGATAGTCTGTTTCATAGTTCTATCTTATGCTCATAAGATATACAAAGTATGCACCCTATCGTTCTAATTCTTGGCCCAACTGCTGGCGGAAAAACATCGCTTGCCATTTCGCTCGCAAATGAACTTCCTGGAGGTGGTGAATGCATTTGCGCCGATTCAATGCAAGTGTATACAGGCATGGACATTGGCACAGCAAAGCCAACCGAAGAAGAGCGGGCTGCTGCTGTGCACCATCTTGTTGACATTGCTAATCCAAGTGAGGACGGCTTTACAGTTGAAACATGGCTTACACATGCAAATGCTGTAATCGAAGATATTCGTAACCGAGGTAAGTGGCCAATTGTTGTTGGCGGTACAAATTTATATGTACAGTCACTCCTGTTTGGTTTGTTTGATGGGCCCGATTGTGATCAAGAAAAACGAGATGTATTGAATGCAATAGAAAATACTAAACTTCAAACACGGCTGCGTGAATTAGACCCCGAGGCTGCCGATCGCATTCACATAAATGATAAAAGGCGTCTTGTGCGCGCTATTGAAGTTTGCGAAGCGACGGGTTTCCCACTTTCATCGTTGCAATCCCAGTGGGGCAAACCGATGCCTCGAGAAGATGCAATCATAATTGGTCTTAACTGGCCAGTCAAAACAATAAACAAACGAATAAACGCCCGGGTGAAGGCCATGTTCAATGAGGGGCTTCTCGCAGAAGTAGAAGCGATAAAGGAGAATCTCGGGAAACAAGCCTCCGAGGCACTTGGATACAAGCAAATCCTTGCCCATTTGCGGGGTGAGTGTTCTCTTGATGAAGCAAGGGAGCGAATCAAAATTTTGACACGCCGATACGCCAAACAGCAACGAACTTGGCTCAGAAAGTTCCAAATTTTGCCTTCTGCACATTTTATTGAAATGGACAATAAAGGCGTACAACATGCTACTGAACAAGCACTTACGTCTATTTTGCCGAACAATTTACCTATATAGTGCACTTGACAATTTCTGAAAAGTCGTTTCAATGCTTCGCCAAAGGCAAGCCGTTCGCTTCGCATTGCCGATGGAATGAGGCTCGAACCCCGTATCAGAGATAATATTTTGGCTAAAAAGAAGACCACAAAAAAGAAGACTACGAAGAAAAAGACGAGTAAGAAAGCTGCGTCTAAGAAACGTAACGCTGTGCCAGATGCAACAGGTAAGCATCTCGTAATTGTCGAATCTCCAGCTAAAGCGAGGACTATTAATAAATATCTTGGCGATGATTATGCCGTTACATCTTCAGTTGGCCATATTCGCGATCTTCCTGCGCGGGCTCCAAAAGGGTCGAAACAACCCGTCCCAGGTGTTGATTTAGAAAATGATTTCAAGCCAACCTATGAAGTTCTTAAAGGAAAAAACATACTTGCAAGTGAGTTGAAAAAAGCTGCGAAGGTTGCAAAAGACGTTTGGTTTGCAAGCGACCTTGATCGAGAAGGAGAAGCGATCGCTTGGCATCTTGCCGAACTTTTAGAAGTTGATCCAACAAAAGCAAAGCGAGTAATTTTCAACGCCATTACAAAAAAGCAAATTAAAGAAGCGTTCGAACACCCACATCCAATCAATATGGATTTCGTAGATGCGCAACAATCAAGAAGAATTCTTGACAGAATAGTTGGGTACAAAGTATCGCCACTTCTCTGGAAACGAGTTGCCGGTGGCCTTAGTGCTGGGCGAGTCCAGTCAGTTGCGGTGCGCATTGTGGTCGAACGTGAAAAAGAGATTGAAGCGCATATTCCAGATGAAACCTGGAGTGTAGTTGGTCGATTTACACTAGACGCTAATGCCACCAGTTCCGTAAAAAGTAAATGGAATGAGTTCCTTGCTACAAAAGACGAACGTGGAAAAGGTCCAACCCGAAAACAAATGAATGCTTTTCTAGCAGAGCGTGGCAGTATTGAGGGCACCCTTGTCGAACTTGGAGGAAAATCATTTAAAGTAAGTCGAGCAAGTGATTGCGATGACACTATTGATTTGCACAAAACTCGATTGATAGAAGTAGGAAAAGCGGTCGGACTTGCTGACCCAACGCTTACTATCGTTGACGATGAAGAAGGCAGAGGTCCTGCAAAACATTGCATCACTTTAGATGGCGAACTTGCAGATGGCGTTTCATACAAAGTGAATACCATCACTCAAAAGGACAATACCGTTCGACCACCAGCCCCCTTTATAACCTCGTCACTGCAAGCATCTGCATCAACCGTCCTTGGTTTTGGTGCAAAAAGAACAATGCGAGCAGCTCAAGCGCTGTATGAAGGTATCACCATAAAAGGCGAGGGTCAAGTTGGTTTAATCACATATATGCGTACCGATTCAACCCATCTTTCGGGAGATGCTCTCATTTCTGTGCGTACGTACGTCGGCAATACATTTGGCGAAGCGTATCTTCCTGCAAAACCAAATTTCTATACATCTGCAAATCAAAATGCGCAAGAAGCGCATGAAGCGATTCGGCCAACCGAAGCGGGTCGCCATCCCGACACACTACCTGCGTCGATCGATGAAGATCAGCGTCGCTTATATAAATTAATTTGGTCGCGCTTTGTTGCTTGCCAAATGATGCCTGCACGGTGGCATCGAACAGAGTTTTACTTTGAACGTGAAGATGAAGCAACTGGTGCAATTTTTAAAGTCGGTGGCAGAACGCTTGCTTTTGATGGTTTCTACAAAGCCAGTGGCGTTCCTTCTTCAGACACAGAACAAAACCTACCGGTATTAAAAGAAGAAGATGTTCTATATCCGTTTGATATAACTCCAAAACAAAATTTCTCATCGCCTCCTTCTCGATATAGCGAAGCGTCATTGATTAAAAAATTAGAGTCCGAGGGAATTGGTCGACCTTCAACCTATGCATCCATTATTGAAGTAATTCAATATAGAAAATACGTCGAAAAAATAGACCGCTCGTTCCACCCAACGGACCTTGGCGAAGTAGTTACAGACAAACTAGTTGAAGCATTCCCTATATTAATGGGTGTTGAATATACTCGCTCACTTGAGCAGCGCCTTGATAATATTGCCAAGGGAGAAACTAATTGGGTTGAGATGTTGCACGATTTCTACGGCCGTTTTAGCAAACGATTAGAAACTGCCTACGAAGAAATGCCGCATGCAAAAGCTGAAACAAAACCTGCAATTTACAAATGCCCTGCGTGCGAAAGTAGGACTGAATATCGTTTTGGCAAAAATGGTCGATTCTTATCCTGCACGAGTTATCCCGATTGTAAATACGCTGCACCCATTGACCGCAAAGGTCGACCTCTACTTCCAGAACGAGTTGATGTTGCTTGCCCAGAAGATGGGTCTGCTATGGAAAAAAGAACTGGCAGATTTGGTCCATTCCTCGCATCAGTTAATTATCCAGAAATAAAAACTGTTGTGAACCTCGACAAAAAAGGTGGGATTAAATACCCATCTCCACCAGCTCTTCTTATTGAATCGCTCATCTGTGAAAAATGCGAGAGTCCAATGAATTTACGACATGGAAAACGAGGACCTTGGCTTGGTTGTTCGACCTTCCCGAAATGCAAGGGTCGAATGGGCTGGAAAACTCTTGAAGACGACGTCAGAGATGAACTAGATGCAGCGTTAAATGTGCATATGGAAGCAAATCCGCAAATAATTATCACCACAATGAGCGGAAAAGTCATTCCAGAAGGCACACCTATTGAAGATTTACTCATCGAAGGTAACGTTATCGAACTCGAAGTATTCCCCGATTAATTAGCCGTAGATTAATTAATCTACAATACAACGAATGCAACGCAAGGTTACAAAACAAATACATGTTGGCGATATTGCAATTGGTGGAAATGCACCCGTTTCAGTGCAGTCTATGACTTCGGGCTATACGTATGAAATAGATACCTGCGTAGCTGAAATCAACCGGCTTGCAAAAGCTGGTGCTGACATTGTTCGCGTAGCCGTTCCAGAAAAGAAAGACACTCTAGCGCTTACAGAAATACTTTCACAAGTTTCTGTGCCAATCGTTGCTGATGTTCACTTCCACTTTAAACGCGCACTTGAAGCCATCGAAGCGGGTGTTCAAAAAATTCGTCTTAATCCAGGGAACATCGGTGACATCGAGCAAGTTAACTCCGTCATTGACGCCTGTAAAGATGCAGATATTCCAATTCGAATCGGCGTAAACGAAGGATCTGTCGTCGAACGAAAAAATAAGTTAAAAAGGCAAGAAGAACTTGCTTCATTTTTTTCTGAACGTACTAATGGCCATTTGCTTGCAATGATGATCGCAAAAGTTGAAGAGTACCTTGAAATTTTTGATGCTAGAGATTTTCATAACATTTGCCTAAGTGCAAAACTAATGGACGCTCGGCATGTCATCGATATTTACCAAGAACTTTCTAAGAGATTTGATTATCCCTTGCACCTTGGTGTAACACACGCCGGACCGCGCGAAACCGGATCTATCCGTTCCATTTCTGCGATAGGCTCGTTGCTTTCCCAAGGGATAGGCGACACCATTCGTATTAGTTATGCAAGCGATACAATTTTTGAAGTTGAAGACGGCGTTGAATTACTTAACTGTTTAGACCTACGACCAAGAATTGGCGCAGAACTTATTGCGTGTCCTAGCTGCGGAAGAATACAAGTTGATTTATTCAAACTCGTTGACGATGTACGCAACCAACTAGAAACCGATATTGATATTCCAATTAAAGTTGCTGTGATGGGTTGCGTCGTGAATGGTCCAGGCGAGGCAGAAGGTGCTGATGTCGCCGTTTTTGCTGGTGACAGACGCGGAATAATCTACGTGCAAGGCGAACGAGTTGCCAATGTCAGCGAAGATGAAATCCTAGACCGCCTGCTAAGTGAATGTAAGTCTCTTCAAGATCGAGTTCGAAATGGCGAAACAAAACTTGGCGACAAAGCGGTGACTATCACCGCGCCTATTACTGTCGAAGGCAACACCACTTGAATTTCAAAAACGCAAATGGTTTTTCAATTATCGAGATGATTGTTGTCATTGCGATCATTGGGGTGCTCGCTGCAATTATTCTTCCTTCACTTAAATCTGCACGTATGCGTGCGAATAAAACCCAAGAACTAGCACTTATAAGTCACGCTGGCAAAGCGTGGGCTATGTATACCGGTGACCATCGAGGCAAGTTGCTACCTGGTTACCTAAGTGGCGAGGTGCAAAAATATCGAAAACTTGCATGGGCTTTCCCTGATGAATCTATCGTTCCACCTGCACCCGAATATAATTCTGAAATTTCAAATGTAGCTGGTCCTTGGCCTTGGCGGTTATTAAGTTACATGAATAATGACTGGAATTCACTGCTTTTTTACAAAGAAGTTGAATGGGAATCTAACGGCAATCAACTGACACAACACTCAAATGAAATTGCAACTGAACCTGCGTTTGGTTACAACGGATTTTACCTCGGCGGTTGGTGGGAAACTGATGACCACACTAACAAACCAAATATGCTATTCAAATCGGTCACATTAACTGACGGAAGAGTCGAGAATGTCGTGGCAACATTTGATTCTCAAATTCAAAAATCAAGCAAGCAAATTGTTTTTTGCAGCACCTTTTTTGCTGAACAAGGTGTTTATGAAGAAATGCAAGACGATACAACTGGAACATACTTCGCAATTCCTAGCATATTTGCAAGAGTTGTTAAATGGAAACCACTCGGACAAAATCGCGTTGAAGCAAAATTTGACACTGCGATTCCACTCGGTCGTTTTAACGGAATGCCAGCAATTTGTAATGCAGACGGGTCAACCATGAATGTCGAACTTGAGACATTGACTGACCAAAGTTTGTGGATTTCAAAGGCTCAAAAAATAGGCGACATTCCTGCAAGCAAATTTAGTCATACACAGTAATTATTCTTTGCTCTGGTTTCAGTCTGTATCTTTAGTTTCAATTTTGCTTGCATTCTTCAGTTGAATTTGCATCATGACCCGCATTTGGCGCATATATTTTTCATCGAGCATAGACTTTCTTGGATCAACTTTCATCGTTGAAAACCATCTATCTTCTACTGGTAAATAACCAAACAACTCGTACAGACGAGATGACAAATCCTCCATGTGACCTGCACCATAGAGAACTCCGATAGTGGAAATTTCATCAGCAACCGCAATTGTTGAAGCGATATCACGCAAAACTTCTGTATTTCTATCGATAATTATTACTTGGGATAACTCTGTGTCAATTCCTTCAAGCATTTTACCCATACTCGGCGCTGATAACACTTCGATCATTAAAAGACGCGCTGTTTCACTGAAGCCACCACCTGTAAGCCCATCAAGCATTGGGATAACTTTCATCATGCCAACTGCAATTTTTGATACAAACGATTCGCCGGTTAGTGAATTTAACAGTGAAGTGTCCGCGCCACGTTCAACTAATTTTGCTTCAACTTCACCGATAGTTAAATCGCTGCAAAACCAATTTGGGTCTTCGTACGGAAGTGATTCAAGTTGAAATTCTAAGTTAAGTGCATCTGCAAGTTCCGCCTGTACACCTTTTGATTCTTCCTTTTCTTTATCTACTGAATCGTCATCAAGAAAAATCCCCGCTTCCATTAATTCTTCTTCTTCTAGCAACTCTTCTTCCGTTAAAATATCTAATACACGTGTTGATGTTAAATCAGCACCGCTACCTTTTCCGCCGACTGCACCGTCTGAACCAAAACTCCAAAACGTAATGCGCATTTGTTCTTCATTCACTTGCAACGCAAACGGCCTTCCCCAAGCATCCACTGAGGCATCTTCTACCCAACCAGCTAATCTTCTATCAAGAAGTAATGCGTCGGCAAAAATATCTTCGAGAGATTCAGGAATTAATTCAGACTCTTCAGAAGCGCGCTTGGCAATGTCAGCAACAAATTCTAAGGACAACTTCGTAGATGCAACTTTCTCTTCCTCAGTTATTCCACTTGGTGGACGTGAGCCCGTTGGTCTGACAGATTCATAAAGCACAATATCCATTTCGTCTAAAAGAGCGGCAATTTCCTCATAAAAAGAACCGTCAGCAATATGAGCAACACCAACAAGCCAAAGGTCGGGCTTGCCTTCTACTTCATATCGCCTTGAAACAAGTTCGAGTGAAACTAAGTTTTCGCCCTCAGTACGCCTCGTCCATTGGAGAGATGGTTCTATGAGTTCAACCGCTGGAGTTGTATCCTGCAGCATAGACGTTGCAAAACAAATTGTTGAAAGGGCTACTATCATTTTGATGCTCCTTGTTGCGCTGCTGCAATCATAACCTCGACTCTACCAATTGCTCTTGATGACCATCCTCTAAATAACATATAAGGAAATAAAGTTACAAGTGCAATAATCAATCCAAACGCTGTTGTTAAAAGTGCGGCGGCAATTCCACCTGCAACATCAGTCGGATCGGTTAATAATTCTTGAGATCCAAGTAATTTAAAGGATTGAATTATTCCAATCACTGTTCCCAAAATACCAAGAAGAGGCGCTGCAGTAATAATTGTTGAGAGAACAACCATAAACCGATCTATTCGTGGCCTTTGCATTTCAACGGCTCCCATCGCAACGGCATCGCTCACGCCCTCTTCTGAAAGTGCCTTTGCAATTTCACCATACAGTGATGAATCTTTCTTGGCTAATTTTCTAGCTGACTCGTCTTCGCTTTTTCGAAAGCACGTATTCAATTTATTTAATGTAGATAGTGAACTGCGACCTCCACCAAGCAACCAAAACCAAAACCGTTCTAAAATGAGCGTAATACTTATCACGCTAATTACAAAAAGCGGAATCATTACGTAGCCGCCACGGTCAATCAAAGTCGATAGATTTTGCATTAGTTCTTCTTGCATCGCATAGATTGTAGTTTTAGAACATACAATCTGTGCGTGACACAAAAATCTGACTCAAATCCAACCGCCGCCTTAGTAGAAGTGGCAAAAAACATTGAAATTGAGCTTGATACCTGCATAAAAAAGTGTAATCTGCCTCAACATCTCGAAGAAGCTGCCAGTTATGCCGTGGTCAACGGTGGCAAAAGAGTTCGCCCTACTCTTACACTTCTATGTTCTGAAGCGGTCGGTGGCACTCTCGATCAAGCAATGCCGTCTGCAATTGCGGTAGAACTCATCCACTGCTTTAGTTTGGTACATGACGATTTGCCTGCAATTGACAACGATGCATTACGCAGAGGGAAACCAACACTGCATGTGAAGTCTGGCGAAGCAATGGCCATTCTTGCTGGCGATTTACTTTTGCCAGTTGCATTTTCACAGTTAATATGCGAGCAATATTCAAATGAACAACAAGCGAGGCTAACACAATTGCTCGCGACTGCAACAAGTAATATGGTTGTTGGCCAAGTTTATGACACCCTTGGCGGACTTCCAGAACACCTCGACGCTTTACAACAACTTGAAGAAATACATCACAATAAAACAGGCGCACTCATTCGGAGTGCCTGCCAGATGGGTGCTGTTTGTGGCAACGCATCACCTGAAGAATTTGAAGCAATCTCTACCTTTGGAAGTGCAATTGGTTTAATGTTCCAAATTGTTGATGACTTGATTGACCTACATGGCTCAGCGGAGCTTGTTGGTAAAGCAACTGGCAAAGATGAAGAAGCTGGAAAAACAACGTATCCGGGAACGATAGGTGTTGAGGCATCAAAACTAGCAGTAAAAGACCTGCAAAAAAAGGCGGAAACAGCTATTTCCTCACTAAATAGCGATGCAGAAACATTGTCATCTTTCAATGTTTGGATGGCTCAGAGGACGCGTTAAGCGTACAATGTGCTGTCGAAATGTCCACTGAACTTCTCCCAACAATTCAATCCCCTGCCGATTTAAAAAAACTCCCAATCGAGTCCTTGCCTAGACTCGCCACTGAGATTCGTCACGCAATTTGCGAACAAGTCAAAAAAAGCGGCGGTCATTTAGCGCCAAACCTAGGCGTGGTGGAACTAATGCTCGCACTGCATTATGTTTTCGATTTTTCGCATGATCGGCTTTTGTTTGATGTTGGGCATCAGTGCTACACGCACAAATTACTTACCGGCAGGCAAAACCTCTTAGGTAAATTACGCCAACGTGGAGGCATGTCCGGATTCCCCTCACCAGAAGAGTCTCCTTACGATTTATTTTCCGTTGGTCATGCAGGCACTTCAATATCAACTGGCGTTGGCATGGCAAGAGGCGATACCATAAACGGGGAAGCATTTGATCCGACTGAAAATACCGAAGGTAGAAGAGTTGTTGCATTTGTTGGTGACGCTTCGATTGTAAACGGTGTCGCAATGGAGGGTCTTAATAATGCTGGCACACTTAAACGTCAATTTCTAATTGTTTTGAACGATAACAACATGAGTATTGCAAATCCCCAAGGTGCAATCGCAGATTATTTTGATCATTTACGAGTCGGCTCAACATATCGCTCTATGAAAAAGGCAGCGAAAAACGTTATGGGCAAACTGCCCGGCGGTTCAATGCTCGAAGACATGACACACCGAATGACTGAAATGATGAAGGATGCAATCTTTGAAGATTCATGGTTTGAACATTTCGGTTTACTTTCGATTGGGCCAATCGACGGGCATGACATACCATCCTTAATTGAAATGCTCATCGAGGTAAAAGAAGTTGATAGACCTCTTCTGTTACATGCGCACACAATCAAAGGCAAGGGTTTTGAATACACCGAGCAAAACGCAACAACATTTCACTCGCCAAAACCATTTGAAGTAAAAAACACATCTGTTGAAATGCAGCCATCTGGTCGAAGTTTCACAGCTGCATTTTCTGACGCGCTCTGCGAGTTAATGCAAAAGGATGAAAAAATCGTTGCTGCAACTGCTGCGATGCCAGACGGGACTGGCATTGACAAAGCCATCAAACAATTTCCAAACCGAGTTTGGGACACAGGCATTTGCGAATCACATGCGATGGATATGCTTGCAGGAATGGCAAAAACTGGATGCAAACCATTTTTTGCCCTGTACTCAACTTTTCTTCATCGTGCTTTTGATCAAGTTTTTCAAGAGGTCGCCTTGCAAGGACTTCCCGTTCGGCTGTGCATTGACCGCGCGGGAGTTGTAGGTGGAGATGGTGCAGTACATCATGGTTTCTGTGATACAGCATTACTTAGGGTCCTACCTAATTCTGTCATCATAGCTGCAATAGATGAACCATCGCTAAAAGCAGCATTGGCATTCATGGCTGATTACAACGATGGGCTTTCAGCGATTCGTTACCCACGCGACGCAGTTCAACTAAATGATTTCGACTGTGTCCCATTCAAGATTGGAAAAGCGCACAAAATTCGCAGTTGTAAATCTGCCAAACTGGCAATCCTTGGTTTTGGCACTACTGCACTTGCTGCTCTTGAAGCAGCGGACAGTGTAAATCCTGAGGCAATCGATGTATATGACGCTCGATTTGCAAAGCCAGTAGATGGCGAACTCATCGAACAATTACTCAAAAACAATATTCCAATCATTACAGTTGAAGACCATTCAATCATTGGTGGTTTTGGTTCTGCTGTAATTGAAGTAGCAAATAGACGCAATCTTGATGCAACTCTCATCACAACTCTTGGTTTGCCTGACCATTGGATTTCGCATGGCTCGCGTAAAGAACAACTCGCAGAAGCAGGTATTGATGTTGCGGGAATTTCTGCAGCCGCATTGCGAATCTTTAGTACAAACAAAACTGATTCACCGATAGTCGTAACAAAATAAAGAAAAATAGTATGTCTATATTAATTATTGAACACAGCAATTTGACCGGCTCCGACAGACTTGGGCAACGGCTTCTTGAAGATGGACATCGTTTGCAAGTTGTCCGGGTTCATCTTGGTGAACAACTTCCAACTGACCTAGATGAAATTGACGGTGTAATTAGTTGCGGAGGGCCTCAAGATCCAAATTGCGATGAGCCGTGGGTTGAACAAGAACTAAACTTACTTCGAACTGCAAACAAGATTGAACTTCCTGTTTTTGGGTTGTGTTTGGGAAGCCAACTGCTTGCAAGAGCATTGGGCGGCGAGCTTTCTACATGTGAAAAACCGGAAATGGGATGGTACGACGTTACCCTATCTCCAGAGGGATGTTCGGATTTTATTCTTTCAGGTCAACCTTGGACGGGTCAACAATTTCACTGGCACAATTGGCAAGTCAGCACGCTTCCCGATGGTGCAGTTCTTCTTGCATCAAGTGAATACTGCAAAGTGCAAGCGTGGATGATTGGAATTAATTCCTATGCCGTGCAATATCATCCAGAATGCACAAAAGAACGAATTGATTCGTGGATAAAAGATGATGTTGCACAACTTAACGAAGCAGGAATTTCAACTTCCAAAATTGAAGAGGACACGGAGAAAAATTTTAATGAGTACACAAGATTAACAGACCGACTTTTTGATTCCATCTCACAAATTCTTATGCCAATGCATACGCGACTTTCACGTCAACGACAATAAATTGTGGCAGACTCACCCGATTATTTAAGACCCTACATTAAAGCAGTAGGTGAACATGGGGGCACTTTTGATGCCACGCTTTGGCAGTCAAAAGAAGGGCAGATTCTCAGATTTAAAACTTTTTGCGAATTTGTTGACTTTAATTCAACTTCGATTTTAGATGTTGGTTGTGGCATTGGAGATTTTGCTGAATACCTCTTAGAACACAAAGTACGTTTCAGTTCTTTTCATGGCATTGATGCGATGGAAGCGATGGTTACAACAGCCAATAAGCGAAAACTGAAACGGTCAACCTTTTCGGCTGTAGACATTGTGCATTCAAACGATGCGCTAACTGGCTACGATTGGATTACATTTTCAGGGACACTTAATGCGATGAATGAAACCACTGCATTGCAACTGATTGATACTGCTTTCAATGTTTGCAGAAAAGGTGTGGCATTTAATTTTCTCTCTAACAAGTCGGGTAGAGATCCAAAAAATGAAGACCTTCAGCCAGCCTCAAGGTTTGACACTGTAGCCATGCTAGACTTTGCGCTTTCTATGACACCATGCGTTGATTTTACGCAATCCTACTTAAATGGACATGACGCAACAATCATCCTAAAAAAGTGCGCTGAATTACCGCAGTAATTCTTGGTTTTACCAAAAAACAAACATACAATGAAAATGTATATTTGAGGAGAACTATCATGGAAGCAGATACAGAAACACACAAACAAACAACCCTAAAAGTTATCGCAACAACTGGCGGATTTAAAACATTCGTAGCATTTCTTGCTGCTATGTTTATTTTTCTAATTGTATTTCTTGTGGGAATAATCGCTGGCGTTTCTGGTTTTGCAGCTGCAACAGAACCTAATGGTGCCGTTAATACACATGTGTCTTATTCTGGCAGTAATGCAACCGTCGCAGTTCTACATGTCTCAGGTTTAATAGACGATTCTAATGCGTCGTACGCTGAACAAGCCATTGACAACATTCTTAAAGATAAAAATATTCGCGCAGTTGTACTCCGAGTTGATTCTCCAGGTGGTGGCGTTACTGCATCGGACGAAATTTGGCACAATATTCAACGGCTTAAAGAAGCAAAATTACCTCTCATTGCAAGTTACGGAAGCGTCGCTGCATCTGGCGGGTATTACATTTCGTGTAATGCTGATTATATTCTTGCCCAAGAAACAACCATTACTGGTTCCATTGGTGTTATTGCATCCATAATGACATTCCAAGATCTTCTAGAAAAAATTGGAGTTAAACCAATAACACTCATCGCAAAAAACTCTCCTGAAAAATCTGTTGCAAATGATGTTTATCGAAATTGGACTGTAAAAGATAAACAAAAAGTCAATGGCATTCTTAACGCGATGTACGCTGTTTTCTATAGCCGAGTTGCAGAAGGTAGAAGTACCGCCATCCCTGATGAGAAAAAACTAAAAGCGGTTGCGAACGGTTCAGCATACACCGCCCAGCAATCGCTTAGTAATGGTTTAATAGATGGCATCGGATATTTAAATGATGCGATAGACCTTGCTCAACAACGATCTGGATTAACAAAAACAGACGCAACTATTGTCCACTATTCTCGCGCTACACCTTCGTTTGGTGGTCTTCTTGGCGTTCAATCGAACAATCTTACAACATCAGACATCAAGTCAATGTTACATGAGTTCGCAATGCCAAAACTGATGTATCTCTACAATCAGTAAAACCAAACGTTAGGAAAATACATGTCAATGGTCTTACTTTCGGCGGTCCTTTCGACCGCATGCGCCACCGCTACGCCTGCACTACATGATAACGATATTCAAAACGCAATCACTATGATTGCAAATGAATTACTTTCAAGACATAATGAAAAAATCTGTTGGGAACCTGAGCATGGTTCTGAAGGATGGTTAACAAAGTTTGAAGGAGGAACAACCGCACTCACCACACTTGCGTTGCTTTCCTCTGGAGAATCAATAAATACTAAGTCCATTGAATCATCTTTATCTTTTTTGAAAAATATCGAGTACCCGAGCACATACGTTCTCGCAACAAGAACATCTATTTGGTCAATGATGCCTGAACGATACAAAAAGATATTAAAAAAAGACAGCAAAAAACTAATTTCTACGTTGAGTTTACATTCCGGCAGTTGGGGAAATTACGAAGTTCCACCATCAAGTCGCTCATCTGCCTCTCCATTAAATAGAGAGTTCGGGATGATTGCATTACGAGAAGCGACAAGGTGTGGCCAACGAATCCCGAAAGAGTGCTGGATTGCGCTTGCAAACGCAACGCTACTTACACAACAAAAAAATGGCGGATGGTCCTACCAACAAGGGGCAAACAGTGGAAAGCCAACATCCAATATGACCGTCGCGGCACTAAATTGTTTACTTGGCGTAGACGAGATGCACGGCAACAAACTTAATAAAGAGGATGCAAAGTGGCTGCACAGTTCAATAGAACAAGCTATTGCATGGTTAAACAAATATGCAAAAACTACAAAAAACGTAGGTGGCACGACACTTATGAGTTATTTGTACGGCCTTGAACGGGCTGCAATGTCTTGTGGACTTGCTGAAATACACAAACGTGATTGGTTTAGGGATGGTGCTAAGGCAATCATTTCAACTCATTGTGGTGTGCGAAAAGCAAAAGGTAGCACAGTTAATTTATCGTTTGCTCTTCTTTTTCTTTCGAGAGGACGTGTCCCAATCGCTTTGTGTGAACTTGCTCAGGACAAAGGAATTGTTGATCCGCTTCGAACATCTGAGATAATTACTCATAGAATTTCAAAACACACAGAACGAGCTCTTGCATGGCAGATTGTTACAAGCAAAGAACAAGTTGCAACTTGGTTAGCGTCCCCACTTCTACTCATTCAAGATGTCAACGCAATTCCTGAAGACAAAACAAAAATAACACAATACCTTAATCAAGGTGGGTTAATTGTCATGCTCGGTTCAAAAAAGGATGCAAAAGAGTTCGCCTCTATCGCAGATGCGCTTCTACCAAACTGCTCTAGGAAAAAAGATGACCCAACACATTGGTCTATTTCTATTTTGTACAAAATAAAAAATATCCATGTAACTGTTTGGAATGATGGAATACGCGACCGAATTATTCTGGTTGATGGGAATGCAAAGAAATTAGTCTCTTCTGAAAAATCAAAATTATCTCAATTGCTCGTCAATATTTGTTGCGGAGCTGCTGAATTAGAACATTGGAAACCTCGGCTATACACACCAGTTCCAGTTAAATCTAAAAAAACAATTTGGATTGCAGAACACGCTGGAAATTGGAACACAGAAATTGTTGGCCTTGGTAAGTGGAAATACAAAACTGCTCCAATTAAACTAATAAAAAAGAAAAAACTAGTCCTTGTAAGTGGAGTCTTCGCAACCGAGGCGACAGAAGAACTTGCTAGCGAAATCATTAGAATTGCGGCAACAGGTTCAACAGTTCTTGTTGAATCGATCGGTGGCAAAGATGGTTTCGCCTCAACGTTGCAAGATAAAATTGAAGCAAGTGCCACATTATCGTTTACGATTGCAGATTCATTTAAACATATTTTTTCAAAAAGAGGATGGTCTACGCTGAACAGAATAGAGCTGAATCCTACTCTTGTTGCCACCATTCAAAATGGAGACGTGTACATAGTTAATTGTGATCTTCGAAATGCACTTCTCGAACAAAGTTCTTGGGGCATTCACGGGCACACCACTAAATCTGCTGTGGAAATCATCGATACTTTGTTAGAAGATTAAATGCATTACACTGTAACCGTGAAACACGCTTCCGCTATTTCGTTTGTTTGCGCAATTTTTACTGCAGTCGGAGTTAGTGTTCTTCTACATGCTCAACAAAGAGAAGCGCAAATTGTACGTCTGTTAGATTCCCCTTCTGTCAAAGACAAACTCGCTGGCATTACATTAGCAGCACATTTATCGTTTGACGAACTTACCATTTTGCTTGGCGAAGTTATTCAAGGACATAGCCCTGCATCAACTAAGGCGCAAGAAGTTCTCGCGGCGAGTGCATTTTCCGAACATAGGACAGAAGAACTTTCACATTTACAAATCAATCGTGACCTGCTCGATTCGGTTGTTTGGTGGAACACTGCGTCCAATCAACCACTTTCGCCGAAACTTGTCTTAGATGACTCCCTCGCATCGCCGTTTATAAACCTGTCTTTTCTTGCAGGATTCTCTGATATTCCACCAACCGACGATCTTCTCGAAACACCATTGCGAGACAGAGACGGTAGCGTATTGCTTGCTGTTCTTGCCATTGAAAAATGCGTCCCAAAAAAAGAATTGCAAGGACTGGTTCAATCTTGGTCCAGTGACTTTGACTTTGAACGGCAAAAAGCAGCTGTTTTTTTTGCATCTATGTTAAATACTCCTTTTCCATTTGCAAAATCTTCCAATTCTGAACTTGCAACCATCCAAATAATACTTGCAGAAAACAATTATGCCCTCGCTTGGCGAGCAATACATAAGTCTGACGGAACAATAAATCCAGATATTGCACTTGCTGGAATGCTTGCCAATCCTGACAAATTCTTCCCTATTCTCATCGAAAGCGCTACAAATAAAAAATGGACGCATCCCGAACACCCGATTATGATTGCATTTCGATTTGCACCTGAGATTGCTAATAAAATTCCAACTGAATTCCTCCAAAATAGTGAAACTAGAAACAAATGGTGGTCACTATTCACTTGCGGGCTATTGCTTGAAAGGCGATGATACGAACTATGGAAAAAACTACTGCCCTAAGCGTCATCATGATGCCACGTGATGCAAACGTCCTTGGAACTATATTTGGTGGAATCATCTTGTCGTACATTGACCAGGCGGGATTTGTTGAAGCTCGCAGAAATGGTATACATCGATGGGTTACTGCATCAATGGACAAAGTTGATTTCGAAAAACCTGTGTTTGTTGGCGACGTTGTCCGTTTCATTACAAAAACCGCAAGAACTGGCCGTACTTCTGTTGGCATTGAAGTAGTCGTGGAAGCAGAACGATTTAATTCTGGCAACCGAGTTGTTGTCACAACTGCTACATTGACAATGGTGAGTGTTGATGAACATGGCAAGTCCATACCGTTTGATTCACCTTCTACTTTTCAACAGGATGAAATCTAATGACAACACTTGCAGTGTTATTTAGTGGCGGTGGAAGAACGGTACTAAACCTGCTCAATAAAATTGAAGACGGAGAACTAAATGCAAAAATAGTTCTTGCAATTGCATCAAAAAATACAATTTCTGGAATCGATATTCTTGCGGACCGTGGGTTAGATATTGCGATTGCCAGGCAAGATATGGACACCCAAGAGGATGCGAACAATAAAATTTCTGCTTGGCTAAACGAGGCAAAACCAGATTTGATTTTACTATGTGGATATTTAAGTTTGCTCCCCATTGAGCCATGGATGCAAGGCAAAGTGCTAAACATTCACCCCGCGTTACTACCTGATTTCGGTGGAAAAGGAATGTACGGAATGCGCGTCCACGAAGCTGTCATTGCCCACCAAAAAGCAACTTCGGGCTGCACTGTTCATTTCGTTGACGAAGAATATGACCATGGGCCAACAATTCTGCAAGAAACTTGTGAAGTAAGCAGTGAAGAAACACCAAAATCTCTTGCAGATAAAGTGTTTTCGCTTGAATGCGTTGCATATCCAAATGCTATTCGGATTGTTATGCAAAACTAAAGGTATGATGTCATCCTATGAGCGACTCTGATTCAACTACAAAAAAAACGAAGCGGCCATTTTTACGGGGTCTTGCTGTCCTTCTTCCCTCTATTCTTACGCTTTGGTTAATCGTAAAAGCATATCAATTCATCGATTCTGCAATCGCTGAACCCATAAATCGTGGAATTCGTGCTGGATTTATTCAAATTCCAAACTATTTTCCAACTATCGCTGAAAAACTAGCAATGGGTCCCGCACAAGAAACGCTTGCAGCAGCTGCAGCAACTAAAAATATTTCCGTTGAAAATTCCTCTGCAATGCATGCGCTTGCACATGAGTTATTTGAATCATCTGTAAATTTTTGGTGGGCTGAACATCCATGGATGAATTTGCTCGGCTTAATTGTTGCTGCGATTATCGTGTATATTTCTGGTCGACTTGTGGGTGGCTTTATCGGTAGAGCGTTTTACAAACGGATTGAAAAAATCATGGTTGCAGTTCCAGTAATTCGAAAAGTGTATCCATACATAAAACAACTTGTGGACTTTCTTATCAACGAGGAAGATAAACCAAAATTCAGCAGAGTTGTAGCAGTAGAATATCCGCGAAAAGGTATTTGGTCTGTTGGCTTTATGACGGGGACATCTTTACAATCAATCGAGAAAAAATTGCCCGATTCGGTTACTATTTTTATCCCAAGTTCACCTACACCGTTCACTGGCTACACCATCACCGTGCAAAAAAAGGACACTATCGATTTACCCATTACCGTCGAGGAAGCAATACGATTTGCTGTTAGTGGCGGTGTATTAGTGCCAGATCACCAAACATTGTCTGGTTCAGAACCTGCTAAAATGGAAGGAACGAGTCCTACCAAGGACTAAAAGGAAAGAAAAATGCAAATCAACGTGACAAGTAAGCTTCTTGAAATGACTCCCACAATCGAGGAATACGCAAGAACAAAGGCAGAAAAACTTACTCGATTCTACGATCGAATCGAACAAATCGATGTAAAAATCGAAAAGACCACGCACGGATTTACAATGGAAATAATTACCGATATTGAGCACCATGACAATATCATTTCAACCAGCGAAGAAAAAGACCTACACGCAGCTATTGACAGTTGTGTTGATAAGAACGTTCGTCAATTAACTGACCTAAAAAGTAAACTTCGCGACCAAAAACACAACACTCCAGCTGGAGGCCAAGACCGATGAAATTAATGGACATCATTGTAAAAAATGCAATCATTCCTGAACTAAAGGCAACAAATCGAGATGGCGTGATTGCCGAAATGGTTGATGCACTTGTCAACGCTGGTTGCATTAGTGAAGATCACCGAGAAGAATTCACAAAGACAATTATTCGCCGTGAAAATAAGGGCTCAACAGGTTTTGGTCATGGCGTTGCTGTTCCTCACGTAAAACACGCTGATATAAAAACTATGCGCATTGCAATTGGTAATAGTGCTGGGGGTGTTGACTTTAAAGCACTTGACCGCGAACCAGTATATTCAATCATATTACTTTTAAGCCCTGAAGACAAGCCCGAGAACCACCTCGATGCAATGGAAGCGATTTTCAGTTCACTAAGTCAAGATACATTCAGGCGATTTCTTCGCCAAGCAAACACATCTGACGATGTCCTGACCCTCTTGACTGAAACAGATAACGCAATACGTTAACGACCGTTCACTACTTTTCCAAAAATGGCAACTCTAACGATATGTCATTCTAATTACCCCACTATTTTCCCCGCTATCTCCCCCGCTCCACATTATGGCAACAGCAACCAAAACAGTAAAAATACAAAATCGACTTGGCATGCACGCACGCCCTGCGATGTTATTTGCTGAAATTGCAGGCAAGTTTTCTGCCTCTATTACAGTGGGGCACAAAGATAGCAGCCAGGTTGATGCGAAATCTATTATGCAATTAATGATGCTTGCAGCAACTGAAGGTACGGCTTTAATCATAAACGCAGATGGCGACGATGCCAATGACGCGATTTCTGAACTCGTTGAACTCGTTACATCTGGCTTCAACGAATAACCTCCCATCCCAAAAAAACCAATTCAATTATCCGATGGTACATTAAAGTACTAGCGAAGTTGCTCCGCGCGCAAGTCTCTTGACATGAGCAAGGAAATTGCATCGTTCATTGATAACTCTTCGAACAGCACACTATACATTGCAGAAGCAATTGGCATTTCAACGCCCTTATTCTTTGCCAACTCGTACACTGCCTTCGTCGTCGATACACCCTCGACAACTGAGCCCATCGTTTCAGTAATTGTTTTTAAATCTTCGCCTTTTCCAAGTCGTTCACCGCAAGTTCGGTTTCGTCCATGCGGACTAAAACAAGTTGTTGCCAAATCGCCAACGCCTGCAATCCCGAAAAAAGTTTCTAACTCTGCACCAAGCGCAACACCTAATCGTGAAATTTCTGCAAGACCACGAGCAAGCATTGCTGACTTTGCGTTGTCGCCAAGTTCCATGCCATCACAAATACCTGCAGCAATCGCAATTACATTCTTTAGAGCGCCTGCAAGTTCAACACCAAGAGGGTCGCCGTGTGTATAAATACGAAGCCATGGCACATCAAATAAATCTTGCACTTGCTTTGCTATTTCTACATCTGTAGAACTTGAAACCATCACCGCAGGTTGCCTTCGGACTAACTCCGTTGCAATAGTTGGACCAGATAAAACACAAGTTGGATTACATCCACCAAGTTGTTCTTCGATAATTTGCGTCGGTAATAAGTTTGTACCAATTTCGATTCCTTTAGCAACGCAAGCGATAGGAACACCGGCAGAAACGGCTTTAGAAAGATCACCCCAGACATCTCGGATGAACTGCGTTGGTATGGCGTTAATCGCTACATCCACATCCGCAAATGCTTCATCAATATTTGGCGTTACGCGGACAGAATCGGACAACATAAAATCTGGCAACCTTGCAGATTTTCGCCTCTCTGCAAGATCATCAATATGCGTTGGAAAAGGACCCCATAATCGTACATTTACACCCCGTTCCACCAATGCATCAGCCATTACTAAGGCCATTTGCCCATCGCCAATTACAGCTACATTTGTCATTCTAAACCTGCTTTCATCTGTTAGTCATATATCACATAAGATTACAAGAATCCTACACGAACAATACCCCTTGAATGGGGCTATAGTAGAGAGAATCACCAAGGAACCACCAATATCATGTCTGAAATAGCAAATATCGATCAAACCACACAACCCGGCGCCATGGATGGCGCACGCAAACTTGAGCGCCGACTTCTAATCGCACTCGGTGGCGGCGTTTTATTAGCAGTATCGTGGATTGGGCACCTCCTTGGTTCACACACCCTCATATCACAAATCCCAGCAGCTCTTGGTGCGATTATTTTGGTGATTCCGCTTCTTGCAGGTGCATGGAATGAAATTAAAACTGGTAAACCAGCAAGCGATTCCCTCGCTTCTCTTGCAGTTGTTGCTGCATTATCAGCAGACATGTTTTTAGCGGCGGGTTTTTTAGCTCTCTTTCTTTGGATGGCGAACCTCATTCTAAGTCGTACTGCGTGGGGTGCCCAGCGAGCAATCAAAGACCTTGTTGACTTAACACCTGGGCAAGGGCGATTAGTCGATGGCGAAAAAGATCGCATGGTTGCATTAAAAGAAATTGAAATTGGAATGATCGTTCGAATTCGTCCAGGCGAAAATTTACCTGTTGACGGAACAATCGTTGCAGGAACCTCTGACATTAACCAAGCATCGCTAACTGGTGAAGCAGTACCGATTGAAGTTGAAGCGGGCGTAGATGTGTATGCTGGTACTACAAACCTTACAGGACAAATCGATGTCAAAGTAACAGCCGTTGCTTCGGAAACTACTATCGGTAAAGTTGAATCACTTATTCGTGAGGCGGAGTCCACTCGCACTCAAAAACAAGAACTCATCGAACAACTAGCATCGTATTATTTCTCCATTGTTGTAATGGTTGCGGCAGTTGTATGGTTCTTCACAAGCCGAAGCGCAGACGAAGCAATCCGTGGTGCTGCGGCTGTTCGGGCAATTACTGTACTTGTAGTTACCTGCCCTGGTGGTCTTCTAATTGCACACCCTACAGCGATGGTTGCTGCATTTGCAGCGGCTGCACGTCTGGGCATTATGATTAAACACACACAAACTCTTGAAGCAGCCGCCGGTATTGATACTGTCATCATGGACAAAACAGGAACACTCACAACCGGTAAGTTTGCAGTTGGTCGACTTGCTCCTGCTCAGGGCATTGAAGGCGCAACCCTCTTGCAAGCAGCAGCAGATGCTGAGCAACATTCCAATCACCCTCTTGCGAAATCTATTTTAGAAACTGCAACACAAGCAAACATTACACCGACTACTGTTGAAAAATACGAAGAAGTCCATGGCAGAGGCGTTATCGCACACACTGGCAATGGTGAAATTTATGCTGGACGTGGCGCTTGGCTTGAAAGTTTAAATGACGCAATTTCAGCACAAGTAAAAATCGTATCTGAAAAAATTGAAGGAATGTCTAGCGTTCACATAATGCAAGGCACGACGTACCTCGGCGCTGTTGGTCTTGAAGACAAATTACGCCCACATGCAGCAACCGCTGTTGAAGACATGCGTCGACATGGCGTCCGTCATGTTTCCATTTTTACCGGCGACCGTTTAGATGTTGCAAAGCGCGTTGCCCAAGCAGTGGGAGTTGATGCCATTGAAGCAGAATGCTTACCAGAAGAAAAACATGAAGAGTTAAAATATTTAATCGGTCGAGGGCACAGCACTCTTGTTGTTGGTGACGGAATTAACGACGGTCCAATTCTTGCAACTGCAGATGTCGGTGTCGCGATGGGATTAAGTGGCTCAGACATCGCAACAAATAGTGCAGGCGTTGCATTGATGAATGATGACCTTCGCAACATCCCTTTTTTGATTTCACTTGCACGTAAAACAAAAAGTGTAATCGGCCAAAACATTGGCGCATCACTCGTGCTTGCAATAGTTGGACTAGCACTTGCTGCCACTGGCAATATCAATATTTGGGTGACCCCGTTCTATTACGCCTTAGGTTACATCGTTGTAATTGCAAATAGTTTGCGACTCATCCGCTTCGGCGAAGAGTTCACTTCTGTTGTTGAATCACAACGCAAGATGGAAGATGAACGAGTTCACAAACCAATTCGTAACGTTGCAATAAGTTAATTATTGACTCATCGAAACCGATCAAGCAATTGTAATTGCGTCATCAAGGAAAACGTCTTGAATTGCGTTGAGCAATTGCACGCCGTCTTTCATTGGTCGCTGGAATGACTTGCGTCCACTAATGAGCCCACAACCACCCGCACGTTTATTAATGACGGCAGTACGTACTGCTTGTCCGAAATCGTCTTCGCCAGACGCTCCGCCTGAGTTAATCAAACCACATCGTCCGCTGTAACAATTTAACACTTGATACCGACACAAATCAATTGGGTGGTCCGTGCAAAGGTCCTCATACATGCCCTTGTGGAACTTGCCAAATGCAGTTCCACTCTCGTTCATCGCAATATAGCCACCGTTGTTGGTAGCTAATTTTTGCTTGATAATGTCTGCTTGAATAGTCACTCCAAGGTGGTTCGCTTGACCAGTCAAATCGGCAGAAGCGTGGTAATCAGTACCGTTCACTTTGAAGTCGCTGTTTCGCAAGTAGCACCAAAGTACAGTCGCCATACCAAGTTGGTGTGCCATTTCAAATGCTTGTGCGACTTCTTGAATTTGCCTGCTTGACTCTTCAGAACCAAAGTAAATAGTTGCTCCAACTGCTGCTGCGCCTAAGTTCCAAGCTTCTTCAACTGAACCAAACATAACTTGGTCAAATGTATTTGGGCTCGTCAATAACTCGTTGTGATTAATTTTGACGATGAATGGAATTTTGTGCGCATAATTTCTTGCGACAGTACCGAGCACACCAAAAGTTGTTGCTACTGCATTGCAGCCGCCTTCAACTGCAAGTTCACAAATATTTGCTGGATCAAAATAAAGTGGGTTTGGCGTAAAAGACGCTCCGCCTGAATGTTCAATCCCTTGGTCAACTGGAAGAATTGAAACATAGCCAGTACCACTCAAACGACCATGATTGTAAATGGAGGCAAGATTCCGCAATACTTGTGGGTTGCGGTCGCTGTTTTTCCAAGTACGGTCAATAAAATCGCCACCTGGATGGTGAAGTAAGTCTGAGGAGACTTTGGCTTTGTAATTCAGTAGACCTTCTGCTTCGGAACCTAAATATTCAACCGTTGTTGTCATGCGATTTTCCTTTTTGTTTCAATTAAAACCTATTGTACCAAAACCCGTTAGAAGGTGACTGCCTGCCCATCTCGGCGAGAATCGCTCGCTCCAGCGTAGCCGTCGGCAATTCCGTGGACAATTTGCCCCCCGCCGAATGCAACTGTGCGTTGCTGTGCAATTTCAAGTTCATGACCGCGGCTTCTAAGCTCTTCGTACACAGATTCGGCAAATCCCGATTCAATGGCAACTTTTTTATTCCCCTTCAATTTCCAACGAGGTGCATCAAGGGCTGATTGTGGGTTTTGATTTGCAAACAACATTCTGCAAACAACTTGAAGATGACCTTGAGGTTGCATCGGCCCACCCATTACACCAAATGGCGTTCCACTAAATTTACCTTCGCCACGTTTTAGAAACGCCGGAATAATCGTATGAAAAGGTCGCTTATTAGGACCAATACAATTTGGATGTTTTGGATCTAACGAAAAACCTCGACCGCGGTTTTGTAATGCAATGCCTGTACCTGGCACAACCATTCCAGACCCGAACCCTTCAAAGTTACTTTGAATAAACGAACACTGCATCCCTGTTTCATCGCCCGTTGCTAGATAAACTGTTGAGGCATATCTTGGAATTGCATTCGCATCAATAACCGTTGCTTCATTATGTATCGTTGCACAATGTTTTTTAATTCGCTCATCTTCGAGCAAATCACCACAATCGCCAGAAATTTCTGGGTCTGCAACAAAAGCATGTGTGTCTGAAAATGCTCGTTTCATCGCTTCAATTTGAATATGCAATACACTTGGATTATCGCAATCAGACAAATCGACTTTTGATTCTTGGACTATTTTCATAGCAATCAACGCAGCAATTCCCTGCCCATTTGGTGGCAACTCATATAAGGTTGCATCTCCAACGCCAATTGCTAATGGAGAAACCCATTCGCTCTCATGAGATGCTAAATCTTCTTTTCTTAGGAATCCACCACCGGCTTTGGATGCCTCATCCATTTTATTCGCAAGGTTTCCTCTGTAAAAAGACTCACCGTTGGTTTCTGCAATTTCTTGAAGTGTGTTTGCATGATCTGGCAACGTAATTAGTTGTCCGACCTCTGGCGGTTTGCCATCAAATAAAAATGTGTCGCACCATGCTTGCCCACTTCTAAATCGATCAGTTCCATTCTTCCATCGTGTAGCTGTTTGTGGAGAAACTAAAAAACCATTTCGAGCATACGAAATTGCTGGTTCAAACAATGTTTCAAATTGCAACTTGCAGAATTTTTTGTGCAACATAACCCACGTGGCAACTTCGCCTGGAACTGTTACAGGTAACCACCCGACTGATGGTATTTCACCTTCAATGGAAGTCGGCAGAAGTGCAGGTGACTTACCCGAACCATTTATACCGTGAATACCATTTTCATCTCGCACAATTGCAAAGGCATCGCCACCAATCCCATTTGCACATGGCTCAACAACTGTGCTTGCAATTGCAGAAGCGAGCGCTGCATCAACTGCATTTCCGCCAAGTCGCATCATTTGCAAGCCCGCTTGAGCTGCTAACGGTTGCGAACACGCAACAACATTTTTTCCAAGCACTGCTTCGCGGCTCGAAGCGTATGGAAGCGACCAGTCAATCATGACACTGTATCTATCCAGCCACCGCAAATGACTTTTGTGCCTTGGTAACAAACAACCGCTTGACCTGGTGCCCCTCCGCGTTGGGGCGCATCGAATTGAACCTCAAGTAACTCTCCAACCGCTCTTACTTTTCCTAGTGTTGGCTCGGTGTTGTATCTAATCTTCGCTTGACATGGCAACCACGTTTCGCTTTCATCGATTAACCAGTTTGTTTCTTTTGCAATTACTGCATGTGTATTAAGTAATTCTTCGCCACCAATTGTGACCGTATTTAGTACAGGATCTTTAGCAACAACATACGCAGGTTTACGTAATGCGATTCCAAGACCTCTTCGCTGGCCAATAGTAAATTTTTGTTGTCCTTCGTGTTGGCCTATAACATTTCCACTTGCATCAAGGACATCTCCGCGCTTCATTGAACCTGGAGTTTTCTTTGCAATTAAATTTGCATATTTATCGTCAGGTACAAAACAAATTTCTTGAGAATCCGGCTTGTTAAAAATTGGCAAGTCAAATTCTTTAGCAAGTTCTCGCACTTCACTTTTTTGCAAGTGACCAATAGGCAACATCATTTCACCAATACGATCCCGACTTGCACCAAACAATACGTAGCTTTGATCTTTGCCGGCATCTGCGCCCATATGTAATTCAGCGCCGTCTTCACCTTGTTTAATTTGTGCATGGTGACCTGAAGCAACAAATTCCGCCCCAATTGACTTTGCGTAATCATGTAACTTGCCAAACTTAAGCCAGTCGTTGCAACGGACACAAGGATTTGGCGTTCTGCCTGCATTGTATTCATCAACGAAGTAATCAATGATGCGACTGAAATCTTCTTTGAAATCAAGTGCGTAAAAACTCATTCCTAGTTTCGCGCTAACGTGCCTAGCGTCATGGGCATCGGTTATTGAGCAACAACCCTTGTGGCCAATTGATACTTCTTGATCAAGTTGATCCCCAACACTACCAAGGCGCATAAAACAGCCTACAACTTCATGTCCCTCTTTCGCAAGAAGAGCAGCGGCTACTGAAGAATCCACCCCTCCTGACATTGCCATGAGTATTTTTGCCATAGAAGGGTATTGTACTTTGTATTAGATTAGCCGAATTAAATCTGTAACCTTCTTCGATTCAAGCTATTATTGTGGAGATGCTTGTGTACGCTGGAATTGATGAAGCTGGATACGGACCAATGTTCGGTCCTCTCTGTGTTGGTGCTTCTGTTTTTGTTTTAGAAGAGTACAACCCCGATGATGGTGCGCCTGACCTTTGGTCACTTTTGCATACAATCGTGTGCAAAAGTCGTAAAGATAAACACAGAAGGATTGCTGTAAACGATTCAAAAAAACTTAAATCTGGTTCAAAGCCCGCAGATTTATTCGGGCTCGAAAGAGGCGTTTTTGCATTTTTAGATGCATTGCACAATCGAAAACCAATCAACGATGACTCTGATTTTTTCAAACTTGTCGGAAGTTCCGTTCCAGATGAACCTTGGTTTAAAAATTCAACGCAAGTACCAGTTGCAGTTGATGCACAAGAATTAAAAATTAACTCCAACCGATTGAATCGCGCTCTTGAAAACGCAAAAATTAAATGCGATTGGTTAATATGTGATTCTGTAGATGTTCAAATGTACAACAAGCGAACTTCCATTGAATCCAAAGCTGCTCTAAACTTTTCGATGGCAATGAACCATGTACATACAATCATGAAAAGGTATCCAACGCAACATCCTCGGATAATGGTAGACCGACATGGTGGTCGAACCAATTACAGAAACGATTTGCAACTTTGTTGGCCAGAAGCTGAAATACAAATACTCTGTGAAGATAGCGAGATGAGCAGATATAGAATGCAACTAGGAAAATCTCTTGCCACTGTTACGTTTGCTTCCAAAAGTGACGAAAAACACCTTCCAGTTGCGCTCGCTTCTATGATTGCAAAATACACTCGCGAGCTAAAGATGATTCGCCTCAACCGCTACTTTCAAAATGAAATTCCTGAATTAAAACCAACTGCAGGATATGTAAAAGATGGACGACGATTTCTGAAGGAAATAGAGCCGTTTCTAGCTGATAAAGGCATAAAGCGGGAACTACTCGTCCGTTCTTCCTAATTATGTATTGACGAGGCGTTTTATTCGTATAAAATGTGGGGCTAGCCACTCTTTTTGCGAATGTCGCAACCTGAAGATGGCGTAACTTGGCCTCAGTCATAGCGTGCTATGGCGCAGCGGAAGGAGATTACCGTTGCAAGAAGATGAAGAAGAGGCCCGACTCCACTGATTGATCCCACATGGGAGCGCTCAGGAAAGCTTGGGCAAATTAAGTGTTAGTAAAAAATATATGTAAATTAGTATCCAACACGCGTGTGTTGGATATAGGGATATCAAAGATAAGACAATTTGTCTGAATGGTAAAGAACTATGGCTAGAGAATTAAATTTCGTACGAAACATTGGCATCTGCGCTCACATTGACGCGGGAAAAACGACCGTTACAGAACGCGTACTTTATTACACAGGCAAGAGTTACAAAATTGGTGAAGTGCACGAAGGCACTGCAACAATGGACTTCCTCGAAGAGGAACAAGAGCGCGGTATTACTATTCAGTCTGCTGCAACAACTTGTCCTTGGGAATTCAATGGTGCTGAATATACTGTAAACCTAATCGATACTCCAGGTCACGTTGACTTCACTATTGAAGTTGAACGTTCAATGCGAATACTCGACGGTGCAGTTGCAGTTTTTGATGGCAAGGAAGGTGTTGAAGCACAATCTGAAACTGTTTGGCGACAAGCAGACCGATACAATGTTCCACGCCTTTGTTTAATTAACAAGATGGATAAAATCGGTGCTGACTTTGAATTCAGTTACGGCACACTTCGAGAGCGCCTTGGCGCAAACGCCATTGCTGTTCAACTTCCAATTGGCGCTGGTGACACTTTTGAAGGCATCGTTGATCTCATTGAAATGAAAGCGTACTACTTCGACCAAAGTGACATGGGTGCAGTTGTTGAACAACGCGAAATCCCTGAAAACATGCAAGAAATGGCTGAAATTTGGCGACATGATATTATCGAACGAATCGCTGAACTTGATGATGAATTAACAGAACTCTACCTTGAAGACGAATCTGCAATTACTGAATCGCAACTAAAAGCAGCGCTTCGCCGTGCAACTATCGACCTTCGAGCGTTCCCAACCTACTGTGGCTCTGCACTAAAGAACATCGGTGTTCAACGAGTACTTAACGGTGTTGTCGAGTACTTGCCGGACCCAACTGAAGTTCCAGAAGTTCGTGGTACAAACCCAAAAAACGAAGACGAAAAATTATCTCGTCCCAATAGCGAAGACGCACCATTTTCTGGTTTGGTATTTAAAGTTGTTAGCGACTCGCACGGCGATCTTACATACGTTCGCGTTTACTCTGGCCGACTTGAAAAAGGCAGCCGAGTTTTAAACCCAGGCAACGGTCGTAAAGAAAACGTATCACGCATTTATGAAATGCACGCAAAAGATCGCGAAGCGCTAGATTTTGCGGGTGCAGGATCAATCGTTGCGGTAATCGGTCTGAAGAATTCAGTTACTGGTGACACACTATGCGACGTAAACAACCCAATTATTCTTGAACGAATGCACTTCCCTGATCCAGTTATTTCAATGTCAATTGAACCACTCACAAATGACGATAAGAAAAAACTTGGTGAAGCACTTACGACTATTCGTCGCGAAGACCCTTCATTCCACGCGAACTACAACGAAGAAACCGGAGAAACTATTATTTCCGGTATGGGTGAACTTCACCTTGAAATAGTTAAGAATAAACTTACACGCGATCTTAAAATCGGCGTCAACGTTGGCACCCCTCGCGTTTCATATCGCGAAACCATTACTGGTGTTGCTGAAAATGTTCGTGGTAAATTTATTAAACAATCAGGTGGTCGTGGCCAGTTCGGTGATGTTGTCATGAACGTTCGCCCAATGACTGCTGCTGAAGCAGAAGAACAAGAACTCGTCATGAAAAATGGCGTTGTCTTCATTGATAAAATTACGCACGGTTCAATTCCTCGTGAATATATTCCATCTGTGCAGCACGGTGTTCGGAATGCATCATCATCCGGCATCCTTGGTGGATACCCAATGGTAAACGTTTGTTGTGAACTTGTTGATGGTTCTTATCACGAAGTTGACTCAAGCCAAGTTGCATTTGAGCAAGCTGGCGCTCTTGGTTTCAGAGAGGCATGTACAAAAGCTGGGCTTGCTCTGCTAGAGCCAATCATGAAGGTGATTATTACAACACCAGACGAATTCTTCGGTCCAGTCAGTGGTGACCTTGCAAGTCGTCGCGGACAAATCAATGACTCTGAACTTCGTGGTGTAGTTCGTATTATTAATGCTGAAGTTCCACTCTCTGAAATGTTCGGTTACACAACTGTACTTCGTGGAATGACTCAAGGTCGCGCTTCAAGCACAATGGAACCATCAGAGTACCGATTAATGCCAGAAAACCTCAAGAAAGAAGTTCTCAAGGCATAACTTACTAGTTATTACGTATTAACCCTCAGGAAGCCCAATGGTCTAACCATTGGGCTTCCTTTTTTTGTACTCTGTGCGTCTCATGATTACTGAGTTTGATATTTCAATGTTGCATCAAGCGAGTCGGCTCGCCACAATGGGGCACGGGACAGCCGAGCCAAACCCTATGGTTGGTTGCATCATTACAGATGTACAAGGCAACATTGTAGGTGAGGGTTTTCATGAAAAATGCGGCGAAGCACACGCAGAAATTAACGCTCTTGCAATTGCAGGCGAAAAAGCATTCGGCGGTACTGCGTATGTTTCACTTGAACCCTGCAACCACACAGGAAAAACTCCGCCCTGTTCAAGAGCATTACTTGAGGCAAAATTAAATAGAGTTGTAATTGGCGCAAGCGATCCACACGAAACAGCAAGCGGTGGCGCAGATTTTTTGCGAGCCAACGGTATCGAAGTCGACGTTGTAGAAGATAAGATTTGCAAGGAAATCATTGCGCCGTTTGCACATAAAATCAAAACAGGATTACCGTGGATTACGTGTAAATGGGCACAAACAAAAGACGGATGCATCGAAACGCCTACAGGTGACACGCCTTGGATTAGTTGCAAAGAAAGTCAACAACTAGTACATGAAGAACGTGGATGCATTGATGCAATTGTTGTTGGAGTTGGCACAGTCGTTGCAGACAACCCGCAACTAACCGTTCGCGGAGCAACAAAACACCGAGTCCCTCTTCGAATTGTAATTGACCCAAACGCAAGAACCCCTCTCGCGTCAGCAATTCTTAATGAGAAAGCTCCAACGCTACTCGTTCATGCTGATCATGCAGACACGAGTAGAATGAACGGCGTAAACTTATTTCATCTTCCAAGTGTTGATGGCGTACTCAATTTAATGCCATTATTCAAACATATCGTTTCAGAATTTGATGTTACGAATGTTATTGTTGAAGGCGGAGCAACGCTTTTCAAACATATATTTCAACAACAACTTGCAAATGAACTGTGGGTTTTTACTTCGCCAAAATTAGCGACAACAACTGCATTCTGCAATATGAACCACATCGTACAGTCGCTTAATGTCATGCTCTTAGATGAACAAATTTCAGGGGATGACATTGTCTCGCGCTACGCTGTGAACAATGCAATTTAGTTTAGAAACTTAGCAAATACTTCGCTGACTTCAGCAGGATGAAGACGAAGGACATTATCTCCATTCTCAAAAATCCACTGCCCTTCTTGATTCAATGCAATCCTTACTGTATCAAGAGGTGCTAAGTCATAACCTTCAAATGTAACTGTTGCAACTTCATCATCTCTTGGGTAACTACCTAATGCAACTGAAGGTGGCTTCGTATCTAACAATAATGTAAGTAATGCTTCGATATTTTCGTTCTCTGCTTGCACGCCTTTTTCATCAACCCAACGGTCAAGTTCTCGGCTAAAAAACTGCTGTTCGCCTTCTGATCTAATCACAATTCGTTTTACGTCAAAACTTGACACACCACTACCTGTTGCGTCAACAAACATTTCAGGCATTGGGAATAATCCTGAAAGTGCAGCCCATGTCATTCTGAAGACCATAGGTTGCCCCTCCAATGAGACATACCGGTCTTGTGATCCTGCAGAAACTCTCCCGCCTATCAACAACGAACGCGTAGATCCTGCACCATCTGTAGTTGTAAACACAGCAGCCGGCACAGCAAGCCCAAACATTTCAAAATCATCAGGCTCGTCAATGACAAATCTACCAACTCGTGCTGCTGCTAACCGTCCCACCCACTCTGCGAACATTGCTTGGTCGACACGAGCAGAAACTGGTTCACGCATTTCCCAACGTCCTTTCTCGCGTTCAATCACCAAAGTATCGCCATCTATAGTTCGTTCTATCGATGTGCCATCAATTGCGAAGTTTGGAAAAAGGCGAATATCTCTCCAGAGTCGGTAATCCATATCAACCGCTCGTATATGCAAAGATTGATCAACTAATACAACAGCACTATCGTTCACAGTGGCGTATGCCCTGCCCCCAAGTGTTTTTCTGCCAAGTCTTACCGATATGCTTTTATCATTATCAAAAAGTGTAATCATGTTTGCATCTTTGCCAACTCCAAGTAATTCGATAGACGCTTCACCCTCTAATTGACCGAGAACCTGCACACCCTGCACTGCGCTGATGAGTGCAATCATCGATGCTGCATCCATTTGAATCGAAAACGGATTTACTTGATTCCAAACACCATTCTGTTTTTCAAATACAAATTCTTCGCCATCTCGCTTTATTTCAATTTTAGCAACTGCATCAAACTTCAACATTGAATTATGTACAAGTGTTACTTGTTGTTGTTGTGAAGTTTCGAAGTCAGCAGAACGTAGTAATACAGACACCACCACGAAGACCGTTGCAATTACAAACAATATGGCTATGTCGCGATTCTTAATCATCTAGAATTCCTCCGTGCCCAAGTAAGCACTGAAGCAAAAACGAGAAGTGACGGGATTCCCAAAACTAAAACTAACGTCCAAACAAAATATGCTGTCTTCGATAACCCCTGTATCCTTTGTGCTTGCTGTCCAATCGGACTTGCAGCAATCCAATTATCCAAACCTGACAGCCACTCGACAGATGCTAATAACAATTCACTATTGCCAGGGTTTACCAACGCAACTTGATTGCCACCAAGTGGCAACGCTCGGTCAGCTGCCCAAGTAAACAGCCAACCGCCTGAACCAATAACAATTGCTCGAGCACCTCCGTGATGTTCAACAGCTGCCGCGATTTGAATTGGGTCCATTACACTGGTTTTTCCTGTGGTTTCTAACAATTCCATTTCCCATTTTGCATCAAGCCAATGGTCTTCTGTCGGCTCAATTACTATGAGTTCTTCGCCACCTTCAACTTGAATTGGAAACGGTAAAAAGATTTGTCGTCCACTTACACCATTTGCAATTATGTGTTCGCTGTGCATGTCGTTAATCATTTGAGACCGCTGTACTTCAATTTGATTCGGACCAACAGCGACTTGTTCGACAAGCACTCGTTCGGTATCCACTTCAATGCCAATATCTTTAACGAGAACCGCCCAAGGGTCTTTTTGTCCATACCTAGGCAATAAACTTGGCTGTAAATTAATCATGACTGCTTCGTTACCAGCAAGCAAACCAATGGTTGCGTCTATGAGTGCTTGCTCTCGAGGCGATGGGGTAAGACCTGCTCGGCTCGATGGGGGAATAACTACCCAAACAATTGGGCCATCAGATAAACTCGGTCTTGGGCCAGCGTATGGAATCCATTGCGTAACTCGAAATCGACTTGTTTCTAATAATCCTTTAGCAGCCCACAGGTCAACATTGTTTTGCCTTCTTCCCAGAAGAGACCCTTCCTCAGCGTGTACGAATACAACTGTCGGCTGAACGCTCGATTTAAGCGAACGCATCGCAGATGAGATAATTTGCTCACCACGAAACCGTTGATCAATTGCAGTGGTTTCCTGCACAATTCCACTTTTTGGAAAAATCAAACTCGCAGGAATCATAGTTGCGCGAGTTGGTGAAAAGATTATTGCGCCCTCGCCTGTTGCAAGTTGGGTTGATATATGACCTAACTCAAGGTCACCTAAACGCCTAAGCTCATCATCTGCTTTCGCAAGTTGCATTGCCATTTTTTCAAAAGCAGGTGATTGAGATTTACAAATCGAAGCTATGTCTTGACTTCTCCCACTATCTAACCACCATGCAACTTCAGCCAATTCTTTTGACCACTGACCGGATGCAGCGACGAGAATATCTCGTGCAATAGTAATTTGAGGCAATGGTTGACCAGAGTCGACTCGCAACGCTTTTGAAACTTCAATCAAAATTAAGTCGCCATCATTTCCAAGAAGTGCTAGTGAACTAGCGAGAGCTTTGAGTGTGTCCTGTTCTTGCTTGGTTGTTGCTAGTGCTGCAAGTTGCTCAGCCCAAGCGGAGGTGCTTGATGCAAAAATCATCAGTTCGTTGAACGAATCGGTTGCTTTAGAAATTGCCTTTTCTGCGGTTGCTAATTCATCTCCGTATAGTTCAATTAACGACCTAAGCAACTCTTCATATTTCGTAATTGAGTTCGGGTCAGCAGGATTAATCCTATCTACTTGTATATTTGAAGATCCATCTTTATACCGGCGCAAAACCTCATCGACCTGTTGAACGACAGGCTTAGAAATTGTATTTTCATCGAGCAAAACAACTATTTTCCAAGGTTTTTCCAAGGAATTGAGCAAATTACTCGTTTGCTCACTTAATGTGTACGCCCGACTTCCGGTAGCGTCAAACCGCTTACGAACAACCTCTTGCATTGCAACATTATTCACCGCCACAATTGCAACCGCTAGTAAGAATACAGAAATTGTATTTTTCAACGTAGATGTTCGTGATTGCCTAGTTCGTTCAAAGACAATTATCGAAAGCCAGCCAACTGCAATCATAATAGAAACAAAATACACAATATTTGCAGTGTCAATCAACCCGATAGAAAACGCTCCAGAACGCAGGTCGGGATCTAGTGCGAAAATACTATTTGCAAAGCGAGTAGGCACATAACTTGGCAAAACTTTCAATGACAACGAAATTGTCAACCAGAAAAACGTCGTCCCAAGATACGCGACTGTCTGCGATGTTGTTGTTGCAGAAATTAGTAGTCCAGTTGCAATGACTGCACCGCCAAGTAAAAATAACCCTAGATACCCACTTGCAACCGCGCCGTAATCCACTAAAGCATATAGTTCTAGAGCAGCAATTAATGGAAAAGTTGATACAAGTACAAAAAGTAGAAATACCCATGCAGCGATAAACTTGCCTTTGACCATCTCAAAAGATGAAGCGGGCGATGCTAACAGTAATTCCCAAGTTCCTGTCCGTCTTTCCTCTGCAACAAGCCGCATCGTAATAGCTGGGCAAAGAAGCAGAAGTAACCAGGAAGCAAAATCAAAAACCGGTCGCATGTTCGCAATTCCATTTGGAAACATCACCTGGGCAACAAAAACAATTGCACAAGCAAGCGCAAAAAGCCCTGCGACTATTGGGCCCGTTGGAATAACCAACAAAGACCATAAATCTCTTCGAAAAATAGACATAATTCGAGATATAGATATGGCATGTTTCACGAAGCACTCCCCGATTCGCTAATTATTCGCAAATAATTAGATTCAAGAGATTCTGCTTCTGGTTGTATTAGTCTTATATTCCCATCGAGGGATGAGACTTTCGATGCAACCGTTTCACTTTCAGTTGCATTAATAGAACATCGAACCCAATTAGAATCTATTTGAGTTGTCTCACTCGCGTTGAGTTGCTCCACAATCGATGGCGGAGAAACTTCAATAACCAAACTTGGTTTTACAGAACTAATAGCTGTGAGTTCGCCATCAAAGAGTAATTTGCCGTGATTTATTATTGAAACTGAATCGCATGTTGCTTCAACTTCTGGAAGTTGATGCGATGAATAAATAATTGCAGTTGTCTCAGAGAGTTCGTTAAGCAATGAACGAAACTTTGCATTTTGTGCTGGATCAAACCCACTCGATGGTTCATCTAGAACAAGTAACTTTGGGCTGTGTAGCAACGCACTGGCAAGTGAAACTCTTTGTCGATAGCCGCGTGATAAATTTCCGATTGGTTTGAACAACACATCTGAAATATCACATCGGTCCGCCCAGTATGAAATTAACTTGTCACGTTCTTTTTTGTGAATGCAAAACATTGACGCTGTGTATCGTAGATATTCATTTGGAACTAACTCCATTGGAAGCGGAGCACCTTCTGGTACATACCCGAGTAATCGTTTTGCAGCACTTGGACTTTCTTCAAGATCAACACCATCAATTTTGACTCTGCCTGAGGTCGGCGATAAAACCCCACAAATCATCCTAATTGTTGTCGATTTGCCTGCACCATTAGGGCCAAGAAGTCCGTGAATTTGTCCAACACGTACATTCATTTCGAGTTGCCTGACGGCCTTGGTTGAACCAAAGAATTTGCTAATTTTGAGGACTTGAAGCATGTAAAGAGTGGAATCGTACAAAATTGCTTGCCGTTAGCGGGCTTTTTTAACAAAATACACTCTTTCTCAAGGCAAAAAGGGCAATTCTCCGATGCAATCGTGATTGCATCCCTCAAAATTAGGGTTAGTCTATTAGTACAGGATTACCATGACACACGATCGTAAACGCCTGCATATCTCGTTCGATGCTTCTATCTCTCCTGAGATTAGAGCGACGCTATCCGAACATTTTGAAATTGTGGAGTCAGGCGATGAAAATGACCTTCTACTTTCGGGCGGTGGCAAAATGCAATCCAAGATAAATGCCATTTGTGATGCTGGCATCGAGTTAACTCAAATTGATGCTGGCACCGTGAAATCACTCAATGTTGCGGAGCGACTTCGATTAATGGAACAGAAAGTTGTTCGGTATGTTCACGAGCTTTTAGACATGGACAACTTTGAAATCAGATTGCTCGATCAACGAACTGAAAATTTAGAACTTGTCATCGCAGAAAATTTGTCTCCGCTTAAAATCGGCGAAGTGATTCGTGCTAAAGAAAGCGAAAATGGAATCTGTGGTAACGTTGCAGCAACTGGAAAAAGTTACATTTGTCCTGACGTATCTAAAGAACCTCTGTACAAACAAGGTCTTGACTCTGCTGCATCATCACTTACCGTTCCACTTTGGATGAATGATAAAATAATTGGCGTGTTTAATGCAGAGTCAAATTCGTTAGATGCATTTGATGAGAGCGATCGCAGACTTGCTGAAATATTTGGTCGCTATATCGCAAGTGCGATGCACACCCTTGACCTTCTTGTCGTTGAGCGTTACACAACAAATGAACAAGTAGCCAAAACGATTTTGGATGAACTTGCCGAACCTCTCAAAGAAATAAATAAACTTGCAACGAACCTCTCTAAAGATAACCCTGCAGTTGGGCAAAAAATCTTAGACGCTACAAGCGTAGTGCAACATCGGCTCGAAGCATGTACTGCAGGCCCTCAAACAATTATCGATGCTGACAGAGCGAATTTTATAAAGCCAGATAAGGCTATGACTGGCAAAAATGTACTCATCGCGGATGATGAAGGTACAGTCCGCGAAGGTGTTGAAGCGGTTCTTCTTAAACTTGGGTGCAAAGTTACAGTTTGCATTGATGGTCTTCAAACAATTGACAAAATAAAAGAAGCACACAGGAAAGACACGCCTTACGACCTCATAATTTCTGATATTCGCATGCCTGGTTGCAATGGGTATGAAGTTTTTACTGCGGCTATTGAAATGAGACCAAACCAAGCAGTAGTCCTGATGACTGGTTTCGGCTACGACCCACATCATTCAATAATGCGTGCAAGCCAAGAAGGAATGCACACCGTACTTTTCAAACCGTTTCGAACTGACCAATTAATCGAAATTGTTAAAAAAGCTTGCCGAAAAACTGCAGGCTGTTAGTCTTTCCTGCAAAAAGCAATCTACAATCTGCAGGTGGCATCTACAAATACAGAACAATGGACAACTCGTAAACTCCTTGATTGGATGACTAATCACTTTCAAGAGCATGCGATTGAATCGCCAAGGCTCATTTCAGAAATGTTGCTTACACATTTATTTGGTGGGCAACGAATTGACCTTTACGCGAATGTAAATCGGATTGCCACGGATGATGAACGTGAAACGCTTAGGTCATATATCAAACGGACTCTAGAACACGAACCGGTTCAATATATCGTTGGGAAAACTTGGTTTTACGGGATTGAATTTTCCGTCAATTCTTCAACGCTCATTCCTCGAACTTGCACCGAGACCATTGTCGAGCAAGCGATGCAATTTGCACCCAAATTTGAAACTATTCCAGTTCGAATTGCAGACATAGGAACGGGTTCGGGTTGTATTGCAATTACGATTGCAGCCAATTCAACTGGTGTTGAATTGGTTGCCACAGATATTTCTACCGAAGCGTTAACGCTTGCTAAACTAAATGCAAAGAGCAATGGCGTGGATGGAATCATCTCATTTCTTGAAGGGTCGCTCACCGAGCCACTTTCGACGCTTCAGCCATTTGAAATCATTTGCTCAAATCCACCGTATATTCCTGAAAACGAAATGAAACAATTAGACAAAAATGTCGGCGAATGGGAGCCAATTCTTGCGCTTTCTGGCGGCCAAGACGGGCTTAAATACATTCGCCCACTCCTTGAAAATACTCCAGAATGCCTTGTAAAAGATGGCGTTTTGCTAATTGAAATAGCTACCAGTATTAAAAGTGAAGTTCTAGCATTAGCCCAAGCAAACCCCCACTTTAAGGACCCTAAAATCCTGCGAGATAGGTACGGCGATGACCGCTTTTTAAGAGCCACAAAATGCTAACGTAGGCGCTTTACTTCGATAGAATGCACGACCTATGGCATTCTTCAAACGAAAAAATAAACCAACCGATCCATCAGACCAGATCTCAATTAATACACAAAGTGTATTTGACGAAGCGACCGAGAAACGCATTCTCGAAATTGGCGAAAAATTACTTAATCATGCCAGATCGAAAAAGCAGTCTTGGCTATCAACTGCTTTTTGGTCAGACAAACTAATGGACTGGGCAATGGAAGATGAAGAATTCAAAATTCAACTCTTTCGTTTTGTGGATACTTTTCCGATGCTCTCCACTCCAGAGCAAGTACACGAACATCTTGTAGATTACTTAACACAACCAAATGTCAAATTGCCACCAGGATTAGGAATTGGGCTTAAAGCTGGTGGGCTTGCCCAAGGCACGATGACAAAAACTGTAACTAGTCAAATTACAAAAATGGCGAAGCGATTTATCGCAGGAACTGACGCGGCTTCTGCCCTTCCAGAATTGCAAACTATTTGGAAAGAAGGCGTTGCGTTTTCAGTCGACTTGCTTGGAGAAGCCTGTGTTAGTAATGTCGAAGCAGAAGAATACAGACAGCGCTATTTAGACTTACTGGTCAACTTGCCAGAAACTGTTTCATCGTGGAAAGAAAACACGATTCTTGAAAGCGACCATATTGGTTCGATTCCACGTACGAATATATCTATAAAAATCAGCTCACTTTTTGCTAACACAGACCCGATTGCACACGATTTATCCGTCGACGGATTGTTCAAAGCACTTCGACCCATTCTTGAAGAAGCAGAAAAGAATAATGTCTTCATCAACTTTGACATGGAACAGTTTGAATATAAAGATTTAACTCTAAATCTATTTATGAAATGTTGTGATGAAATTAATTTCACTGCAGGTATTGCAATGCAAGCATATTTACGAAGTGGTGATGATGACGCGAAGAAAATCATTGAATGGTCTAAACGAACGGGAAGAGTTGTAACCGTTCGTCTTGTCAAAGGCGCATACTGGGATTACGAAACTATTCACGCTGAAGAAATGGGATGGCCTGTACCAGTCTGGAGCCGAAAAGTAGATACTGACGCTTGCTTTGAACGAATGGCAGCACTCTTCATCGAATCGACGCCAAAAACACAAGGCGTAGGTGGAATTAAACTTGCCCTTGGCTCACACAATATTCGCTCGATTGCAGCCGCTCTTGCGCTGCTAGAAATAAACGATTTGCCCGTCGAAGCACTTGAATTACAAATGCTCCGAGGTATGGCAGATCAATTAAAAGCTGGTGTTCTTGAAGACGGTTTACGGTTGAGGGAATATGTACCCGTTGGCGAAATGATTCCGGGTATGGCGTACCTCGTGCGTAGGCTTCTTGAAAATACTTCGAACGAGTCTTGGTTACGAAGTAGTTTCGTAGACGATGCAAACACATCCGTTTTACTTGCCTCGCCTCATATTCAACATACTGAAAAAGACCCGGGGATTTTACGGATTCAAGAAGGACCCGAACGTCACCATCTTTCGCCTGCAGTAATTGGAGTCGGAGACGGAAGACCGTTCTTCACCGAATCATACCGAGATTTTTCAATAGCAAAAGAACGAGATAATTTTGCTACAGCAATCGCAGCATCAATAGTACCTGAAGTTACACGTTTGAGAACAAAAGAAGAAATTGAATTACACATCGCAAAAGCCCATGAAGCATTCCCCGCATGGCGTGATGAAGACCCACTTGTTCGGTCAGAAGTTTTGGTGAAAGCCGGAGACTTAATGCGACAGAGGCGGGATGAGCTTTGCGGCGTTGTCATGCAAGAAGCTGGAAAAACATGGCGTGAAGCGGACAGTGAAGTTTGTGAAGCAATCGATTTCTGCGACTACTACGCACGAATGGCGCCGCCACTTTTTGAATATGAACGACTTGGTGAATTTATTGGTGAACTTGACCAGCAGTTCTATCAACCTCGTGGTGTATGCGCGGTAATCAGCCCTTGGAATTTCCCATCAGCGATTTGTTGTGGAATGACTGTCGCAGCTCTCGTTACTGGCAATACGGTACTTGTAAAACCTGCAGGTCAAACTGTTGGCATTGCAAAACTAATTTGTGAAATACTTTGGGAAGCTGGTGCTCCAAAAGATGTATTACATTTTGTTGCTGGACCAGGCTCAATTATCGGTTCAGCGATGGTGCGCGACCCGCGTGTTGCAGTCATCGCATTCACAGGATCAAAAGGTGTTGGCTTAGATATTCTAGAAGCCGCGGGACAGGTTCCTCCAAACCAACCATTTGTTAAAAAGGTGGTTTGTGAAATGGGTGGGAAGAACGCAATTATCATTGATGCTTCTGCTGATCTTGACGAGGCTGTTCTTGGTGTCCGCCAAAGTGCATTTGGATACCAAGGTCAAAAATGCTCCGCTTGCAGCCGAGTAATCGTTGTTGATTCTGCACACGATTTATTTTTAGAACGATTGATTGAATCAACAAGAACCCTAGTCATTGGTGACGTTATGGAACCTGCAACAGATTTCGGCCCTGTCATTGACGCAGGAGCGGCTGCAGAAATTAAACGATATATAGAAATTGGAAAGTCAGAAGGCAAACTTGAACTTGCACAACCAGTACCTGAAGGTCTTGAAGATAAAACAGGACGCGATTACATCGCCCCACATATTTTCTCTGGCATCACTCGCGATCATGTAATCGCTCAAGAAGAAATTTTTGGTCCAGTGCTCGCCGTTATGCGTGTGAAGGATTTCGACGAAGCACTTGAAGTAGCAAATTCAACCGAATACAAATTAACTGGTGCTGTATTCAGTCGCAAACCTTCTAACCTTGAAAAGGCGCGACGTGAATTCCGTGTTGGCAATCTTTACCTCAACCGTGGCTCAACTGGAGCGCTTGTTGGAAGACAACCATTCGGTGGTTTTGGAATGTCAGGCGTTGGCTCTAAGGCTGGCGGTTGCGACTATCTACTACAATTTGTTGAACCTCGCGCAATTTGCGAAAATACGATGCGCCGCGGGTTTGCGCCTGGTTTATAAACCAATTTTTTGTAATGTTTCTTTAGAAATTGAATCCCCTACGCATTTTTCTTCGTCAACTACGATATCTGCACCAGAGTCTTTCAAATGCTTTGCATGAATTGAGTATCTCGCCCTTGCAATAATTTGAATTGAAGGTGCAAATGCCCTGACTTGCTGAATTATTTGCGACGATGCTCGGTGATCTGGCAAAGTGCACACAAGCAACTTCGCAGAGCGAATTCCCGCATGTTCAAGGATTTCTCTTCGCTGTGCGTTACCTAGAAGCGAGAGCGCCCCATCTATCTTTGCTTGATTCACCCCGACCGGCCCCATGTCAATAACGAGTACTTGCTGGCCAGATTCAATCAGTTCTGCTACTACTTTCCTTCCCGAAACACCATACCCAATAATCACAACGTGGTTTTGAATTGTATTAAATTCATCGCTTAATTCAAGCGACCCGTCGCTTCCAAGAATAGTATCTATCGACTTTGCAATTGGTCGAGATTTCGTAATGAGGAATGGCGATAGTAAAAGCGTTATCAAAGATGAACTCATTAATAGTTGAAACAAGTTGTCGCTAAGTAAACCAAAATTCATCGCTTCTGCACCAATTACAAAACTAAATTCACCGATTTGCGCTAAACACAATCCCGCAGCAATCGAAACTCGCCTTGGTTGTTTCAACGCCATAGAGATTAGCCAAACGATTGTCGATTTACCTATGACTATGCCTACCACTACCCCGATTGTCCAAAGCCAATGGTAAGATTCAATAAGCCATGGCAAATCTGCGAGCATTCCAGTACATGCAAAGAACAGTGTCAAAAATATATAACGTAGAGGTGCCATATCACCACGAACCTGTGATGCAAACGGAGTCCCCGCTAAAATTAATCCTGCAATAAACGCTCCAAGTGCTGGTGACATATTTAATTCATCTGCAAACCACATTGCAGAAAGTGCCGTTACTAGCCCTAAAATAACTGGAAATTCATTTGAACGTCGAATAAGCGCTGCACCGAAAAATCTAGGTAAAACTAAAACCCCAATCAACAAAATAACTACAAATAGAACTACAAGTTTCGCGCCAGCGGTCCCTACTTGAGCAACTAAAGCAGATTCTTCAGGGCGTTCATGAAGAAATGCTACAAGAATCATAAGCGGGACGGTTGCTAAATCTTGTACAAGCAGAACACTAAACGTAAGGCGTCCATGTGGTGCATCAAGTTCACTTCTGTCTTGTAATACTCTTGAAACAACAGCTGTTGAGCTTAGCGCAGCCATAGAACCAACAATAAGTGCCGATTGGTAACTCTCTCCGAACAATTTAGTGATTGCATAACCAAGAGCCCCAGTAAGCAACACTTGCAAAGCACCAATCCCCATACCCCTTCCGAGGAGTTGCTTTAAACGTTGTCCGTTAACTTCCAGACCGATGGTAAAAAGTAATAATGAAACACCAATTTCTGCAATTGAAACGATCGTCTTCTCATCAGATGCAACCCAGCCAAATATTGATGGGCCAACGAGTGTACCCGCAACTAAATATCCAACAATTCCACTAAAACCAAATTTTTCAGCAAGAATTCCTAAGAACACAGCGACGCTGAGTAAAACCGTTATGTCTCCAACAATATGCCAAAACTCCATTCTCTCTATCATACATGTATGATGGGGGGATGGAATTTATTATGTTTGTTGCACTTGGAATTCTCGCCGGAACCCTTGGCGGATTACTCGGTATTGGTGGCTCGGTCATAATGATTCCAGTGTTGCTTTTTTTCATTCCAGATATGTCAATACACCTAGCACAAGCAATCGCCATGACCGTCAACCCGGCAGTCGCAATTTCATCTGCAGCAAAACATCAGCACAATTTGAATGTATCGTGGAGGGCTGTTTGGAGAGTCATCCCGCTTTCGTTACTCTGTATTAGCGCTGCAGCGTGGTTTAGTAATTCAATAAATGGTGCTTGGCTTGAATTTAGTTTTGCATTATTTTTGATTTGGGTATTCTGGGATCAAATCTCTTGTTTCGTAAATAAAAATTCGAAAGCAGAAGTCCAAAGCAAACAAACCTCCCTGTTTCGATTCGGTTTAACCGGTGGAATTACTGGGACAGTTTCTGGGCTTCTTGGAATTGGCGGAGGCTTAATTCAAGTTCCTCTACTAAATCGTGTTTGCTCTTTACCAATAAAGAAGGCGATTGGCACTTCATCTGCAATAATGTTCGTAACTGCGATTGTTGGCGCATCTGTAAAAGATCTAACACTTCAAGATGTAGAAAACGGTGGATTAACCGCCTTATTATATGCAGCACAAATTATCCCTGGCGCACTTATTGGTGGCTGGCTAGGGGCAAAACTTACAAATGTTCTACCTAATAAAACCATACGAGTTATATTCGCCATTCTTGTAGCACTCGCTTCGTACAAATTATTTAGTAAAGCGATTCCAATTCTATTTTGATCGTTTTTTAATATTCTCTCTACACTGAAGCATGAGTGATTCAACTTTTGAACGAACGTATGCTGTTCCATCCTTCTCGTCCATTTCAAGAAGTGACTCTGCATTCATCGATTCACCGGCCATTACTTCAATACATCCTCGAAGTTTTGGACTCGATCCCATCGGATATGCGTCAAAAGCCCCATCAATGCCCACTGGCACAACGGTTGCCTTGCTCTTCTTAAGCAACAACCAAAATCCTCGTTGAAATTCTCCCATCTCACCTGTTTGCGTACGTGTTCCTTCTGGAAAAATCATTACGCAACGCCCCGCTGCAAGTTCTTTAAGAGCTTTTTTGATTGCAACCAAGTCACTCTCTCCACGCTTTATTGAAATAACTCCAAATGCACTAATGTAAGCGGCAAGTAGTTTCGAATCAAGAAGTGTATTTCTTGCGATTCCCTTCGATGGACGATCGTAAATTACTGCACCAATAATCGGAGGATCAAAATTTGATTGGTGATTAGCAACAAAAATAAGTGGACCTGTCCTTGGTACTAATTCCCTACCGGAACACCTAAGTCGATAAAAAATACGAAATAATAAATGCATTAAGCGAATCATAAACGTCCACCAAAATAAAATTCGGTAAGCACTTAGACCAGGAGCTCTTCTGCGAAGTTGGAATTTAGAGAACATCATGCGGACAAAAATGCCTTGACAGATTCTTCCATCAAATCAACGACATCCATCATTGTTTTAGACGAAGTATCTATAACAATTGCACCTTCAGGGCAAGTGAGGGGTCCATCTGCTCGAGTGGAATCAATGGTGTCTCGTTGTGAAATATCTTGTTGTACTTCTGCATCTTCTACTTGCATACCTGAATCGCGAAGTTGTTTTAATCGACGTTTAGTACGCTCATCCATTTTTGCTTCAAGAAAAAATCGGACTGCAGCATCTGGAAATACAATTGATCCCTGGTCACGACCTTCTGTAACAAGAAGCGGGTGCTCTCTTCCAATTTTTCGCTGTTCTTCAACGAGTACCGCTCGAACTTCGGGTTGTTTAGCAACAATTGAAACAATGCTACTTACATCAAGGTCGCGAATACGTTTAGAAATATCATTCCCGCCAAGAAGGATTGCTGGCGGCGTTTGGTCCCAATCAAATCGAATGCCGAGATTGTTAATACTTTCTGCAAGTGACACGCCATCTGTTGGATCAATTCCATTGTCTACAGAAAGAATTGCAACCGCTCGATACATAGCGCCTGTGTCCAAACAATCTGTGTCTAGCCGCCTTGCTAATTCTAGCGCGACAGAAGTTTTCCCGGTACCTGCTGCACCATCAATTGTCACAACAAGTCTACGTATATCTGACATCACTTCTTTTCGTCATCAAGAAATGCTAGCATCTTCTTAGATACTTTTTGAATTTCTTTCAGCGCTTTACCTTTGCCAATGTAATCAATAGCAATTGTGTTTGAATAGCCGACTTCTCGAACAGCTTTAAGGCCTTCTACTGGATCAATATTTTTCTTGCCTCGACCAGATGGAAAATCTGCCACTATCCCGCCTGCATACGGTGCAAGTTTTCGTAACGCTTCCAATCCATTGCCAGTTGCACCAGCAGAAGAAAATGTTGGCAAAGCGCCAATTCTGAAACCACCAATTTGTTTAATGATTTCAATTAACTGATCTGGGTTGCTCGAGTATCCTTCGCATGGTTGTAGCAATAGATTTAATTCTAACCGTTCAACTCCTGCCATTGCTTCGCGGAGTTGTTCAATAATTTGGTCTACTGCATTTTTGTCCTCTGGAAATGAAGGAGAAATTGAAATTGCATTACACCCAAGTCGATTTGCCGCTGCAGAAAGACGTTGAATTCTCTCGCGGGCTTCTTCTTGTGAACCGATGAGATCCATTTTCGAGTTATCCCGAACGAGTAAGCAAGGAGAATTAACTTTATCACCGTTATTCCTAAAGGTGTCATAGGAATCAACACCCCACCCCTTCAAATGGTCAGCGTCGATCATCACTCCTCTTAAACCTAATTGTTCTGAAGCAACTCTTGGAATATCCAAAATATCTTGGTTTCCTGCCTCGATTTCAGCGTTTAGAGATTGAATGGCTAGTGTAAGTAATAAAGTCATAAAAGATTCGCGCAAATCCCTATACGAGGGATTTATAGTTTTCTAAGAAGCGGTACTATACCCCCTCACCAACACCTAAGGAGGTTTTATCGAATGTCTAGCCCAACTGAATGCCGTTTTTCTGATTCCCATGAGTGGTTCTTGCTCAATGGTGATGTTGTCACCATAGGAATCAGCCAATTTGCCGCCAACGAACTTACGGATATCACCTATGTTGAGATGCAGCCAGTTGGAAGTGCCATCGCTGATGGAGATTCCGCAGGAGAAGTTGAGTCTGTTAAAACAACGAGCGACATTATTTCTGCTTTTACTGGAGAGATTGTCGAAATTAACGACGCAGTTGCCGATGACCCTTCGCTGTTGAACAGCGATCCATTTGGTTCTGGTTGGCTACTCAAAATTCGCGTTGAAGATACATCTGCAAATGATGCGTTGATGGACCAATCAACGTACGACGACAAGTACCCTGTCTAATTTAAATGTTCCAACTCGTTAGCGACTTTGAGCCAAGAGGAGATCAACCACAAACGATTGATCAACTTTCCTCTTGGATAGAAGAAGGCAAGCGGTACCGAACGTTACTTGGCGCCACCGGCACTGGCAAGACATTCACCATGGCGAACGTCATTGCCAAAACAAATAAACCAACGCTCATATTAAGCCACAATAAAACATTAGCAGCGCAACTCTTTGAAGAAATGCGATTGCTTTTCCCACAGAATGCCGTCTCCTATTTTGTTAGTTACTACGATTACTACCAGCCAGAAGCGTACATTCCACAGAGGGATATTTACATAGAAAAAGATGCTGCACGCAATGATGACCTTGACAGACTTCGACTAAAGGCAACAAGCAGTTTGATATCTCGTGACGATGTCATTATTGTTTCATCTGTCAGTTGCATTTACGGACTTGGTTCACCTGATTCATATCAAAATAGAATTGTTCCTATTTCTGTAGGACAAACTAAAAATCGACGTGAATTATTACTTGAACTTACAGAAATGCAATACAAGCGAAATGACATTGATTTTGGTCGTGGATGTTTCAGGGTACGTGGAGATGTGTTAGAACTTTTTCCAGCGTATGAAAAGTTTGCTATCCGATTTGAATTTTTTGGTGATGAAGTAGAGCGCATCGAATTAATACACCCGATTTCTGGTGAAACTTTAGCGCAAGAAACCGATGTGTTTATATTCCCAGCGGTTCATTATGTAATGCCAGAAGAAGGGCTCAAGCGTGCATGTGGTGCAATTCGAGAAGAATTAAAAATGCATGTAATACAATTAAAAAATAAAGGCAAGTTACTAGAAGCTCAACGGATTATTGCTCGAACAAGATACGACCTAGAAATGATTGAAGAAATTGGCTATTGCGGTGGAATTGAAAATTATGCACGACATTTGGAAAACCGTCCTGAAGGAAGTCGTCCGTTTTGTTTGCTTGATTACTTCAGGCACATCCCGAATCGAGATCCAAATGACTGGTTACTTTTTATTGATGAATCTCACGTAACTATTCCTCAAGTTCGGGCGATGTACAACGGTGACCAAGCGCGAAAACGAACTCTAGTCGAACACGGATTCCGACTTCCAAGCACCCTTGATAATAGACCATTGAAATTTGATGAATTTGAAGATTTAATTCCACAAACTGTTTATGTTTCGGCAACACCAGGACCATATGAATTAGAAAAGTCAGATGGAATTATTGCACAGCAAATAATCCGACCAACGGGGTTGTTAGATCCAGTCATTGAAGTTCGTCCTGCTTCAAACCAAGTCCATGACCTCATCGAGGAAGCGAAAATTTGTATCGACCGAGGCGAGCGTGTCATCGTTACAGTTTTAACAAAGAAAATGGCCGAAGATCTATCCGAATATATTTCAAAAACATGTCTGCGTTCAAAATATTTACACAGCGATATTGAAACTCTTAAGCGTTTAGAAATTCTACGAGAATTGCGCCAAGGCAATTTTGATATTCTAATTGGGGTGAACTTACTTCGAGAGGGGCTAGACCTTCCAGAAGTGTCACTAGTCTGTATTCTTGATGCTGACAAAGCTGGCTTTCTTCGAAGCGAGACAAGTTTAATTCAGACTATTGGCAGAGCAGCGAGACATGTAAATGCCCGTGTTTTTTTATATGGCGACAAAGTTACACCGCAAATGCAAGTTGCAATTGACGAAACAGAACGTCGCAGAGTGATTCAAAAAGCATATAACGAAGAACATAACATAACGCCTGAATCAATTAAGAAATCCATTCGCAGAGGAATTGAAAATGAACTCTCCGCCCGCCAAACAGCGAGGGAAGCATTCCATCCAGAAGGTAGCAATGAAGATTTTGACATTGACGAACGTATTGAACTGTTAGAAATGAACATGTTCGATGCAGCAGAAAAGTTAGATTTTGAAAAAGCCGCAGTACTTCGCGATGAAATCACCGCGCTTCAAAATAGAAGTGAAGGCAATGGCAAGAAATCTACTCAGCGGAATCGCAAGTAGTTTTTGCATTAGTTGACCTGCAACCAATATCGCTTCGCCAAAAAGCGCCATCGAAATGGATTTGCTCACATGCTGCGTTTGCACGTTGCCGAGCAGTTTCTAAATCGGACGCTAGTGCAGTCACGCCCAATACTCTGCCACCAGAAGTAACCAAACCGCCTGGTGTACATTTTGTTCCTGCTTGGAAAACAATAATGTCTTCATTTGACTCTGCCTCTTCAATTCCAGTGATACTTTTATTCTTTTCGTACGAGCCGGGGTAACCCTCGCTGCACATAACAACACAATTTGCAACATTATCATCGAACGAAAATTCTGCCCCATCAAGTTCGCCCGCTGCTGTTCTCCAAAGAACATCCACTAAGTCGCCATTAAAACGAGCCATGAGTGGCTGGGTTTCTGGGTCACCAAATCGGCAATTAAACTCAAGTACCTTTGGTCCGGCAGGAGTTAACATTATTCCTGCATACAACACACCTCGATATTCAATGCCATCTCTTCGCATTGCATCAACTGCAGGAACTAAAATTTCCCGTTGAACAAACGAATACATTTCTTCATTTAATAGAGGTGCAGGACTATATGCGCCCATGACTCCTGTATTTGGCCAAATACAGGAGGCATGGG
>JABIWU010000004.1 GCA_018701395.1 Phycisphaerae bacterium | reverse complement strand
GAAACAACACTACTGAAAAAAGTAATAGTCGCCAATCAACAAATAGAAGTATTAATAAAATGCCAGCAAGTTGTATGATTGCTCGCCAAGGGTTGTAGCAAAGACCAAAGACAAGTTCGCCGATGGCGCCTGCGTCTTCTCGAACGAGAGAAGCCGCTCCACCTGAACGAAGTTGATGCACTCTATGGAGCGGTAGTGAAGAAGCATGCATAAATGCTTTTCTGCGAATAGCAACTTGGATACGTTTTGTTGTTCTTGTTGCAATCCATCGAGCACGCACGCTGAAGGTAAGTGCAATTAAGGCAAGCGTCACAGTGCCAATTGCAATGACTGAAAGCAATGTAGTTTTACTTGTTAGCGATGGGAATATAGAGGTGATTGAATCAGGTAGTTTTTGGTCGCCGAGAATATTATCAAAAACAATTTTTGTTGCAGCAGGAGGTATTAAACCAATTATTGAGCCGAATGTAAGAAACCCAAGAGCCCAAAAAATATCGGCGCGATTTTTTCCGACTATCCTCAAAAATTCTCGGAGCAATTCTGAGAATGATCTGCTTCGCTCTCTTGCGGTTCGGCCAGTGCTAATGGCAGTTATATCCCCGGACTTAACAGATTCGCCAAGTTTTTTTTTGAAGTTTAGAAATTTATTTTTGCTGGATAAATGCTTCGCCATTGAAGAAGGGATTGTATACCATGTACGGATGACGCCGCTCCATGAATTTGCAATTGTTTTCGCAGCTCTGTTCGTAATTACAAATCCACTGGGTAATCTTGGTGTTTTTGTTTCAATTACAAAGGGTGACACAGAGCAGTTCAAGAAGCAACAAGCATTTAAGGCAGCGCTCTATTCGTTTGCGTTGTTGTTCGTATTTTTCATCGCAGGAAAATATATTCTCGAATTTTTTGGAATTACAATCGACGGCATTCAAATAGGCGGTGGAATCATTATTGCCAAAATAGGGTTTGGCTTGATGGCTGGCAAAGCGTCTCATGCTGCATCTGATAAAGAGCACCAAGAAGCTGTGCAGATGGCGGATGTCTCGTTTTGCCCACTTGCGATGCCGATGGTTGCTGGCCCAGGCGGATTAGCAGTCGTGCTTTCAGTCGCAAAAAAGTCGAATATGCAATTCATCGACTACGTTTCAATTACTGCCGCTATTGCTGCTGCATGTATTGTTATTTGGATTTGTTTTCGTGAGTCAAGCGTAGTTGCAAAAATACTTGGCGAAACTGGCATGACTGCAATTACCAAAATTATGGGATTCATATTAATTTGTATAGCAGTTCAGATGATTATTACTGGGACAGGCGGCGTGTTAGCAGAGTGGGGTATTGTGAAATTTAGCTCTTGATTGCTTTTTGAATAATTGATTCAAATGAGGCAGTAATTGCGCCGTTGGTTGTTACAACATCACATCCACAATTTCGAGCTGCTTCAAGTTCAGCGGTTGCAACATGTCCACAAAAAGCAATAATTGGCGCAGTTGTTTTTTCTTTAACTTCTTTCACAATAGAAGTAATGTCAATCTCTTCTTTAGCCAAATCGATTAATACTACTGCGGGGTCGAGCTCTTCAATTCGAGAAAGTAACCCAGCGACTCCAATTGCGCCTTTATATTGGTACCCCGCTTGTTCGCAAAGCCCTTTTAATTTTGCGCCAAAAAACATTGAAACCAGAGCAGCGATTGTTTGATTATGTTGCAAGGATGAGCTCCTCTATTGCTTTGCGTATGTCATCTATCCCCCGGTTTAATTCTATGCCAAGGTCTTTTGTCACATCCGCTGTGTCGAATGTATTTTTTGGAGCAGGAGGACTACTCATGTCTATTTCAACGTTGGCATGTAATAATTCAGCAGCAATTGTTGCCCAGTCTGACCATCGAGCGTAGCAATTCGCTAGGTTGTAGACGCACGGCGATGCTTTTGGATTATCAATGCATGCTATTGCAACAGCCGCAACGTCTTCAATATTTACAAATTTGCCGCCGCCTAATTTTGTGATTGGTTTTCCTTCTCTGATGGTCTGTACAATCGGATATCCAATCGTGCGTTTAAGGACTGGGTCAAGTCCGTACACGGCAGTAGGCCGCAAGGAGGTAACTTGTTGCCCGCGACTTGCGTTTGCCGCCCACATATGCGCTTCGACGGATGCTTTGTACGCACCATAAAACGAACCAGGTCTTGTTGGGTGCGATTCATCAATAGTTCCATTCCAGTTTGCGTGCATGTGATGATGGACTGCAATACTGCTGAGGAAGATAAAGTGTCGTTGTTCGCTGGCTTCAAGAAGGCTAATTGAGCCAAGTAAGTTGCTGTTCAAATGCGCCATCAAACCTTTGTTACGCATTACTGACCAGTCGTAACTGTTGTGAATAACAACATCTGCACCATCAAGGAATTCTGAAAATACCGAGGGGTCGCCTTGCTCAGCAACGATGAACGAAGTTACGTATGGCTCGATGTTTTTTCGGTTGCTCGATTCACGAACAAGTGCTGTAACTTTGTGCCCATTTTTATGCGCATGTCGAGCAATTGCACTCCCAATAAAACCAGATGCTCCAGTGAGTGCGATGTTCATGTAGTTTCTCCACACGAACTTAGTTGGGCTCTACCTTCGGTGTTAGCCAAAATGGTTAATCGACATCTATATATATAGTAAGGAATCATAGGAATGCATCATAGTTTGCTTCCCAGATGTGTGTCAGAGTGCTTAGAATACTCAGCAACATGAGTGACGATACCATTACTGCATCTATGCCAATTTTTCCAGAAGTTAAGATGAACATCGTAACGCCTAAAGCACCAGTAACGGGAACGGTGGTTAAGTCGGAAGTTTGTTTAAAAGGGGGACGAAAATCAGCAGGCTTTGTTCGTCATGTAGAAATTGATATTAGCGGTACGCCACTTGAAGGGCAGTGTAGAGCCGGACAATCATTCGGAATTGTTGCTCCTGGTGTTGATGCAAATGGTAAGCCGCACAAAGTTCGACTTTACTCACTTGCGAGCCCGACGTGTGGAGAAGATGGCGAAGGAAAAGTAATTTCAACGACACCAAAACGAGTCATCGATGAATTCACGCCGCAAAAAGATGGGGATGATCCTGAGAAGCACGAATTGTTTTTAGGCGTGTGTAGCAATTATGTTTGCGACTTACAAGTGGGAGACAAAGTGCAAGTTACAGGTCCCAGCGGTAAAAGATTTCTATTGCCAGTAGAACACGACAAACACGATTATATTTTTATGGCAACTGGAACAGGCATCGCGCCATTCCGATCGATGTGCAAAGACCTATTTGAACATCCATCTGGCCCAACGACAAGTCAAGTGCATGTAGTCATGGGTACACCGTATACAACGGATTTACTGTACGACGAGTTCTTTTGTGAACTAGAAGAGAAATATGAAAATTTTCATTACCACAAAGCAGTAAGCCGTGAAAAACAAACGGATGGCTCGCGAGGATTGTACGTTGGCCAGTTAGTGGGACAAAAATACGATGAGGTATTTGGACCAATCCTTTCGAGTGACCGTGGTCTTATGTATATGTGTGGCTTAGTCGGAATGCAGTTTGGCATTTATCAGTTGTTTGCTGAAAAACAAATTACAGATGCCTACATGACAATTAAAGATGAACTGAAAGATGTTTGCTTCTCTGACTGGGACCGCGAACAAATGCGTCGCTATATCAAGCCAACCCATCGCATGATGGTAGAAGTGTATTGATGCTATTGTCTTTTGTTTTTACTTCTACGAAAGTAGCATAAACATACGTGGAAAAAAATAAAGATAAAAAAGCACTTTTGGCTATGGCAATTACCGCCTCTATTCTCGTACTAATCGTAGTTTCATTCGCGGTGCAGTCTTATGCTGGGATTGTCCCAACTTGGAAAGTGCTTTTGCCATTTGGCTTGGCTTTTGTTGCAATACTTATCAGCGGTTCGATCTTGTTACTGGTGCTTAAATATGCTGGGAAGAAATCAGATTGATAACCAAATTTGGTGATGTAAACGCAACCAATTAAGGGAATAGTATTGAGTAACTAAGATCTTAAAAGTTTGTACAACTTGACATCCACAATAAATGGACCAAATGGTAGTACGGCTCCAATAATTCCACCGACCACCATTTTTGTTGAGAGAGGAACAATACTCTTGCCAATAACGAAGAGCGCAATTAGCCCTATGAATAAAAATCCGTGGATCATTCCTACATAGGTCACCGCCATTGGCTGGTCATACATGTATTTCAATGGCATTGCAACGAAAAACAGGGCAAGTGTAGAGATGCCTTCAATGATTCCAGCCCACATAAGAAGTATTAAATAGGTTCGATTTATTTTCATAAGTACAGTAGTATAACAATTGCATATAATTTAAAGAAAGGTGCAACTATGGCAAAGATTTCTGTTCCAGAGGAACAACAACAATCATTAACAAATAACGAGCAAAATGCAGGAATAGCGTCTCTTTCACATTGGTCTTTTTTAATTGGTTGGGTCGTTCCTTTTGCCAGCTTAATAATTCCACTGGTTCTTTACAACACCACTGGTAAGGAGGATGCATTTGTTAAAGCAAACGCAAAGGAAGCATTAAATCTTCTGCTATTTTCAGTTATTGTTGCCCTAGTCTCTATTCCACTTTGTTTTATTCTTGTTGGATTTTTTGTATTATTTTCCCTTGGACTTTTTGTCATTATCTTTTCGATCATTGCCGCTATTCAAACAATGAGTGCGGAGCAGGGCGATGCTCCATATCGCTACCCAATCATATTTCGATTACTCTCATAATTTTTTGGAGTAGTATAAGGCTGCTTTAAATTCTAGTACAATAAAAATGAGCAAAGGAGGCTCATAGTATGCAACCTCACAAAGGAACAATGATTTTAACTTTTGGGATTCTGGGATTAATAGTTTGCTTCCCACTAGGAATAGTCGCGTGGGTTATGGGAAACGCTGACTTGAAAGAGATGGATGCTGGAACAATGGATCCTGAGGGCCGCGGCCTCACGCAAGCGGGGAAAATACTCGGCATTATTGGGACTCTGCTTGCAACCCTTGGTTTCATCATTGGTTTTATCATGTTTGCTTTAGCACTTATTTTGCCCGCACTTGTTCGCACTAGTTCACTATTAATCTGAGAACGTATAGGCAAACAGGTTTTTGCCTGCTGCATTCGTAATGGTCATTTGTAAAGATTTGACTTCATCGTTATGCGTTGCCTCGACTAGAAGAAACGAATTAATTTCCCCCACGCTAAATAAGTCACCTTCGTGCTTTGCATTTGCTAATGGAATAAGTTTTTCATGGATTGGACTCGTGATGCATTCAATGAGGTCATATCCAATGTGTTTTTTTGTGTCGTGTTGAATTACTCGTGACCAGTGGATGTCGCCGCTAACGAGGACAACGCCTTGCACGGTATGCTTTTTGATAATGCTAAGGAGTCGAAAATATTCTGTTGGGTAATTCCCCCAGTGATCTGTTTTGCCAGGACGAGTTGCACCGTTAAAAATCATTCCGCATGCAAGAATTTTATAGGGTGCAGTGGATGCATTGAGTGAACGCTCAAGCCATTTCCATTGTTGATCACCAAGCAGGGTGGGGATATTGTTTTTGCTTATTTCAGTGCGGGCGAACCAGCGAGCATCGAGCAAGAATACTTCAACAGGACCTTGTTTGAAACTTGTGTAAATGCCTTGGTCATTTTCCCCAACACTTGGGTTTGGTCGGTATTCGCTGAATGCTTGCCTGCTATTTTCTTTGCCTTCCAAATTGCCATCGGTGTCATTTCTTCCAAAGTCATGGTCATCCCATGTTGCATACACAGGTGTGTGAGCGACTAAATTCGCAAACGCTGGTACTGCAGAAAATTCTTGATATCGTTTTCGTTGAACGGCTAAATCAGTCGTATCTATATAT
>JABIWU010000026.1 GCA_018701395.1 Phycisphaerae bacterium | reverse complement strand
CCAGATGCGTTGTCCATGTACAACCCCGACGCTCATGGAAGAGGCGCTTCAGGAATAGTGAAAATCGAGTTGGAATGAAAGTCCTACGACCATCACGCAGAATGATTCAATGGGCAACAGGTGTTGTTGCTGGATTTGCGTTACTGCTCTGCGGTACTTTTGCATTGCTTTGGATTGCATTCCCATTGCCCAGCGACATGCTATTGACTGGACCATCGGGTGCACTCGTGCTGGATCAATCGGGCGAAGTACTGCTTGATATTGCAAGTAACGACGAGCAACGTCGATTACCTAGTAAGATCGGTGACGTTGGAGAATGGATTCCACTTGCGGTGATTGCTGCTGAAGATCAAGCGTTCCAATCACATTGTGGTATAGATTTACCTGCTGTAGCGCGGGCACTCTGGCAGAATGTACGAATGGGACGAGTCGTTCGAGGAGCGAGCACTATTACCATGCAAGTTGTCGGCATGAAACTAAATCACCCAAGAACTTATTCGGGCAAGTCACTTGAAGCATTTCGTGCCTTACAAATTGAATCGGCATTTACGAAAGATGAAATTCTTGAGGCATGGCTAAATATGGCACCATTTGGTTCAAATATCATTGGTATCGAAACCGCAAGTCGAGCATGGTATGGAAAGCCAGCGAAACATTGCTCGTTGTCTGAAGCTGCGTTATTAGCAGCACTGCCAAACTCTCCTGCTCGGTTTCGACCAGATAAGTATCCTGAAGCTGCAACCGTTCGCCGCAACCAAATTCTGAATCGCATGCTTCAATCTAACTTCATCACGCACGCTCAATACCAAGAGGCACTGCAGGAAGTAATCCTTATACGTCATGCGATCCATTACAAAAACGATTTGCATGTTGGATGGATGGCGCTTGGTCGAGATATTGGAGAGCCAGTCCTTCAAACTACTATCAATCCTGAAGCGCAACGTATTGCAGACAGCATTGTAAAACAACACACACACCTACTGCCAGAACATCTGGATGTTGCACTTGTGTTAGTCAATCTTGAAACATCGGGCATTGCGGCGCTAATCGGTTCAAGCAATTTTGCAGACCCGCGCGATGGTCAAGTTAATGGTGCTACCGCACGAAGATCGCCTGGATCCGCACTAAAACCGTTTGTCTATGCGGCGGCATTTGAAGCGGGCAGATTGTCACCGGAAGCTATCGTTGATGACGCGCCAATTGATCTGGGTGGTTGGCGTCCTCGAAATATAGATCGTTTGTATCTTGGGAAAATGACTGCAGCTGAAGCTCTGCGTCAATCTAGGAACACGCCTGCGTTGCGGATTGCTCGGGATTTAGGATTGCCAACAGTACTCTCCATGCTAGAAAGATGTGGCATTCCTGTTTCAACAAAAAGCGAACGCAATACTGGGTTATCTTCTGTGGTCGGCGGCATGGAGGTGCCTCTGGTTGATTTGGTGAGTGGATATGCAACACTTGCTCGTGGTGGCGTACAGATGCCAGTTCGATTATTAGAAAGCGAACCACAGATTCGACGCCGTGCACTTTCAGAACAAACGTGCGCTGCAATCGAAACATGTTTAGTTGGTCCCACTAATGATGCCGCTCTTGTACTTCCGTTCTTGGCAGCAAAGACAGGTACAAGTAGCGGACACCGCGATGCAGTTGCTGCAGGTTGGAATCGAAAGTGGGCGGCAGTTGTCTGGGTTGGGCGTTTCGATGATGGAGGCGATCCCTTGCTACTTGGTGCCGATGCGGCGCTACCCATATTGCAGGAATTGTTGCATCACCCAATGTTTACCACGGTACGCACTGCAAGAACGTATGAGCCGTGGGAAATACATCGTCCTGTTGGATGCAAACAAGAAAAAATTCCAGCAATCCTTGAACCTCGTGATGGCGAAGTGTTGTATGCGTTGGATCAGGCTATAGATTTACTACCGCAGTTACATACCAAGGGCGATGGCGCGGTATTATTTCTCAATGGGGCGCCAGTGCGTTCGGAAACGCTCCGACTCGTCCCCGGAGAATATGAATTGCGTTTGGTAGAGCATGGAATGCCGCCACACGCTGTCAATATCCAGGTGAAGAACGCCGGAAGCTGATTTTTAATCGGCAATGGTTTGCCTTTGATTTGCTGAGTCGGTTATGTTAAACTCCCGAATCTGAACAGAACGCACTCATTCATGGCATTCTTAAAACGATTATTAAAAGTAGAAACGAATTACCAATTCGTTGTTGTATTCATTGTGTTTAGCATCACAGGCATGGGCGCTGTCTTTATTGCCAGACCAATGATGGGCTGGGTTGGGATTGATTACGAACAAATGCCTTGGTATACCTTCTGGCCCCTACGCATTCTCTTCATGACAATCTGTTACCAAATCATGCTCGTTATCTTTGGCACAATTGCAGGACAACGCGTCTATTTTTGGCAAGTCGAAAAACGGATGCTTAAACGCTTTGGTATCCGGTTGAAGTAAGTTAAGCGATTACTCAAGCGTTTACTGTTGACGAATACCGATTTTAATTTTCATACTCAGTGGTTCAGTCGAATTTATTATTATTCGACATCACGATCCTCATCCTTGAATTCAAGGGCTTCCGCGTTTCGGTCATTGCGAAATATACTGAGATTGTCGGACATTAACTGTTGTGAACTTTGCCAACCCGCAGGGGTCGCTTCGAGTTTCAGACAATTGACATCCGCAATACCCATGCCTTCGTGTTGATTGAATGCTTCATCGCTCGCAGCAAGATACATAAAGTGCCAGCCATATTGCGTTTCGCATTCAGCAATCAGTTCCTTGATGGCATCGCCAGAATAATCTGTACTTGCGTTTTCTAAACCATCAGTTGTGATAACGAAAACCACATCCGAGCTTCCTGGGGCAATTCTATCTTTCGCTTCTGTAATTGCCCTTCCGATAGCGTCGAACAACGCAGTTGACCCCCTGGGCATGTACAAACCAGTATTGAGTTCGTCAGCGTTTTGAATAGCAACGCCTGTGTAATTAGGTTCGTACTTGTCATCAAATTGAATCAACGATACAAACGCTTCCCCGTCAACTGTTTTTTGCTCGGCAATAAAATCGTTGTAACTCGTGATGACCTGTTCGGTGAGCGGTCCCATCGAACCCGATCTATCGAGAATCATTGTGATATCAACGGGGAGTAATTCTGCTGGCGCTGCGGATACAACTTGTTCACTTCCAGAAGCCATTGCTTGGTTGCTACCTTCGACCGGCTTTCCGTTCTGGACGTGCACCACTGTTTGTGTTTTGCACCCTTGAATCACGACAAATACCCCGATAAAACTTATGAGTAGTACTGTTGCTTTAGTATGCATTGTCATTAGAAAAGTCCTTTTGTATGCAGTATCAACGAACTGTACTTTGTAGATATTGCGAAATGCGGAGAACTCCGATTTTTTGCGACACCTTCGTGGAGTACTCATCGCCTCAGAGGCCATGAAATCTTCAATTCCTCATAAAGCGGGCGGGCATTTCTGCCCGCCTACTTCCATAAGGAGGTAGAACCAAATCCACCGCAGTTACTTACGCATCACCAATATCCTCAGCGTCTTGGCGTTCTTGCTTTGAAAAGTTGAGGTCTTCTTCTTCACCACTTACTCGCCAACATTTAATTTTGCTTGATAATGACTTTGCTGCATAGTCATACCCCCTGCGGCCTTTGCCAGTTTTGAACGAACGTCCATGATCCATGCCCATGTCTTCGTATTCATCAAACGACGCGTCATCTGCGGCTAAGTACATAAACTTCCAGCCGAGTTTTTCTTCGCATTCCTTAATCATGTTGCGTATTTGCATACGGCTAAATTCGCGGCTTGCATTTTCCATACCATCCGTTGTGATAACGACCAAAACATTATCTTTTGTATTTTTCAAACGCTTTTTTATGCTTACAATTGTGCGACCAATTGCGTCATTGAGCGCAGTCATCCCTCGAGGCTCATACGTTGATGCGTTTAAATCTTTAGCATCTTGAATATCTACGCCTTCGTAATTCAATTCGTACTGGTCATCGAATTGGATTAAAGAAATTGTCGCTTTAGTTTTCACCTTCTTTTGTTCCGCGAGAAACTCGTTAAAACTTCGAATGACTTGTTCTTGAATATGACCCATGGATCCAGACCGGTCCAAGATCATTGTGATGTCTGTTGTTTTTTTGTTTGCAGTTTTGTTTACTTTAACCATTGCTTTTTACTCCATTGCTTATGTTCTTAATATCTTGCCCGAACCCCTCTGGGTCTGTTGCTGCGATTTTTTTAATCACTCGCGCTGTAACTAATCGAAGATCGCTTACTCCGTTTGCGCTGCGAATCTCTTCACCGAGTCTTTTAAAACCCGCTGATTCGAATTGTGTTGCCACTAATTTTTGTAATGTTAGTTTCATAAAATTGTCCTTTCAGTTTAAAATGGCACTTCTTGTTCTGGTTCTGCTTCTTTTGCTGGCTTTTGAAAAGCTGTGATTGCCTTCACATAACTAGCATCAAGCCGCATACATCGAATCTTTCTTAAGTCGTGAATGATGGGTCCATCAACTTCCCCGCCAGGAATAAGCACGCCGAACACCACCCATGGCCATGAAATGCCTAGAATTTTGTGCGGCACACCTGCTGTAGCCGTATTTGTGTTTCTTGTGTGATTGATCACGATTGGATCGCCATCCTCATCACGCCCCATTATTAATTGTGCCTTTTGCCGTTGTTTTGGCTCAACTACGGCAATAAATTCTCCAATTTTTAAATCATCTGGGGCAATCCCTACCCGAACCTTTTTCATATCCATGCGTATCCTCCTTTGATGTTTGCATTACATAACTAAAAACTTCACCACGATTTTGGCAAGCGGCATACGACACACTGCTTTCATACAAGTACTACACAGACACATCGTCCGCCCTGACATTACTCACCAATTTTTTTATTCAGATGTTTTTGGTCCCGATGACCAGTGTGTATTTTACCATACCACGAATTATTTTCCTGTCAAGTGACCTCCGAAAATTCAATTTTCCTCTGTTTTATGTTTCTGGGGTGACACTATGTCGTCAGTGCGCAATGAACGGCGTTGTTTAAATGAAACCAATGGTTTCAACCATGGCGGCGTGTTTTCTTACTGTTGCGTGGGCTTCGTCTCTTTGTTTTGTGAGCGTTGATTCGGCGTTTGCGAAACGAACATACTCTGGCCGTGACCTGATTTGCCCTGCCACTCCTCGTACGTTACCAATCGCATTCGCTTCGGTGGGGTCTTTGATTTTCTTTCTTCTGATGTCTCTGGCTTCGATCCATCTTTATTTGGCTGCTGTGAGTTTTGCATTTTTGATACCTCTTCACTTGGAATTCTGTTCAGCCGAATTGCCGTAGATATAAACCCATTGGTTGGTGAAACTGGTTTCTTTCCGTCGTCTACGCTGCAATTGCACTCGCATCGCAATCCAGTGCGGGAATCTCTCTACCGTTGTTCGAACAACTACTTTTGGCTTTCTGGTGTTCATTCAATCACCCATGTACTCATGAGAAGTATTTGCAGATCCACGATATTTACTAAAGCGGTTGAATAGCCCGCTGTTTCTACTGCAGACTCAATTTCATCGATTGTCGAGCACCCTGTAGCAATACTAAAATTATTCCCGCCGACAAATCGCTCGTAATTTCTACCCCAAATATCTACGCCTCCTGCATTCCCTAGTTCTGCATATAACGTAATTTCTGAACGAGAGACAAAACTAGTACCAACACCGCCCTCTTCTGAACAATGTTGCTCCCAGCCAATAACAATTAATGACTCTCGGAGATGAAATAATCGTTTTTCAAACGAACCAGAAATTAAAATTCCCAATTGCTGATGTACGCCTGCTTCATATTCACAAAAGCGGACAGCCCTCGCCCATCTAGACAGCATATCAACACCCCCACGACGCCCTTTCGACCACCAGGGCTCTCCGAATGTATAGAGGATTGGAATATGGTTCCTCAAATCCCATTCTCCTACACCGAGATAGTCCAACCTCCAAGCAGATAAGCCGGATTCCACTTTTGCAAACACGGGCTCCCACACTCCATTCTGTACATAATGTTCCATCCAAAACCTCCTAGCGATTTGCTAAGTCCCACTCTTTTGCAACTCTGAAGAGTTGCCGCATGTTGAAGAACTATTTCAATTGAAATACAAAGAACTTCAAACACCACCTTGCCTGGGAACGGTAGGTTGGTGAGGGTATAACCCTACTCTACATACTTATTTCAATAATACACCACACAAGAAAAATGTCAACCGGTGGCGCAAAATTATTAACCAAATTTAGACTTGAACTGACATGATGTAGTCAGCGACTCGGATATTACTCCTCTTCGTTCATCACGTCACTTAGAAATGCATCCATTTTTTTACGGACTTCTTTCTCGTCGTATTCTGTACCGACTAAATCAGTTGCGACTTTTCGCATAACATCGTCGTCGCCAGTTTCTTCAAAGTCACTTTTTATGACTTCAAGGACATACGCATCGACAGCATCGCCTTCTTTGCCAAGGAGTGCGGCTGCCCACAACGCAAGCAGTTTATTTCTCTTCGCGATTAATTTGAATTGTAATTCTTGGTCGTGTGCGTACTTTGCTTCAAAGGCATTTTCTCGTTCATCAAGCATGATAATCTCCTATTATTCTCTAATGATACAATCAATCGTATACATGGTTATCCAATATATATTCATTTTTCTCCTGCAAACCTTCTTCGCGCCCCCTATCGTTCAAGGACCCATGCTCGGTGACCTCACCGACACTGCAGTGAGAATGTGGGTGCGGAGTTCAGAGCCTCAAAAAGTCAGTGTCACCATTCAAGACACGCACTTGCTATTTGACGCATCAACTACTCTAGATTCTGATTTGAACACAATGCTGCAACTCAGTGGCTTGAATCCAAATACTACGTATAACTATGCCATCAATGGTGAACATAGAGAATCGTGGTGGTTCAAAACCCGTCCCACACTTGACACGTCTGCTCGCATCGCTTTTGGTTCATGTGCAAATGAAAAAGAGGGTTCTTCTAAAGTCTGGAATCAAATGAATGAGGAGAAAATTGATGCTCTTGTTTTACTCGGCGACACTCCATATATAGATACGACTGATT
>JABIWU010000003.1 GCA_018701395.1 Phycisphaerae bacterium | reverse complement strand
TGGTTGATCGCGAAATGCAGGCAATGCGCCATCGCAGACTGCGCATGCGCTAACACCACCTCCGCTACGAGCTAATCGCATTTCATTTTCTAAACCCATCCAATTCGCAGTTGCACCAGTTGCAATAATTACTGCGTGCGCGAGAATTGTTTCGCCTTTGTTCGTTTCAAGTTTAAATGGTTTTTCTGAGAAGTCGCAAGATACAATATCTTCACCACGTATACGTGTGCCAAATCGCTCCGCTTGCTTTTGAAAATTAGCCATCATATCTGGCCCAGTAATCCCGTCAGGAAAGCCGGGGTAATTTTCGACTTCGGTAGTCAACATCAGTTGTCCACCTGGTAATACAATTGCTGGTGACGATTTAGGTACTCCAATACAGACCAATGGTTGAAGGTCTGCACGAGCCGCATAAATTGCCGCTGTCCATCCAGCTGGGCCGCTGCCGATAATTACTACGTTTTCAATTTCTGCCATCTTGGTTAATCCAACAATCCTGCGCTACGTTCAAGTGATTTAAGTGGAGGCCAAATGATTATGTCTTTGCCTGCGTTTAAGCCGCGATCATCTTCATTGTTGTTCGAAACACTATACAACAAACAATCGCCGTCTTTAAGTAGTACTGCACCTGCGAGCGTTTGGATTTTTGTCGTTTTTTCAATTCTTCTATAATGAAAACCGCCAACTGGATAGGTGTATAACTCCCATGCGGCATCAGTACGTAAGTCGAGCGGGCGCAGGTAATCTAAATTAGAGGAACGGTTCAGAAGTTGTGCATACATTTTCTTAATTGCAGATGGATACACTTTGTAGTGATTGATATATCCGCAAAGAGCAGCAGAAACAGCAGTCCCATTTATTTGCGTTGTAACCAAATCACGTTGAACGAATAATTCTTGAATATCCCGAATGATTAAATTCACCGCAGCGTATACCACTGGATTCGAACGTTGCAAAGCCGTATCCACTTTCAATTGTGGATGGAATGCACGCATTTTCCATCTTCTCCACCAATCGTCATAAATAAGATTTAGGCGTTTCAATGAGTCATCACGACCTCGATGTATTGTTGCAATTTTTGCCCAATATTTCGATCCACCAATTCGTGTTAATGGTTCACGTACTGATTGCACATCAGTGAGAATTTCTCTAAATTTCGCAGGATGTGGGTCACCGTTTGGCAAGAATAATTCCATCACCAATGCCTCGCCAACCACTCGGTCGCCTTCTGGCATCAATAATCGATTTGGTCCTGTTTGCAAATATGGAATCCACTCTTTTGCAAAGGTACGAAATTGGATTGATGAAATGGATTCGAGATACTTGTAAAACATATCTCGCGTATTTTCTAACGCAACTCCAAGCATTGGCATGAATACCAATTGCTCTTTAAGAAAATCTCTGTCACAAAATTTTCGTAAAACAATTAACTCTGACATTAGTAAACGAATCGCACGGTCAGTTTCACCTGCTTCAAACAATCGGTACGTTTCTGCTGTTGCCCAGAGACAGGCAGTTCGTACTGTATTGATATATTCAAAATTAAAATGTTGCAAACTACCATCGACGCCTACCTCTGCAACTATTCCAGCCGACTGATATGCATCTGGGACATGTTCAGAACCATATGGCAAACCAATGAGCGCTCGTGTTGCAGATTCAATAAAAGCATTCTCCATGTGCTCGTTATTTGAAGCCCAATCTGATACTGTTGACCAGTCTGCCATGCCTGGCCAGACCATTCCCATATTGAATGAATCTCCAACTTCGTGCGGAGCAGGAGATAATTGAAGACAGGCATCAAAAAATATATGCCATGATTTTGTGCCTTCTGGGCCCTCAGTCGAAGCGCCAGAATTCAATTTTTCTAAAACGTCCTCTCTGTTGCCAGCAATCGCAGTTGTGGGTAGTAATAACCCAATTAGAAGTAATGTTATAAATCTACTTGTCATCATTTATTCCTCTCTTTAAAAGTCGTCTCCAAGGTTGCGTGAGTGTACCAGATGCGATGTACCTCTGGTCGAGTTGCTCACATGCGGATATCATGTCCAGTTGAGAAAAAGGAGCGTCATTATGACAATTGTTGGAGTCCCAACCGAAGTAAAAAAAGATGAATATCGCGTAGGCCTACGCCCTGTAGGAGCCGAAATTCTGATTCGCAACGGCAATTCAGTGCTTGTACAAGCAGGCGCTGGGATTGGCAGTGGTTACGACGACGCCCTGTATCTAGCAGCCGGAGCTCAAATCGTCCCAACAGCGGAAGAAGTGTGGAGCACCGCTGACATGATTGTCAAAGTGAAAGAGCCACAACCTCAAGAAGTTGAACTCATTAGAGATGGTCAAACCGTATTCACTTATTTTCATTTTGCTGCAGATCGCGAGTTAACCGTTGGTTGCCTTGAACGAGGATGTATCTCGGTTGCATATGAAACACTTACGGATAACCTCGGGCACCTCCCTCTACTCACGCCAATGAGTGAAATTGCGGGAAAACTTTCTGTTCAAGAAGGCGCTAAATATTTAGAACGACCACAAGGCGGGCGAGGAATTTTGCTTGGCGGTGTACCAGGAGTTGAAACCGGCAAGGTGCTTGTCCTTGGTGGTGGCGTTGTTGGAACTTGTGCTGCTACAGTTGCAGCAGGTATGGGCGCAGATGTCGTGATGATGGATATCAACATTGACCGCATGCGGCAACTCGATGAATTTATGCCCGCAAATTGCAGAACTATTTATTCAGACCCAGAAGCAATTCGTGACCACTTGGCGTGGGCAGACCTAGTAATAGGTGCAGTGCTAATTCCAGGAGCAAAAGCACCGAATCTAGTATCTCGTGCTGATTTATCCCACATGAAACACGGCTCGGTAATTGTAGATGTTGCAATCGATCAAGGTGGGTGTGTTGAGACTGCAAAAGTTACAACGCACAGTGATCCCATTTATACTATCGATGGCGTTGTGCACTACTGTGTTGGGAACATGCCAGGCGCAGTTGCAAGAACGTCAACGCAAGCATTAACGAATGCGACGATGCCTTGGGTTGCGAAACTTGCATCATCTTCGGCAATGAAACTTGCAAAAGACGACCATCACTTTGCAAATGCAATCAACACACATCGTGGAATTCTTACAAATCAACCTGTTGCAGAAGCACACGACTTGCCATTTGAGGCAATGACTGTCTAATCAATGCAACTATACTTTGATAACGCTGCTACTTCATATCCAAAACCAGATGTTGTTTTAGATGCCATTGTGCAGTACCAATACAACTGTGGTGCCAGTCCAGGGCGAGGCGCCTATTTACAAGCGGTTGAAGCAACAAATTTACTAGACACTTGCAGAAAACAACTTTGCAAAATAGTAAACGCGCCCTCCGCTAATCACTGCATTTTTACAAACAACTGTAGTGATGCGCTGAACGTTGCAATTAACGGCATCTCACAGCAGTACCTTTCAAATAATGTTCCTGTTCATATTGTTACAACAGCAATGGACCACAATTCTGTACTTCGCCCAATCAACGAACTTTCAAAAACGGGTGTTACATACACCATCGTAAAAGCGAATCCAGAAACTGGCATTGTCGATCCTAGTGCAATAAAAAAAGCCATCTCAAGTACAACTCGGCTGGTAGTTGTTGCACATGGTTCTAATGTCACAGGAACAATTCAAGACATCAAAGCCATTGGTGCTATTTGTGGTGAAATTCCGTTCCTTGTTGACGCTGCGCAAACGATGGGTCACATTCCCATCGATGTCCAAGAAATGAACATCGATTTACTTGCATTTCCTGGACATAAGGGATTGCTTGGCCCGCTTGGAATCGGCGGTCTTATTTTAAAACCAGGCGTGGAAAATTTACTCGCTCCTACAAGAACTGGTGGAACAGGAAGCGAAAGCGAACACCCTGTCCAACCAACAACTATGCCGGACAAGTACGAGGTTGGTTCACACAATATGATTGGTGTCGCTGGTCTTGTCGCGAGCACAAACTGGATTTTGTCCAAAGGAATTGATTGCCTTCTTGAACAAGAAAAAGCACTCACTATACAGTTCATTGATGCACTGAGAGAGATTGATGGCGTGAGAATTGCTGGTCCACAATCAACTGAAAATCGCTGCGCAGTCTTCTCTCTAGTGTTTGAAAATTGCCCGCATGCCACTGCAAAAAAACTAGAAACTGATTTTGGTATTTGTTCTCGCAGCGGGCTACACTGCGCCCCTTTTGCACACCAAACTATTGGCACAGACGCACAAGGTGGTACGGTTCGTGTTTCATTCGGACCGTTTCATACTCCTGAAGATGTACGGCAACTTTGTAAAGCAATTTCGCACTGTACAGAACAGTGTTTAGTCTAAGTGGCGATTTAACCCTCGCCGCCTTCGCCGCCTTCGCCACTTGGACCATTACCGCCATCACGCGCTCCGGTGAATGTATAGGGTGGAGGCAAGTGCTTACGCCAGTCGTCTGCAGATGTAAAATTCTCAACAACTTCTCGACCTTCGCCTTCAGCATCTTCCATCCATCCTTCTGGACGCATTGCTGAAATTTTGTTGGTTCCTTGTTGCCAATTTTCTTCGTTGCGAAGATAGAGAGTTTGAGTTGGGAAAGCAAACTCAATTTCTAATTCCCCTGCTAATCGAATAATGTCAAGCATGAATCTGTGGCGTTCTCTTAATTCAGTTTGCCAATCTGGTGCTGTCCAAAAAACATACACAAGAATATTCAAACTTGAACCAGCAAATTCATTCAACCAAACTTGGTAATAATCTTTCCGTGTGTACGGGTGCACTCGAAGCAGTTCGCGAATTCCTTCACAAAATGAAGCGATTTTCTCTGGGGGTGTGGAATATCCGACACCGACCATTTGTTTCCATCGCCTATACCTTCGCTTTGAATAATTATTACATTTTGAAGTAACTAAAATTGAGTTCGGAATCGTCACGACTGTGTCATAGAACGTACGAATGCGTGTTGAACGCATTCCCACAGAAATAACTGTTCCCTCAACGCCGTCAATAACCACCCAGTCACCAATTTCAAATGGCTTGTCGAGAATAACCGTAATGGAACCAAAAAAGTTCTCGATGGTATCTTTCGCTGCGAATGCAAACCCCAATCCGCCAATGCCCAATCCTGCGATAATCGGAGCCAATTGAATTTGCATACTGTCAGCAAGATAAACTACACCGAATACAATTACGATTGCTTTGAGTGTTTTTCGCAAAAGTGGAACAAGTAAATCATCTAATTTGTTATTGGTTTTATTTGCTTTTTGCTCTGCTACCCAAGCGATTAAATCTGTTCCTCTAAATCCAAACCAAATACAAGCAAGAGTGATATAAATATGAACGGCGGGTTCTAAAATTTGTTGCACTCCCGATGGCAAACTAATAAGAGGCAACATGAGAAGCCAAGTGGCGCCCCCAGCTGCACTGCCGGCGGGCTTGGGAACTCGTTTAATAATTTGTATCAACTCATGATCTTTTTTGTCGGCATGCGTAATTGTTCGGAGCACACTTCGCAAAATGAATCGCACAAGTACATTCACGGCAAACCCAATTGCAATAGTGATGACAATTGCCGCCCATCGCCAATATTCCATCCCTATGAAATCAAGATGAAACCAAGAGGACAGGTTCATATTCGCCCAGCCTTCGATTGGGCTTAGAGAATTAGGCACTGTACTTAAAATTAACTGCGTCAAATATTGGCTCAACATGCCCAGCATAGTACGCTAGAACCAATTTTTGAGTACTAGCACATTGCCATATTGCCTAAATTAACAACGTAAAGTACGCAAACCGCACAAACCAAACATGACGCTCATAGATTACGCGAAGTACTTCAGCACTACCCTCGCTCATGCCGAAGTTGTATGCATAAGCACAGATTTTTGTGCAAATAAGAGATTGATCACAATGCAACTAAGCCGACTCATTACAACATCCTTGCTCTTTTGCCTCGTTGCAGTTCCTGCAAACGCAAGCATTATCCAAATTAGCCATGATTCGGGAACCTTTGAATTAAACTCAAGCCCGATGAACATACTTAATACAGCATCACCCTATTTTTCTTCAACTGATCTTGCCACTGCCCATGAAATATTGAGTAATTGGGGCATTTCTACGGATGGAAAAATTACTATTCTCCCTATCAATACCTTCGCTGGTTTATCTTTTTTAACACTTATTGACAAAGAACTTGGCGCTGGCGATACTGGATCAAACGCATCTCTGGGAATCACGAGTACAGCATCTTCATCATTAGGAATGTACATAAATGACTACTCACAAGATATATGGCAACTCGTAACACCCCCGTTTGGCTCGCAAACACTAGGCGCAACGTTCGCCTGGGGTAGCGTTGGAAGCGGTGATGGCTTTGCTTGGACGGGCCTAACGCTTGGAGATACATTCGCATACTCCTTTAATGACCTAGACGGTGAAGCATCTACCTTTGATGACGAGGCCTTCCAATTTGCAAGTTGGAATGATGGTGGATGGGAAATAGTTGCAACAAGCACTTTTGATGCAAATCACGCATGGGAATTCTCAGGAATGACTATTCCTGGTCCACCTGCAGCATTATTAGTTGCAGCTCTTACATTGAGTTACCGCCGAAGACGGCAGTAACCGCCCACCTACGCTAAAATCCAAATATGACTGAATCAAAAGCATTTGCATCAAAGCAAGCTATTCTTGTTGGCTGGATTGGCACACTCCTCATTCGAGTTGCTGTTCCAGCATGGATTATTTTTGGAGCCCTTCAAAAAGCACTCGGAGGCACACCAAAATCACTACCGCGATCTATTCTTGATGCCGGAAGTACCTTTGGCATAAATGACCATTTCCTAGTACTTGCAAGTCTTGTTTCTATTGAATTCTTTTTCGTAGCATTCATGCTTTTTTCACCAAAGTTTGCGAAACTTTCTGGAATAGTCATGCTAGGAATATTCCTCCTCGTCTTAAGTGTAGAAATGTTTGGCTATGGTAATTTTGAAAGTTGTGGTTGCTTTGGCGAAAAATCAATGTCGCCAATGGCTATGTTCGCCATCGATTTCTCGCTCCTTCTTGGCATTATCTTAATCAAGCCAAGACCAAGTAACGGAGCTTTGAGCAAAGGAAACCGAAGTCTTCTTTTAATTGCAACCTTTACGGTTATTGCAGGAGTCTTCACTTTCAATTCGGTTTTAAATCGAAAAACAATTGACACAACTACTGATGGAGTTACCCAAACCAATTTGCCAGCATCTTGGTATCCAAAAGATATTGGAGATTGGATTGGAAAAGACATTCACTCGATTGACCTTTTTTCATGGGTAAAAGAATGGCCACACGACATAAGCGACGGGAAGCAGTATGTGATTTTTTATTCACTTACCTGCGATCATTGCGAAGCTTTGTTGTGGGAATATTTTGAATTTCTAACCGTCCCAACAACATTAGTAGCAATACCTCAATCAACAGATGGATTTAATTACGATGGCGCATTTGAAAATCCTTGCATGGATTGCGACACAACCGAATTACTCATTGGCACAGACTGGATCATTGGGACCCCGCTCTTAGTCGCCATCGATAATGGTATTGTCAAATGTGCCACTGAAAATGAAAACTACGAGGCCCCCGCATGTCTAGTCCATTAACACCAGTTTTAGAACAAATTGAAAACGATTTCGATAATGCAGTCGAACGATTGCAAACTTTTCTAAAAATCCCAAGTATCAGCACTAATCCTGAGTATAAATCTGAAGTCCGAAGGTGTGCAGAACACATTACCAATGAATTAGAATCCATTGGTCTTAATGCTACTTTACACGACACGATTGGTCATCCGATGGTTATTGCAACTGACGACAGCGCAGGCGAAAATGCACGAAGAGTTTTATATTACGGCCACTACGATGTCCAACCAGTCGAACCGCTAGATGAGTGGGAGCACCCACCTTTTGATGGCGTTGTTGTTGACGGCCCCCGTGGGAAACGCTTCGTTGCTCGTGGTGCCGCAGATGACAAAGGTCAACTCATGACGTTTATTGAAGCAATTCGTGCTTGGAAACAAATCCACGGATCTTTACCGGTGCGAGTTGTCATTTTGCTTGAAGGCGAAGAAGAAAGCGGAAGCGAATCACTCGTTCCATTTTTGACTGAACACAAAGATGCGCTTCAAGCAGATACTTGCATTGTTTGTGACACTAGTATGTGGGACGAAAACACCCCCGCCATTACCAGTCGGCTTCGAGGGATTGTATATATTGAAGCAACATTGCATGGTCCATCCCATGACTTACATAGTGGCGGGTATGGTGGAGCTGTTGTCAACCCTGCGAATGCATTAACGAAAATACTTGGGCAATTACACGATGATGATGGGCGAATCCAAATTGACGGGTTCTACGATGATGTCGTTGAAGTAAGCGCCGAACAAGTTGCCCAGTGGAATGCATTAGGTGATGCAGATGCACTCACTCTTGAGGGCTCCGGGGCAAAAGCAATTTTTGGTGAAAAAGGTTTCAGCACATTAGAACGACTTTGGTCAAGACCAACTTGCGATATCAATGGTCTTTTCGCTGGCTACACTGGCGAAGGCGCTAAAACTGTTATTGGCGCAACTGCAACTGCAAAAATCAGTTGTCGGCTTGTAGCAAATCAAAATCCAAAACAGATACAAAATGCTCTTTTTGCCTTTTTAAAAGACCGAACGCCAGTTGGTTGCCATTGGGACTTTAAAGATCTCGGAGCATCACCTGCCATTGCTGTTCCGACAGATTCCCCTTGGCTGACTGCTGCAATTGAATCGCTAACTGAAGTCTTTCCTAACCCTACCGTCACGATTGGCTCAGGCGGTTCTATTCCTGTTGTTGGGGAATTCCAAAAAATCCTCGGAATCGACACCGTCATGATTGGCTTTTCATTAGACGATGATTTAATACATGCTCCAAACGAAAAATTTGAAGTCACTTGCTTTCATCGTGGCATTCTTTCGCACGCAACCATTTTAGAAGCGTATGCAAATATCACTCCGTAGCATACTGTTTATTTTTTTTATAACCGTAGCCAGTTATGCGGGCGATTTTTCAATTACGGTAAATTCAGTTGGCATCGGCAACAATTGGCGTGCAGGCGAAATTACACCGGTTCATATAACTGTCAATTCAAATACCAACGAACCTGTTCAAGCGTGGATTCAGTGGGAAGTTCCTGATGCAGATGGCGATCTTGTTTTATGGGGAAGAGCAATTACCCTTTCGCCAATGACTGACACTTCAACCTGGCTTTACGCGCCAACTCGTGCTTGGGATAATGGCGATACTGTTTGGACAATTCGTCTTCGTGAATTAGAAGACAATGTGCCAAGTGGCGAATTAGAACTGCTTCAATTTTCTCCATATTCGGTTAGAGCAATTTATGTTCCAGTTCAAAGCGCAATTACTGTGATTTTCGGAACACGCCGCCTAGGGTTGCCTGGCTATTTGCCAGTCTCGCCAGAAACAAAACAGGAGACTTCTTTCCTTGTTTCGGGGCTTAAATCAAAGGACCTTCCTGATGCATGGCCTTGTTTTACATCACTCGAAGCTCTCGTCTGGGCAGATGCCGTTCCAGAATTTTCTTTTCGACAAACTCAAGCGATTGAAGATTGGGTATTTCGTGGTGGACATTTCGTAATTACACTCCCAAACATCGGTGACCCATGGGCTCTTGGAAGGCAAAATGCTCCACTTGCAAATCTTACGCAAGGCGTCGATTCAGTAATAACGCAAGTTCCAATAGAAAAATTACAAACAGTTCTAGGCAATGCAAAAAGACTTCCGCAATCGCTTGCGACTGTTCAGATTTTTGGAAATATAAAAGACGAATGGGATACACATTACACACCGATTCTCTGGCTTGAAGATGGCGGTGTTATCGCTGTCCAAAAAACTTTTGGTTTTGGGTCCTTAACAGTAATTGGTATTGATGTAGCAAGTGGAAATCTTTCGTCACTCGGCTTACCCAAAACAGACATATTCTGGAATCGAATTTTCGGAAAACGAAACACTACGCCTTCTACATTTGAATTACAGAAGTTAAAAGATGACAACGAACTATCACCAACCATTTCTAAAGTAACGTATTTATTAGCAGGCAACTTGATTGCGCAATATATTGCAATGTCTACCACTGCTAGTGGAAAACTTGGGGCTGTATTTATCGTAATACTTTTGTACTGGATTGTCGCGTGCCCTGGAGGCTTTTACTTTCTGTACAGATGTAAAAAATTACAATGGTCATGGGTACTTTTTGTTTCTTCGGCAATCATTTTCACAGGCGGTACATGGGTGTTGGCTGGTATTACTTCTGGCATTTCCACACCTATCAAGCATGTCAGCATAATTGACCACGTGTATGGCGGAACAGGACAAAAAGTAACTGGTTGGTTTTCTGTTTTTCTACCTAATTTTGGATATACAAAAATAACACTGCACGGTAAAAGTAATAATCTACTCACCCCTTGGGCACCTCCGGACGCTTCTATGACCCCTGACTTTATTGACAGACGAGAAGTTCTGTTGAATCTAGACAGTGTGCCCAATTCTTTTAATCAACCAGCAAGATCGACCACTGCTAATTTTGCATTTGATTGGGTTGGCGGCATCGATAGCACCTATTTTAATTCCCTGATACGAGTTGACCCAAACAACGTACCAAGAGTGGATAGTGATTCCAGTAATGGAAATGCTCTTAGCGGCACCATCAAAAACAATGCGTCAGGGATTTTTCAAGATGTAACCATTATCTGGGTTACCGATGAACAAAACGACAATCCAAATCAAGTTGCAACTGGAAGAGTATTAAACAAAATGCATACTTGGCGATTCCCCTATCTTAAAAACAGTGAAGAATTAAATTTTAATTCTCTCAAAGTCAGCAACCTCAGTTCATTTACTAACGCGGTAAAAGCTCGATACCAAATCGAAGAACTATTCCAATCCAGCGGTGTAAGCGACAAAGATTGGCATACTAAAATGGAAATGCTATCGTTTTACTCGCACCTTTCACCACCCATTTACAAGAAAAACGCAAATGCCAAGCAAGGACCTGCAAGTCACCGTTCCATTCGAGAAGGCGGACGTGAATTAGATTTATCTACTTGGTTTAGCAGACCATGCATTATCGTGATGGGGTTTCTGCATAACTCACCAATCCCAGTCGATATCTCTATGGATGGTGAACAAATCAATAAGAGCGCTGGCACAACACTCGTTCGTTGGGTGTATCCTTTAGAACAATCACAATGATTCAAACGACTAATCTAACTAGAAAATACGGCGAACTCATTGCGCTAGACAATCTCAATCTCACAATTGATGAAGGTGAATGTTACGGTTTCATTGGCCCAAACGGTGCTGGAAAAACGACAACAATAAAAATCTTATCAACACTTTTAAAACCTTCTTGGGGCGAGGCCCGAATTGACGGAAAAGTGATTGGATACCAAAATGCAGAGATTCGCCCAATCATTGGATACGTTCCTGATTTTATGGGTTCCTATGACGACATGAATGTAAATGAGTATTTAGACTTTTTTGCAACCTGCTACGGGCTTAGTGGCTCTCAAAGATTGCGTGCAGTTGGTGATGTGCTCGAACTTACTGAGTTGAATTTCAAAGCAACCTCACAAGTTGCAAGCCTGAGCCGCGGCATGAGTCAACGACTTTCCATTGCTCGCGTTCTATTACATGACCCAAAAGTGTTGTTGCTTGACGAACCCGCATCTGGGCTAGACCCTCGTGCGAGAATAGAAATTCGTGAACTGTTAAAAGAATTACATCGAATGGGAAAAACCATTCTTATTAGTTCTCATATTCTTCACGAACTTGCAGAACTCTGCACGAGTGTCGGGATTATCGAGCAAGGCAAATTGTTGTTCTCTGGGAAAGTTGATGCTATTCTCGAAAAAGCAAAAGTTGGGCAAGTTGTCCATATTGAAGTCACAGAACGTGCCGAGGATGCTGCCACCCTGCTACGCTCAGTCGATGGAATTAATTGCGTTGATGTTGTTACTGAAAATGGCAGTTCGCGCATCGATGTAACCATCGATGCAACAACAAAACTTGAAGTATCTGAACTTCCAAATAGATTAATCGCTCAAGGATTCCGAATCACGTCAATGCAAGGCGAACAAGTCAATCTTGAAACCGCATTCATGCGATTAACAAAAGGCCTTGTCGGATAAACTCACTCAGCGGGGTCAAGGCGGTATTCCGCTCTGATTCTTCGACTTGCCTTGTGCATTTGCCGGTTGAGGTACAATGGAAAATATGACTCTGAGCCCTATTAAAATGCTTGCAGATAGAACGCTAAAAGATGTTGATGCGGTTGCGCAGACATTGGAAAAACAACTTGCCGATGTTGTCGAATTTTTACCTGCTGACAGCAACAAAGCAAATTTAGCAATTGCTATTGGTGGGGATGGAACACTCCTCAAGCACAGCAGAGAACTTGCTGAGCAAGGCATTCCACTTGTTGGTGTAAATAGTGGTCGGCTTGGGTTCCTTGCTCGATTTGACACAGACTCACTCATTAAACATCGCCATGCAGTTTTTACAGATTCACCAAAGATATTAAAGGCTATGCTTTTGGAAATCCAAGTTGATAATCAAACTCCAATTACTGTTACTAACGAAGCGATGATTGCCGCTGGAGCACCATTTAGGATTCTAGAACTCGGCTTATCCATTGACGGCGTTCCCGCACCAACTCTCCATGGAGACGGCGTTATTGTTGCAACCCCAACTGGTTCGACTGCTCATAATGCTTCGGTTGGTGGTCCAATAGTTGACCCTTCCTCAAATGCTTTTATCCTCGCACCAATTGCAGCGCATTCACTCGCCGTCCGACCAATTGTCTTAGATGGCAAAGCAAAAATCACAATTGAAATACTTCAAGCCAACGAAGGAACTTCATTAGTAATCGATGGGCAAGTACAATGCCTCATGCGAACAGGCATGAAAATGACAGTACAACAATCTAAACACACGCTCTCAATCGTGCGAAACCCCGCGCGTTCCTACTGGAACACATTAGTTGATAAACTTCACTGGGCAGCACATCCTGAACTCAAAGAAAAGCCACCACTCAATGATTGACATTAAGCAACTTCGAGAAAACCCTCAGCAATTTATTGATGGTGCAGCAGAGAAAAACATCTCTGTTGACATTGCTACGTTGCTCGACCTCGACGAACAACGACGGCTGTTCACTCATCAACGCGAAAAGCATCGTGCTGAACAAAAAAAGATTTCAAAAGAAATCGGTCCTCAGATAGGAAAACTCAAAGGACAAATTAAAAACGCAAACGATGCTACGAGGATTGAACTTGAATCGGAACTCGCTACGCTTGAAGCAAAACCCCTCGCGCTAAAAAATGAAATCAAACGTCTTGATGATTCCATTTCTGAAATTGAACCAAATTGGAAAGCTCTTTTGTTACAAATTCCGCAGCCATCTGATTCTGACGTTCCAAAAGGCACGAGCGCAGATGACAATGTCCAGTTAAGGACTTGGTCACCAGAAACGTATGACTTAGATGTTTCTTTTGAATCAAACCGTGGGTTTGAACCTAAAACACACTTAGAACTTGTCAACGAACTTAAACTCGCCGACTTTGATCGTGGCGTAAAAATGTCGGGCACTAGACATTACATGATGACAGGCAACGGAATGCGATTGCACCAGGGCATGCTTCGATTGGCGTTTGATTTAATTACGAATGACCATGGTTTTACCCCAATGTCTGTGCCATGCATCCTTCGTGAAGAATGCATGGTTGGCACAGGGTTTTTTCCTTCTGGCCGTGAGCAGGCATACCACATTGAAGAATCCAAGCGTGGAGCAGGTCATGACTTGTACCTAGCGGGAACTGGCGAAGTTGGTTTAATGGGCATGTATGCAGATGAAATTATTAGCAACGACAAATTGCCCATTAAAATGGCAACCGTGTCGACTTGTTTCAGAAGAGAAGCGGGCGCAGCTGGACGAGATACTGCTGGTCTTTATCGGATTCACCAATTTGATAAAGTTGAACAAGTTGTAATTTGTAAAGCAGATAAAAAAATCAGTCGCGAATTCCACACGCAAATGCTCTCAATCGTTGAGGAACTTCTGCAAAAATTACAACTGCCTTATCGTCTCTTACAATGTTGCACCGCTGACCTGGGCTCAAAAAATGCTGACATGATAGATATCGAGTGTTGGATGCCAGGACGTGGCGAGCTTGATGCTGATGGAAAACCGCAAGGTGATTGGGGCGAAACACACTCTGCATCCCGACTTTACGATTATCAATGTCGAAGATTGAATATGCGATACCGTGACGAAGACGGCAATACTGTCTTTGCGCATTCACTCAATAACACTGTCCTTGCAAGCCCGCGAATTTTAATTCCATTGCTTGAAATGCATCAACAAAAAGATGGCTCGATCGCAATACCTGAATGTTTACAACCGTACATGAACGGAATGAAAGTGCTTGAAGCATGCACTGCTCCACTGAACACATGAACAAGCAGGCGGTTCCACTTGCAGTACGTAGGCATCAACTTGTTGCCACGGTACGAAAAGCAATCGGAAACCAAGATGTGCTTGTTGGCGTAAGTGGCGGGGCAGATTCTGTGGCGCTTCTTCTTCTTTGCTGTGCGGGCGCTTTGCAAGAAAGTGCAAACTATAAAGTAGCCGTAGCCCACATTCATCACGGACTTCGCGATGAGTCCGATGAGGAACAAAAAATGGTGGAAACACTCTGCGGTTCTCTTGGCGTTCAATGTATTTCCACAAGAGTAACCGTCACCCCAGAAAACGGCTCTTTAGCAGCAGGCGCTAGGAAAGCGCGGTACGAAGCACTACAAACAACGGCAACCGTGCTCGGTTTCAATGCAGTCGCAGTTGCACATCATGCTGAAGATCAACTTGAAACAATGTTGATGGCGCTCTGCCGTGGCGGCGGATTAAGAAAACTTTCCGGCATTGCAGCTTCCAGGGCATTGTCTGATTCAATTGATTTGTTCAGGCCGCTTCTTCATGTTGAAAAAAACGAACTCATTTCAATTTGTAACCAAGCTCAAATCAAATGGTGCGAAGACCCCACAAATCAAAACAGCACCACGCCACGTGGCCGATTACGACAGGACGTCATTCCAATTTTAAGAGAGTTGTGGAATTCTGCAGATAGACATGCGTCCAATGCTTCAACGATGTTGCACGCTGCTGTTGATATATTCGACGCAACCGTGCCCCGAGGAAATGAGTGGGACCGAGTTACATTCGCCAAACTGCCTCTTCCAATTATTGATGCAGCGTTGCAAAAAGCTATTGGCGAATGCGCCACTTTTGGATCTATTCAATCTATACGCGATGCAATCGTTGACTCGAATACAGAACCAAGAACGTTTCAATTACAAAATGGGAATTCAGCAACTGTTACTTCTAAAAAAGTAATAATTCATCATTCATAACCTGCAGGTCCAGCCATTAGCACTTCGCCTTTTTCGTTATAGCGGTACGTTAGGGTACCGCCTACACTTGATACATAAAATGGACCCTGCGCCCCAGAAGCAACAAATACCGAAGCACCGCCCGTTCCTGATGCGTGCGTATTACCGACACCGCGTTCATAGGAAGCGCAGGTAGCATATTGAACGCCATCCCGACGAGCAATATGAATATTCATTCCATTTGAAAATTGTTCCATGCGCGAAAGTAACTCGCCAACCTCATCTCTTACTTTTAATGGGTCGTCTTCCGTCCACAACACCGCATTAGGATTGCCCATTTGTATGAAAGCAAGTTCAGGATACGATTCAATTGAATACGTTTCGAGAATTGGGACACAAAGCGTAACTTCAACTTCATTACAATCTTCCCGTACTACACACGAATTGATGCCTGAAAGAGTTCGAATAGTAACTACACTGCCTTCGATTAATTTACTTCGGACTAAATGCAATGCAACGCATCGCAAACCGTTCCCACACTGTTCTGCTTCGCTACCATCGGCATTGAAAATGCGCATAAATGCATCAGATTCCGCGTCTTCTTCAACAAGTAAAAGCCCGTCAGCTCCATTGAGTTCTTTCAACAGGGTTGATTGTTTCGATTCGCCAAAATGAACAAGAAATCTATTACTTGCTCCATGCATAAAAAGATTGTTTTTATGTGTCATAGGAAAAAAGTTCCAACCAAAATGATTGCCAGTCCCAATTTTAACCAAAATACTCTTTTGTTTACGGCTATTGCTGAATACTTCGAACCAACTATCCCAAATAAGTACCGTTGCCGAGAGGCAATTGAACCATGCAATAAATCAAATGCATTTGGTTTTATGCCCTGAGAGAATGCAATCGCTCCCAGAGCGTCCGCAAGTGCACTTCCACCATCTTCTGTTATTTCGCCACCGAAGTTTTTGGACATTTCCAACGCCGAATATGCGTCTGCTTGGCGTTCAAATTGTCGCGAGACGAGAATAATTGCAAGGATAGTTAAGACTAACTGTGCAACTTGTTCCGAATTGCCTGAATTAGATGCACCAAGAAGCGGAAATACAATACTCATCACTCTCATAGAAACAAAAGCAGTTAGGACAAGAAAGGTTGTGTGCCAATATTTATGATGGGCGTATTCATGCGCGGTGACTGCTAATAGTTCCCTTGGTGTTAATCGAGCAATTAACTTATCTGTCAAAACTAAAAGTTTTGGTTGTAATATAAGTCCTGTCGCAAACGCGTTCATGATTCGATTATGTGTATTCCAAACAAATACTTTTGAATTTCGGATGCGCGCACGTGCTGCCACCTCCATTATCGCGGTTCGCAAGGAATAATTTTCCATTTGTTTTGCTGAAAGAATAAACGTCATAATAAATGGCATGTAGGCAAGCAATAACAACAAAGCTCCTAATTCCATAACACTTCGTACATCTTCGCCAAAGTGTAGTGCAGTTGCGATTTCTTCAACTAAAAATAACAAAAACACTGGAATCAAAAGGAGCAGTACGTCTAATCGAAGACGATGCGATACCCACGAAAGTCTATTTGTAATTGGGGATGAAATCCACCAAAGAATAAGTAACCACAGTATTGTCGGCAGTAGTACCAAAGAACCAATCAAAAGTTCATTAGTACCAAATTGTTTTTCTAGGAAAACTTTCCAGCCGAAGTTTTCAATCGCTAAATACAGGCTAAGCAAAAGTATTAAAGTCGCATACAACTGAACAACTTTTGTATATTTTTCGAATCGCATCGCGACAATTGCACACAATGGCACAATACATAAACAAATGAGAAGGCCAAGTTCACTCAGTTGCATTTCATCTGCAGTTTTTCTGCCAGCTAAAGCGAGCATAAGAACTAAAAATAATGAAATTGGCCGAATCATTATTTAGATATCGTGCCTAAATCAATCACAATTCCACCGTGCCTGTAGAAATCAACGTTTAAAGTGTCTTCATCAACAAATGTAAATACAAGGCAATTTGCACGAGTGTTATCTGCATAATTTTTATCGCCAGCGCCTGGACCTGCGTGGTCACCATTCCTCAGTTTCTGTGCGTGAAAATGAAAATGAAATAGCGCGGTGTATGCTGCGTCAAACATTTCTTGCGATGCATTAAATCTACGGTCATGATGCCGAACCTTCGGCTTAAATTCAAGTACTTCGAACCTGCCCTTTTTATCTAAGGCAAGTACTCCACCGTATTCAGTCGTTACGTCCAGATTATCTCGTATTGCATAATCAAAAAGATGCTCGCGTACTTGAGGTACATCGAGAGCTGCGAGCACCATCTCAAGCGCAACCGCATCGCCCCACGTTAATTTGTCTCTGTACGTTTTTAACCGTTCACTTCCAGGGACATATTGACCACCGCCCATTGTTTCAGTGTAATGCTTCTGGTTATCGGTTTGCGTAGCTATCTCGCGTAGCATCACTGGAACTGATCTTGAAAATGCACCTTCCCCGCCGTGCCGTTTTAACGAAACTGCTACCGGAATATCTCGCATTTCTATTTCTGACCGTCGATCTATGTCGAGTTCGTTGAGTGCTTCTACTGCTTCTCCCCAAAATGAACTGTACTCAGGTTTTGACAATTCACGAATCCATAATATTTCTTCACGGCATAATGGAACTATGCCTAATTCAATTTTTGCTTTTTGTAAGTCAATGAAAAACAAATCATCTTCGTCAAATGTCGAATCTTCCAACAGTGCAATTAAACGGTCGCGTTGCGATAGACGGTGAAGCAATTCCCAACAACGAGTTCGATAACTTTGTTTCCATGCTTTTTTCTCTTGGAGCATAGAATCAAAAATCAAATCTGCAATTACCGTTTCATCGTACATTCGAACTAACGCCAAATACTCTGGACGCTCGTCGTCTGTTTGCATTAAGAAAGATTTATTCGCCCATGAACTGATGAGCGCCTCATCCAACTCTTTTACATCTTCATCTGCAATCCACTGGCAGAGCGCTTTCAACCAAGTCGGGTTATCCAAACGAGCAAGTCGTTGACGAATTATTCGGACAGTCCCTTCTCTATCGATAAACCAAAGACGTGCTAATGCCTCTAACCTCGCTTCATTGGTGTAACCGGGAACCCAAAGCATTCGCTGCAATATGGCTTGGTAGTTTGTATCGGCCTTTCCAACATTTACGTCAAGCATCGCCATTGCTTCTATATGCACACTCGATGGACGACCTGTCTCCTTGAGCGTTGCGCTGGGACTGTGAATCGTCTGTCCTCCACAGTTAAACAGTAGTAAAGAAACATAAATAGTAATAAGCATTAATCGAATCATGTTTACAGTGTACAACCGCTAGCAGAGGAAACGACTTCAGCGTATTATTTAGCAAGATGACGAACGAAGACACAAAATCCAATTCCCCTATTTTCGATGAAGTGAATGCTGTCATTGAGTTAATTAGGCCAGCAATTCAAGCTGATGGAGGAGACATCGAACTTGTCGGTGTTGATGCCTCTGGCGTCGTCTCAATTCGCTTCTTGGGTGCCTGCATTGGTTGCCCTTCTCTTGGCATGACACTTCAAACAACCATTGAAACGACGCTGAAAGATCGAATTAGTGTAGTTACATCCGTTGAGGCTGTGGAATAACACCTACGCGTTCAATAATGCAACATATTGCCAGTAAGTAGGTTATGAATGGGCAGGGAAGAAAATTCTCCAATTTTAGGCACCTCTTTTTGCTAGTTTTTTGCTACCATAGCAAATGGTGGTTCGCGCAGGCTGCGCGATATTTCTAACTGGAAGTGGCGACAGGAGGTTCGCGTTATGCTCGTGATTACAAGAAGAGAAGGGGAAGAGGTTGTTATAGGGGATCCAGCAAATCCACTAGGAGTTGTTCGCATTGCCTCAATCAAAGGCGACCGAGTTCGAATTGCATTCGATTTCCCAAGAGAGGTCCCTGTTCATCGGCATGAAGTTGCTGAAGAAATTACCAATAATGGCCCTGCAATTGCTGGTAAAATTCGCCCAGCTTCAAACAAATAGTGCATAAAAAATGACCCGCGGCATGTGGTGGGTCATGCCGAGGGTCAAAGGGGAAGGTAGTCGAGCATTTCGCTCGACCGACTTGAGGAATAGTTCTCGACTCGGTCTTGAGTCGAGAACCAGGGTTGATTAGTGCCGTGCGTCCGTGCTGGCACTTTCTCGTTTGCGAGTCATCCTTGACTCACTTTATGCAGTATTTACTGCGTATATTTCATGCAAGGTGGTTGCATCGTCCCTGACGCCCTCCCCCTTGCGAGCCGAGCGTCCTTGCTCAGCGTTAGAAATCAAAATGTGTTGCCTCGAAGCCATCAGCAGGGTTTTTCCTCTTTTTTGTTTCTGATTCGAGCCATTATTTCTTTCAGTTTTGGTAATCCCTCTCGTTTCTGCACTTCCCAATTTTTTGGGTTGACCACTTCGAGATGGTCCCGAACTCCTAACAGTATTGCTTGTGCATCTATTCCAACGAAGGAGAGTAATACTTCGGGCAATCGAATTCTGCCCGACTTGTCGATCTCGAGACGTGTCGTTTGAGAGAACAGTATTTGCTCGAGTTCCATTTCGTCCTCGTTGGACAGTAGCGAGTTTTCCATCACGTTCGCTCTGGATTCGAACGCCGCTTTTGGATATAACCAAATTGAGCCATTTGCTCCTGGTGTTGCATAGACAATACTTGGCCCATTCTCCATTGCAAAAAACTCTCGCATCTCTTTTGGTATAGAGATTCGCTGTTTTTCGTCGATAGATCGTGCTGTTTCGCCTACAATTAACATGGTGTGCTTTTGGGTTCTTCATTACCAATCGCCCCCACAGTACCCCAACTTTCCCCATTTTGCAACACTTTGTTAAAAAAAGTTGAAATTGCTAGTTCTCGGACGTTGCACTTAACTTGTTTTGTGGCATCTTAAGTACTGTAGGAACAAGTAGTTCCGACATTTTTTAAGTTCGCTAAATAAAATGGCTGAAGAAACTGCCCATCCACAACTAATCCACAAGGTCCTGCAGCTATTGCCTTCTGCAACCTTTGTTTTAACATGCACACACGACAAATTTCGTGACGGCATACTGACTAATTGGGTTCAACAGTGCAGTACTGAGCCGCCAATGCTCATCGTAGCCATTCCCAAGGGGCAACAAATTGAACCAATGCTCCGTGATGCTCGTGCATTTGCGCTCTGCCTTGTACCGCCTAATGATCGAAGAGCGATGAGATTATTCAACCGTGATCATGAACGAGATGAAGATCCATTTTTAGCACTTACCACAATTACAGCAGAAACTGGAATGCCAATTTTGCCGGAATCTAAACTTTGGTTCGATTGCAAACTTGAGGGGCACCTATCGCCCGAAGCAGATTGCAGATTATATCTTGGACGCGTGGTTTCTTGTTACGCCGAATCTTCATTACAAAAAAGCCACCGAAATTTAGTTACGCCTCCAACGTATGACAAACGAGTTGCACGTGCTACTTCAAGTAAATCAGCAACGCGTACACGAACGCGGTGAAGTTGTTCGAAGTAAAAGACCTTCAATAAATCTAGACGGGGATGCTATTGATCTGATCGCCATCGTTGTTTCTGCGCTTTTCTTTGTAATTGTTTTTTCATTTTTTACAACGCCAATAATCCAACTGCAAATTGCATTGTAAGAACCAGCACATGCAATCAATTTCCCAACAGTTGGAATTGATGCTATTGGATGGTTCGTTCCGGCGAGAATAGGAATGCCATCCCAAGCAGCATCTACAACGTCAAGCACCGCGCACGATGTCGCGAATTCCGCGACCGATGGTGCCCAAATACAACTTGCTGCTGAAATAATATCTGCCGTTCGTAACTCCGGCGGTGTGCACCTAAATACATCTGCTACCCCCTTCTCCGTTGCTGCCAACATTACAATTGCTCGATGTTGATAGTTCGGAGGGAGTACAAAACAAATTGCAAGACCTGTCGATTTTATTTGCATGGCAACAGTCAACAACTCTTCGCAAGAAGAAGCGTCGCCAACAATAGCAACGATGCAACAATCAACAGGAATACCAACTAGTTCTAACACCGTCTTACTATCAACAACAACACTTTTTGGTGCTACTCCAACGATTGGTTCTGCGAGCACTGTTTCGTCTATGCCCATTGCCAACAATCGTTGTGACACATTCCAATTCGTTGGAATAATTCCAGTAGTATTATTTTTGAACGAAATACAATCATCTACTTCGTCGACATAGGCAGTTGTTTCTGCATTTATTTGCAGCGTGCTCAATACTGAAGCAGAATGCCAACCCCAACCAATACAAGTACTTTTCGCTGAAATGCATACAGTGTCTAAAAGACGACCTAGGCGACGACTCAGCGTGTTTGATTTGTTTTTAATACCGCCAAGCGAACCAAGCATTTGGATTCCCCTCTGTCGCAACGCCTCTGCCTCAACTTGGTCTCCGATAACAATTGTTTTATGCTCACCGCCGATTTGCCGTTGCGCTAAGCGCATCAATCCAACAAAACAATCTGATGTGGACGGGTCGCTTGGAGTTATGACATGCAGAGTTTGCATCGTCTATTGCCTTTTTAGATTTTCACCCAGACGACCTGTTATGTGTTCATAGAATAGTTTCGCAACTTCATCTCCAAGAGTCTCTGCGAGTTCTTCAGACAATTTACGCACTTCGCCAGAACCAGAAAGTCGACTTGGCGCAATATTTGTCACATTTGCTCGCACAAAATACGGCATATCGTCTAGTGGAAACAACCGTTGTCTATTTCGTACGTCAATTACTTTCACACTGCAGTTTGCCACGGGCTTTGCCGTTTGACCATCGCTTGTTAATGAAAATCCAACAATCTCAACATAAATCAAAACAGATGCATCAACTGATTTGCCAAGTTGATCCATAGGCACTGGTTCGCCATATCGGTCGCTCGACGAACTAACACGCAAAATGTCCCGAGGAGAAATCATTGTCGTCAATATGTCTTTTTCTAATAAGTCTTTTGTAATTCGCTCTGCAACAACTCTTCGCAATCGCGTTGGGTGCATCACATTTTTTCTGTCGTCTACAAATACAACCGTAGCAACATTAGGCAAAACGAAAACTGCTTCTTTCGATGGATCAGGAGATGCTACGTATGTAACAACAGATGCAATATTGCATGAGGTGGCGGCGGAGCAAAAAACGAATAGTAATGAGAGTAATGCAAGTAGTTTCATGCGTCCAATTCCGGTCGATAACGGTCTGGGTGTTTTGGTTCTGTGTGCAAATAAAACAACCAAGCAGTTTGCTTTATGAATTCCGCCAATAGACCGCGTTCAATAGTTGCTTCGTCAGATTCTTCGCGAGTCAAGTGCTTAATTTTTCGAGGGAACGAAGCCTGAATTTCATACATATCTAGAAAGCCATCTTCCTCATAACTAGTTGCTTCAATAATACCAATTGATGCAGAACAATATCCATCCCAAAGCCATTGATTACCAGGAGGCGTAAGTGAATAATTATGCAGATCGATATAAATAACAACATCGACATTTAATGTCCTTGCAATATCAGTTGTAGGCATTGCAGACCATTGCGGAGTTTCAAATTGCCACTGCGCAACAACTCTTGGATGTAAAACACTTACGCCATCGGCATACATTGCAATCCTGCCTGAAATTCCTTCAGCAATTACATTTGAAATACCAGGATGTTCGTAATGCACCGATAAATCTGTATCAATAACAACCGCGACTGATTTGCCTTCGAGTGAAAACTGTGCTGGCTTTTCTATCAACATTTGATCTTCCATCGCCTGCTTACCAGCGCCGATGAATGCAAAGACTGAACAGCCACCAATAACGAGAGAAGCTATAAGTGGCACAACTAAAACAATAATTCGATTCATAATACACCTCGATGTAGGAAAATTTTAAAACCCCAAGAAGCTAGCGTAAGGGCTCCGACAATAATAAATACTTTTGACGGAGTATAAATATATAGAAATGCTTTGAATGAGTAACCTGTCATAGCAGTTATCAATCCACCTATAGCAACAAAAATTGTTGCGATAGCCAGAAGCATACCCAACGGTTGCGCAATGAAAGCTGACGGCAATTCGCCTCGAATGGTGTGGCTCCAGGCTGTTGTCATTCCGCATGTTGGACACGGCAAATCTGCAGCGAGAATCCATCCACACACTGGTAAACCAAGTTGCGTATGCGTCCCGATTCCATCTGCTGAAGGCGTTACCAATAAAGCGATACTCAAAAGAGCAAGCGAAGCGATTGAGACTCCAAGTGCATGCAACCGGCGAGCGCATTCGGACTTCGCCGGCATTCCTATTTCAACCTTTACTTCTTCGCATTCCACAACAAGCACAGGATACCCACCCTTAGTGAATATGAATACCCCATTAGACTATGATGAGACAAAATGCACTGGATAGATGGACATATTGACCTTGCCTACGTTGCTATGTGCGGTAGAAACATTTTTGAACCTTGCAAAGAAACTGAAAAAACTTGCATTTCTATTCCAGACCTTGCCAAGAGCTCTATTTCTACTTTTTTTGGAACTATCTACACCTCACAAGCAAACGATTATTGTGGGTATGGAAATTCCTCAAATCGCGATGCTGCTTTTGCCGCTGGAGCAAAGCAATTAGCGTTATATAAAAACATAGAATCAAAGGGATTACTTTCTATCCAACACGAGGGTTGCAAATGCAGGGATTCACTATCGATGCTACTACTCATGGAAGGTGCGGATCCAATTCGGTCTCCTGAAGATGTACGGTGGTGGGCAGAACAAGGTCTTCGGATCGTTGGCTTAACATGGTCAAGCGGGACTCGCTACGCCGGAGGAAACGATTGCGATACTGGCATTACTGATGAAGGCAAAGAACTCGTTGCCTCTTTAGACGAACATGCAATTGTTCACGATGCCTCTCATCTTTCTGACTACGCATTCGACGACTTATGTTCTAACGCTAAAGGTAAAATCATTGCAAGTCATTCCAACAGCAGAGTGGTGCTGAATAACAAATCGCAACGACACCTCACTGATGAACAAGCAAAAGAGATATTTCGAAGAGGTGGAGTAATTGGGCTGAATCTTTGCACTCAATTTTTATCAAAAACGTTTGACAAGAACAATACCGATGCAACAATTGATGATTGCGTCGAACACATCATGCACTACTGCGAATTGGCTGGTAATCGAACGCAAGTTGCACTTGGAAGCGACTTCGACGGCGGGTTCTCCACTGCATATTTACCCATTAATCTTAAGCACCCAAATCAAATTTGCAATTTAGCCGATGCGCTGTTAGATGCTGGCTTTAGTAATGAAGAGCTTGCTTCTTTTGCTCACGGTGCATGGATTCGCGTTCTTAATTAAGCGGCGTACAAAAAATACCCGTTGCACCCTTGACTTGCACTTCTGCTAGAAGGTGCATCCGAACATCCGTCCCGTGTAAATCTGCAACTGCGACTGCATCGTCGGTGAAAATATGCTGAACAGGAGTAACGCCTTCTGCAAGTTTCAACCCACCACAAGCCATTGCCAAAAGTGAACCATGTCGAACTATCCATGCGCTAACTATTGCAACATCTCGCAAATCATCTGCATCAGCAAGCACGTGTAAACGGCCATCCATGTCAACTGCAAGTTCAACATGATTATGCTCGGGGCATCTCGGTGCTATTGCAAGCAATCCGTCAATGTAAGACGCGTACTCAGATTTTATTGCTGATGCCTGCGCAGCAGTTTCAACACTTGGTTGTTCTTCTATAGGTGTTGCGATCGGCTCAGGTGTAGTTTTAGAGACTGAATCGGTTTCATGTTTTTCATTCGGCACTGCATCAATTGTGTCAACAAATGAAACAACTGGTTCATCGAAAACGAATGGCTTCTCAATTCTGTCAGTAGTTTCGAGCATATCTTGATCGCTGTTTGCGCTTCGAATTTTTCCCATCAAATCAACAACATTACTTCCTCGCGAGAAACTAACTTGGGAAATTACTTTACTTGTGCTTCCCATTGCAGGAAGCGCAGGACCTACGTCTAACTTGACATTCAATTGCAATTGTGCCGTTTGGACAATTCGACTCGCAGCATCAGATGCCGAACGTTCTTCTGCACCAACAACAACCAAACGCATTGTTGGCACTTCCTTCTTGGAACCAGCGCTTGTAATTAAACCCTTTAATAATCTGTAAGCGCCAACGACTGCTGCTTGATCTGCACCAGAGAGTAATGTTACGCTGTCTGCATCACAATGAAGTAACGAAGTTGGGTCAGCGTCCGCTGGTGGTTGAATAATCCAATGCACTGCTGAACTAGAAGTACGGGCAAGCACATCTTCCATTGAGACGCATCCATTTAATTCAATATTCCCCGTTCCAATTGCCGCAACATCTAAGGTGTCCTCGTGCATTCGCACAAGGATTGCGGTTCCACCCGCTGCTTCTCTACCTGCATAAGGAACTAGCCATAGACCACCTTGCACAGGCAGATGCGCGGGCAATAACAATTCAATTGATGGCTTTATTGACTCTTCCGGAACAGTTGTGAATAAAGCAGCGAGTTCAGCATAATGTTCTGAGCTTGGTGGTGTCATTCAAAATCAACCTCTGGAGAAATGCGCCCAATAATTGGAGATTCTTTTTCATGCTCTACATTTAACTTAAGTGTTGCCACTCTTCGGGCTAATTCGGCTGCTCGACCGCCGGTTGCACTAATCACCTCAACTTCTGGCATTGGTGGAGAATATTTTTCTTCTAACCATGTAACCAGTGCTTCAAAATCTTTTTCTGCTTCACACCCAGGAGCAAAATCAAGGACTGATTGTCCAAAACTTACTGCTTCGCGAAGTGTTTCGTGATCTCGAATCACCGTGGGGGAAACTTCAGGAGCAAATGACTCTTGTAAAGAATGTAATAATTTTCTAGCAAGCGGTGTTGGGCGGTGAATTGATGGAATAATTCTACAAGGCAGGGGTTTTCCAATTCTTGCAATCAAAGCATCAACGGCTTTTCGTTGCCTACGTGCACCTCGAATAGAAAAATACCCAGTTTCTACCGGAATAAGTGCTTCTGATGCCGCGCGTAATGAGTTATAGGTTAATAAACCAATATTTGGCGGACAATCAATGACGCAAATGTCAAAATCGTTCGCCCAAAGCGCAAGCAAACTTTCCAATCGTCGGTCACGATCTGGCATTGTTTGCAATGCACCCCCTGGCGCTTCAAGGGCTGACAACATCATTGTGCTTGGCGCGAGATGGAAGTTTCGAGTAATTTCCCAAAGATAATCATCTTTTTGAAGGGAATCATTATGTGTTGCAACCATTGCATCACCAATGTGTTTTTCTATTTGTTCCTCAGGAACGCCCAAACCAGCCGCACAGTGTGATTGGGGGTCCATGTCTACGAGTAACGTTCGTTTTCCACGCCGAGCGTACACTGCTGCAACGTTTATTGATGTTGTCGTCTTGCCACAACCCCCTTTTTGGTTAACAATTGAAAATGTGCGCACAAAAATCCTCTCCGGCTTCAAAAAAGAAGCAACATTTCTTTATCGGAACCGAACGCTCTTTTTCTTGAGCCGTCAATCTTCCATTTTGTCGCCCATTATTTTTACATTGAATTATCTAATTATGCGGATGCACCAACTGAAGTCCACGCGAGCACAAGTGCTGTCTCGTCAATTTCGGTATACATTTCAGCGCCAGAGTTCGTTGGGAGCACAAGTCTGATATTTGAATCTTTATTCTTTTTGTCAATTTGCATTAATCGCAGTACGGATTCAATTGAAACTGGCAAAGGCAAACTAACAGGCAATCCGGCCATAGTGAGTACGTGGCGAATTTGATCGACCCGTTCAGCATCCACCAGCCCCATCGCTTCTGCGCAAGTAACTGCAGCAACGAGTCCAATTGAAACTGCTTCACCGTGGTATAAATCTAATTCACGCATGGGTTCAATTGCGTGGGCGAATGTATGCCCTAAATTCAAGAGGGCTCTGCCACCATGTTCTCGTTCATCTTGCGAAACCACTTTTGCTTTTATTGATGCGCTTTTGGTAACTAACTCAACGAGCACATCGCTATCACGATCAAGAATCGCAGATGTATTCTCTAAAATAAAATCCATCATCGATTGATGACCGAGTATTGCATGTTTAATGCATTCAGCGAGACCGCAGCGAAGTTGCCTATCGTCAAGCGTTTGAAGTGTCATGACATCAGCAACAACAACCTTTGGTTGCCAAAAAGACCCCGCTAAATTTTTACCCAAAATAGACGTTCCATCTTCAGAACGAATGGGTAGATTCACGCCTGTTTTACCTCCAATTGACGCATCAACCATCGCTAATAATGATGTTGGCACTTGAATTAACTGCAAACCACGCATATATGTTGCCGCTGCGAAACCACCAACATCCCCCGTTAGACCACCACCGATTGCTATTAGTTCTGAATGCCGATCGCATCCTGCATCAAGCATCGATGACCAGATTGACTCGACGCTCGCCATTGTTTTGTTCGACTCAATAGCATCAAGCGAAACCATTTCACACTGTCCGCCGAATGCTTGCATCGCTTCTTTCGCGTGTGTTTGTTCTACATTTTTATCTACAACAAAAAAGTGCTTTGTAGCGGGCGCTACCGATGTTGCGATAGCCCCTAATTCTTGAAGAATATTGCAACCTATATGAATGTCGTATGAATTGTCGCCAAGTGAAGTTGTAACGGTGTTCATACATCACCTTCAGATTGCTCAAACATTTTTGCAAGTGCTTGTGAAGCGTTATCTGGCAAGTCGCTAGCATAATTAATCATTGCATCTACAACATCGTCCGTTTGAATAGGAACCCTATGACGAATCTGCCGTTTTCGTTTACCCAGTCGTGCAAGAATAAATACGATGATGGATGCAATTAACAGAACTGGCAAAAGCAAAAGCGGTGTCGGAATGGCGTTGCTTGAAGCAAGTAAATCAATTGCAAGTGGCGAGGTCACAAACGTAGGGTACATTCTGACTTGTGAGTCACGGCCCTCCATTGACATCGTTTTATAAAATAGAGCAATTCCAGAAACCGAATCCCCCACTGAAATTTGGTTTGAGCCAACAACATAAATGCAGAGCAACGACCCACTCTGGTCTCTGACAAACCACTCATGCACACCTTCCCAGGGTTGAGTCTGAGGGCTATTTTGCTCAAGAGTGCCTTGGAACCCAACGAGGACGCCTCGGTACTCCTCGGGTTGCGACAATAAGGCAGACACCGGTATTTCCTTAAACTCGGCTTCAATTGGGTGCTTCCATTCGCTGACGTGCTCCAAGATAGCTGCAAAAGATTCTCCACGGGAATCTTGCCCATCAACCGCCGTGGAGAGTCTAATTTGGTCATTTTCGCTCAGTAGAGGAATCCCAGAGCTAAAAGTCGCATGTAGAACAATAATCAGTGAAAGAGTAAGCATTTTCTGAAGGATACACTCTGCAGCAAAGTCGTGAGTGCGGTATGATTCCTCGCCGTAGGTCCCATCGTCTAGCCAGGTCAGGACACCAGGTTTTCATCCTGGGAACAGGGGTTCGAATCCCCTTGGGATCATTATGATTCAAGCATTTACACTCGCGCTTTGCGCAACAACAGCAGAGTATCAACGGATTGACATTATCGCACAATCCTCGCTTTCTCTCGAAAACACGATAACGATGCAAGCTTCACAGCCTGAAGAAATGCAAGCGACCGAAATAGACCCGCTTCCAACTACATGGGGTAAAGAAGGTACATGGCGATGGGGTTTCTCTGGCGGCTTTGCAGAAGACATTAAAGATTCAAACAATACACTAAAAATTCTTGGCGTTGAGTATGAGTACTTTGTTGATGACAATTTGAGTCTCGACCTTGGTCTTTTTATTATGGACGTTGATCAAGTAAACGAAGACGCAAGGGGTCTTAATTTCACATTACAACTACGATGGCATTTCATTGCTAAAGAATCTTGGTCAATGTTTTTAGAAGGCGGTGCTGGACTTCTTCGCACATCCGAAAATGTACCAAGCGATGGTTCAAGGTTTAATTTCACGCCGCAAGCAGGCGTTGGTTTTTCGTTTGACATTGGCAATAACAACCGTTGGCTAATCGGCGTGAAGTGGCATCATATTTCAAATGCAAATACCTATTCAAACAACCCAGGTCGTGACAGCATTATGATTTGGACGGGCATTTCCTTCCCGTTTTAACCGCCGACCGCCCTTCAACTAGCCCTCGAATTATTTTAATTTAACCATCGAAAGCTGCAATAGCAAGCGAAACGTTGTGCCCACCGAAACCAAAAGAGTTATTTAACGCAACGCGAATTTTTCGTTCTTGCGGCGTGTTTGCAACAAAGTTTAAATCAAATCCTTCGTCAGGATTATCTAAGTTTATGGTTGGTGGCATAACACCTTCGCAGATTGCTTTTACAACTGCAATGGATTCAATCCCACCCGCTGCACCAAGGGTATGCCCGGTACATGATTTCGTAGAACTCATAGCCAACTTGTACGCATGGTCGCCGAAAAGGGATTTCACTGCATACACTTCCGCAGCATCTCCAAGTGGGGTTGAAGTCCCATGTGCGTTGATGTAATCGATTGATTCTAAAGGAATGTTTGCTGTTCGCAGAGCAGCTGTCATAGCTGCTTTTGCTCCAGAACCCGCCGCATCAGGTGCTGCGATATGCCCCGCATCACCTGTAATTCCAAAGCCGATTATTTCAGCAAGAATGTTTGCGCCACGTGCTTTTGCGTGTTCCAATTCTTCTACAGCAAGTACCGCAGCACCCTCGGATAGAACAAAACCATCGCGATCGCGATCGAATGGTCTTGAAGCAAACATTGGCTCATCGTTACGAGTGGAGAGCGCTTTCATTGCAGAAAAAGAGCTGACACAGACGGGTGAAACAGCGCTTTCAGCGCCACCAGCCAAGATAAAGTCTGCTTGATCCAAAGCGATAAACATGCAAGCTTCTGCTAACGCGTGCCCGCCAGTTGCGCATGCAGTTGCTGGGGCTGAATTAACGCCTCGCAAGTTAAACCGAATTGAGACATTTCCCGCTGCAGCATTGACCATTAATTTCGGGACGGTGAATGGACTAAGGCGCTTTGGGCCTCTTTCAGCAAGAATACTTGAAAAATGTTCAATCGTTTGAATGCCGCCAACACCAGATCCAATAACAACACCTCGGCGACTTGCATCACCTTCTTGCCATGCAAGTCCCGAATGTTCCATTGCTTCAATCGAAGCCCAAATTCCTAACTGAGCGAAACGGTCCGTTTTCTTTATTTCTGCTCGTTCAAGTTTATCGGCAGCATCCCAGTCGCGCACTTCACCAGCGATGCGAGAAGACCAACGCTCATCTTGTTCAAAAGCAGTAATAGGACCAATACCAGACCGGCCTTCTAGTAAACCGCTCCATGTCGAAGCCACATCATGACCAAGGTTTGAAATAGCACCAAGACCGGTAATGACAACGCGCCGCTGAGAAAATAAGGACATGTAATAAACCTTAAGTTATTCAGCGCCAGAAGCTTCTGCGATAAAATTGACAGCGCTTCCTACTGTTTGAATTTGTTCTGCTTTCTCATCTGGAATATCAGTTGAAAACGCATCTTCAAGTTCCATTACTAGCTCAACAGTATCTAAACTGTCAGCATTTAAGTCATTCGCGAAACTTGATTCTAGTTTCACTTCTGATTTATCAACACCAAGTTGTGTTGAAACAATATCGATTACTTTAGCTTCAATTTCTGCACGGGTCATCGTCTGTACTCCTTTAAAAACCGCGACTATCACGGTGGTACTCATTATATCACGGACTTCACGCTCATTGGGTCACAAGAGCCAACTAGAGGCAATTGCATTTACATCAACAAGTTAATCCACCATCCACAACGAGGACTTGCCCCGTCATATAGCCACCACCTTCAGAAGCCAAGAATGAAACCGCCGAAGCAATTTCTTCAGGCTGTCCATACCTTCTAAGGGGCACGGAGGCCTCAACCCCATTGCGAATATCCTCGCTTAACACCGCGGTCATATCTGTTTCGATAAATCCTGGCGCAATTGCGTTTGCTGTAATTCCTTTGGAACCAAACTCTTTCGCGATTGTTTTAGTCAATCCGACAATCCCTGCTTTAGCGGCAGCGTAATTTGCTTGCCCAGCGTTCCCGTTCAAGCCAGTAACGGAGGTCAAATTAATCATCCGTCCCCAGCGACCGCGCATCATTGGTCTAGCTGCAGTCTTGCACCCGATGAACGTCGCCTTAAGGTTCACGTCAATAACGGAATCAAAATCTTCTTCGGACATACGAAGCAATAAACCATCACGAGTCATTCCAGCATTATTCACGAGAACGTCCAATCGACCGTACTGCTCAGCTATTGACTCAATGGTAGCGGCGAACAAAGAGAAATCGCCAAGGTCGCAAACGTGTGAACTTGCTTGTCCACCGTTGCCTTCTATTTCTGCCTGCACTTCTTCAAGTGCTTCTTTATTTCGAGCAATTAAAGCGAGAATAAAACCATCGCTTGCCAATTTCATAGCAATGGCTCGGCCAATTCCTCGGCTTGCACCAGTTACAATCGCAACCCGCGATTCGCTTTTAGAATTTGTATTAGTAATAACTTTGACTCCGATACTGTGTGTAATCAGTACTACTTTTAGTGACCAGGGGTCGCAGGACCGCCAGGACGTGAAGGGGGGCCACTTGGTCCGTCATCTTGCGAACCTGAATTAGTTTCCTTATCCGTTTCGCCAGCAAGAATATACGACGAACCTGCATCCGGCTGCAAGGCAATTTGCGTTTGTTTATCAATAAGAGCAAAGTAACTTGTAATCCAGTTTCCACTGAGCGTATCCACTAAATTTGGCTGCGTTGGCATAGATGTGAAGGTGCTTTTTTGCCCATCAAATTGAAATCCCCAAAGTTGCACTTGGTAATCCATACCTATTTCAAACACACCCATAACACAATCAGAGCCAGAGGGATCTAATCCAATTTTCAAATCAAGCCGTGTAACTGTGTTCATATACTCAGACAATCCTGCATTAATCATTGCTTCTAATTCGATTCGATCACCCATTGAAATTGAATTTTTAAGCGAAGCCACATCGCTCTTCAACATGGCATCAAAAAATTGCAACAGCGCAATTCGAGATTTTTCCTCTCGAGGCGCTTCCAATTCATCAACGAATATTCTGTTATCAATTGATAATTCATCCATCAATTGAACAGTTGTTTTTGGTTTCGGTTTTTTTACAACTGTTTTAATCGTTTTTGGCGCTTCGACAACTTCTTCCTCGCCGCCACAACCTAGGCTAAATAATACGCTGCTGGACAAAAGGGTTGTCAAAATACTTTTATTAATGAGGTTCATTGTGTGCTTCAACTTTCACTTCTCGAGTAATTCTTCGCATGAGCCCTCGCAACACTCCGCTTGGGGCGAGTTCATGCCAACTGCAACTATCATACCTTTTTGCCATTGCGCTGCAGGATTGAGACCAACGAACAGAGTCTGTAATTTGTTTTACAAGACAATCTGCAATTGTTGAGGAATCGTGTAATTCCGCGGTAACATTTGACCAAACATCTATTTTTGGTGGTTGTAGTGCCACCTCTGAGAGTGCAATGCGCATACCTTCAGCAGCCGATGCCATAAAAGGTGAGTGAAACGCACCAGCAACCGAGAGTGGGGTCGCACGCACACCTTTAGATTCCGCTAACGTTGCCACTCGATCACAAGCCGCAACTGAACCACTTAAAACTGTTTGCCCTGGGGCATTAAAGTTAGCAGCAACGAGAATTTCATCGCCTTCTTTTGCCTCATTACATAACGCAAGTGCAATTTCATCGTCGCCCATTACTGCAATCATCGTGCTTATTTCTGCTTCTGCTGCAGTTTGCATTCGTTGTCCGCGCTCTGCAACAAGGCGTAATCCCTCTTCAAATGAGAATACACCAGCAAGATGAAGTGCTGTGTACTCGCCAAGAGACAGCCCAGCAGTTGCAACTACTTCGCCTTCTAGCCCCTGTTCACGAAGTCCATGCCATGATGCCACTGAGCAAGTATAAATTGCGGGTTGGCTAATATTTGTTTTGTTAATTTCGCCATTTGGATCATTGAAACAAATTTCACTCAGTGGAAGACCTAACGTGCCACCAAGAATTACATCTGCTTCTTCAAAGATTGCCTGTGCAGCAGGCGAAGCATCAAACCACGCCTTTCCCATTCCTGCTTTTTGCGCACCTTGCCCTGGACATAATAATACAAGCGAATCAGCCATTTCAAATTCTCCAAGCGCTACTGGCCCATGTAAGTCCGCCACCGAAAGCGAGAAGGACAATAACATCGCCGCGATTAATTTTTCCATCTTGCCATAGTTGATCGAAGCAAAGCGCTGCGGCGCCTGCTGAACTATTACCAAAATGACTGATATTTTTATATACTTTTTCGTCAGGCAATCCTAGTTTGGCCTGTGCGGATTCAATAATTCGCATGTTCGATTGGTGACAAATGAATTGGCTAACATCTTTAGGCGTTAATCCGGTTTCTTCTAAAAGCGTTTCTGCAATTTGTTGAAAGGTTGTTACTGCAAATTTATAAACTTCTTTTCCACGCATTCTTAATTTGCCATAGGTCGTTGTCGCAGTATCTCCTTCAACAACTTCCTCTTCGCATGATGGAATATAAAGTGCCGGCCACGGTTCGCCGTTGGCGTTCATGGTTTGGTAAAAACATCCAATCTCTGGGTCGTCGCATTTTTGCAGAATAACAGCCCCCGCTGCATCGCCGAACAAAATGGATGTTCCGCGGTCAAGGGAGTCCGTCAGTTTACTCATTGCATCGCAACCAACAACTGCGATTGTGTGCTGCGTACCACTACGTATTAAACTGTCGGCAAGATTCATTGCATACACAAAACCTGAACACGCAGCAATAATATCGAAGGCGCCTGCAGGTGCTGCATTAACTTCTGCGGACAGTCTGCAAGCATTGGATGGACAAGTCATTTCTGATGTGACCGAAGCACAAATAATTAACGATAGGTCTGAGCCTTTAATCCCTGCATCTTTAAGCGCTTTTTTTAACGCACGAGTTTGCAACTCAAACGTACCCTCGCCCTCGCTACATAAACGTCTCTCAACAATGCCCGTTCTTTGCTCAATCCAGGCAACGTCGACATCAAATCTTTTTGCCAATTCTTCATTGCCAAGTATATCGTCCGGAACGCACGAGCCAGTACCTAGTATACGAACCCCGCAAGGCATAGTGCTTGTCATGCGATGCTCAATTCTTCAATGGATGCAAGTTGCTCTGTAATATGTTTGTTCACGCCCGCTGTTGAAAATTGCTTCACCCGAATAATTGCGTTTGTGATTGTTCGTGCTTCTGAACTACCGTGACAAATCATGCTGATGCCGTTAACGCCCAACAAAGGAGCGCCACCATATTCGTGATAATCGTAATCGGAATAAAACTTTTGCATGATTGGCTTAAATGCTTCAGCAAGTTTTGGATCCGCTGCAGCAACATCACGCGCTATCTTTGTAAGCAAACCCGTCGCAAGACCTTCCGCAAGTTTGATGCTTACATTACCAACGATTCCGTCTGTAATAACAACATCAGCACCACCATCAAAAAGCGTTCGCCCTTCGATATACCCAACAAAATTAATATCTGGTGCAGCGCGTAGCATATCTCGAACAAGCTTAAGATTACTTGTGCCTTTTTGTTCCTCGCCGCCGACATTCATCAAGGCGACGCGTGGATTATCGATTCCAAGAATCCGCTTTGCGTATACTTTTCCCATCACGCCATACTGGGCAAGATGTACTGGTTTTGGTTCAATATTTGCGCCAACATCGATGAAGGCAACTGTTCCTGCAAATGTAGGAACTGCTGCTGCAATTCCAGGACGATGAACACCGTCAAGTCTTCGTAAATACATTTGGCTACCTGCGACAAATGCGCCAGTATTGCCAGCAGAAATTACTGCATCAAGTGGGTTCTCTGCTTTGCGAGATGCTGCTTTGCACATCACCACAAGTGAACTGTCTTGTTTACCTCGGACAGCGTCGACTGGACTTTCATCCATTGAAATTGATTCTGTAGTTGCTACAACCTCAACCTTTGCGTGGCCAAGGGTTGTGTTAGCAATTCCCTCGTAAATAATATCTTCGTCCCCGTAGAGGACAACAACGTCGTCTGATTCTAGTTTTGAAGTAGCAGCAAGGGCTCCCTCTAGAATAGGGTACGGTGCGAGATCGCCCCCCATCACATCAACGCCAATTCGCATTAAAAGTTACGCCTTTGTAGCTTTTACTTGAAGACCAGGGCGTACATAGCCGCAACTTGGGCAAGACCGGTGCGGCAAGCGGTTGTTTCCACAGTTTGGGCACAAAGCCAAGTTTGAGCTATTAAGCGCGTGGTGCGAGCGACGTTTACGCTTTCGTGCTGGGGATGTTCGTAGTTTTGGGAGCATCGATCTATACCTTCTTCAACAAAAATGGGGCTAACAAAAAGCCATGGAATGAATGCGGAATTATAGCAAAATTAAGATTCCCACGCTAGCGCTGGGCCATTGCATACTACGATTCTAACCCCATACACAAGCAAAAAGAGAGCACGGCTTGCCGTGCTCTCTTAAAAAGTGCTTTTAAACCATAAAAAATTAACTGCTTGGGATGAAGTGGAGCCAATCTCCGAACAAGAATTCCAATCGTGCTGCCAAGAGTGCAATACGACCCATCACGGTGTACCCAAATGAAGCGCCAAACGTAATCATTAAGAACCAAATACCAACTCGAGCAGTCTTTCCGAGAAGTCCCTTGTGCTCGACCGAGAAGAAGAAGTAAATCATCGCGCTGAGTGTTGCTACAGTCAGTATAACTGCGTTAAAAGACGGCCAGAAAACAAAACCATTTTCGCCAGTAACCCATAGTGGGACAATCGCAGCTTTAATTTGAGCAACAAGATCTGCTTCAACATACCCAATCATTCGGTAGCCCGCAGTAATACCAATAAAGAATGCGATTGGCCATCGGCTAATCCAGCCTCCGCTTGGCATCAATTGGAACAACAACATGATGATTAATATTGCTGGAATAATATAGAGAAGCTGCGTTCCTGCTGATGCATCCATGCCTGGAAGAAATGCTGTTTGCACAAATCCAGGAGCCAATTTACCCAGCAAGAGTGGTACAAAAACATCCCATATTCCAATAACCATGACATAGCCGGCAGAAGTCCCAACGACCATTGCTTCTGCAAATTTGTATGCTGGATTATCACCGACCAAGAACGACAGAATAAACAGCGTGAAGATTGCTGCTAACCACAAACCAATTGTTCTTGACCAACTTAAAGTTGCACTGCCACTATCAATTACTTCTTGAGTTAGTTCACTATCTGGAACAACGTTGTACGTTACCCATGCAATATCTTCAGAAGATGGAGTATCTGTTGCGCTGTACTTACCATCAGCGCCTGCAGTAAAAGCATGCTGTTCTGGTGTAACCCAGACTTGGCCTGTTCTTGAAGTAGACATACTCCACACAAGCAATATTGCGCCAATAATAAAAATGATACCCCAAATTAAGGTGTTTGAATTTTTGGATGCTTCTGATGATTTATCCATTACGCTAAACCTCGCTTTCGGCTAACAAAGAAAATTATGTTGCCAAGAATAATTAAACAAACCATCAAACCATGAGCCACCAACTGCGGTCCCATTCTTCGTTTGGCTTCTTGTGCCTTTGGGTTGCTTGCAATTGATGGATATACTTCATCGATTGCTGCTTCGTATTCTGCCGCTGCTTTAATCGCGCCAAGAACACCAGCAAGTTGATCTGGAATGTACGGGTACATTTGAGGTGCTTGTACTCCAGTACAACCAGAAACTGTGGTTATTCCAAACGGCGTTGCAGCGAATTGGACCCATTGTTTCGTGCCTGGGTCGCCTGCACTTACATTGATGATTAAATCCATGTCTTGAATATTTTTAATATTCTTTGTCATTGGAATGTTGTCAAGTGAAACACCTTTTGAATCTAATTCGTACATACCGCGTAAGTCTTGCGTAATCATTCGGATAACTGCTTCGCCACCAGTTTTGTAATCGAACTTCACGTAATCTTCACCATACACCAAGTTCGGATATTCAGATTCAATCGTGTCAATGCTCAAGTCAACCATCGGTGAACCCAGTGGCCAAAGCGCCATGTAATATTGTTTGTGTCCTTTGATGGAACAATGCCGAGTAAACGCTTGCGCCATCGGAAGAAGTTCGCCTTGCGATGCAGGGTCAAAATCATACGAGAGTAGAATCCTTGATCCATCTGGCAAATCTTCAATTGCATTGAAGACCATCATTGTTTGCGGTGATATATTTACAGGAAAAACAGTTTTTGCAAGAATCGGAATTGCGACTGCTAACAACATAAAGAGAAAAACCCAACGACGGTCTATATTTTGGAGTATTTTTAACATGGTTTAATCTTGCCCCAGATAGGAGCGGTCAACGCCCAGAAGAATTCGAAGGGAGGTTGCAACAACGCCAAGTGCGATACCAATCGTTATTGCCCGTGTACCTCCCGTGTTTGGAATATTCATAACCCATTCAGTTAAGTGGTCAAAACGAAGCCATTGCATAGATTCTGGTAACCAGCCCTCGAAGAGCCAAACGCCCGCATAGGTTTGACCAAGCAGAACGACGCCCGCTGTGACAAGCAACAAGGTTGCCTCTGTGTTTTTTGCGCGAAACGCTCGGAATGCCGCTGTGGCAACGTAGAAGGCCAACATTGCAAACATCATCGATGTAAGTGGAACAATCATGTGTTGATAAATCCACCACAAGCCCGAGCCACCTTCAAGGTAGTACCCTGACCATCCAACATTTGGATAGATTTCATTTGGATGCACGCCTATCTTGAATAAACCAAAAATAAGTGTGCCAACGAAACAACCAATGGTCACGACTGAGTAACCCCAACCCTTCCGTTGACCAGAAATTTTCATGAGATGCAGTTTGACAAGGTTTCCCCCACCTAAAATCATTGCGCCAACTGCAAGAATGTTAAACCATTCCTGAGCAGTTAAACCCCAGTCCTCAGCAAAAGGGATGAAGTTTGCAATCAGCAGGACAAAGCCAGCAACAATTGCAATTATTAATGGGACTGTTCTTTTCACGAGTCGTCTCCCTCTATGTCTGTGTCTCCCCCGCCAAATGAGCCCAAGCCCTCTGAGCCAAGCATATTGTTATTGATGTAATTAAGCGAATCGACTGCAAGCCCATCCTCGCTATCCGAGAGCGAGATAATCGAGGCAAAGAAAATGCCAATGACAAGAATTAAAACACTAAAGAACTTGCCGTAATCTTGACCTTTAAGTGAACCAATTTGCAGTGGGTCACCTGAAAGATACGCCGACGCTGCAAAGAATTCTTCACCAATCAACGTGTAATCGCACGAAGCAACAAAGAAAGGCAACTGGCTTGGCATCGCAGTACCAGCAACTTGAATCGCGCCGATGTGATTACCTGTTTCTGCGAGAATGAGTGATTCAGCGTAGAAGCCACCCATGTAAATACATGCGGCTGGTTCTTCGCGAACCATGTAGCCAGTTACACCTGCAACAAATGCAAATTGTTCATCTGTTAAGTAGTGAATTTTATCTGGTTGGTATGCATCTGGAGCGCCTGCTGAAAGGTATGCCGCTTCAACAGTTTCCCGAGCAGCAGCCATTACTAGAGAACGACAGGTTGGTACTTCTATTTGTGCACCATACTCTGCTGCTGTTTTTGCCACGCGTGATAAAACCGTCAAACCAGCTAGCGTTTGGATTTCATTGATATCTTGAATGCCCGCAACGAACAGAACAGGACGTCCCATTTCTGTTGCGCGGCCGACTGCTTCATCAATCGCTTCAAGCCCTGCAATTTTTCGAACCCACAACGGTTTTCCTGCTCGCGCCTGATTAATAAAGTAAGCGATAAACCCACCAAAAATAAGCATGAATATTGCAAGCCACGCTTTTGACATATTAAATATCTGCATAACTGGTGTTACAGGCTCTCCATTGCACCAAGTTGAACTGTCGCCTTGATTATCGACTGAACAAATTCGGTAGTCATAGGTCCAACCACGCTCTACTGTTCGGTCGGTCCAGTGTGATTCGCCAGCGCCCGCTTCAGAGACTTTCTGCCAATTCAAATCTGACTCGTCGAGTTCGCTTCCGATTGCATCGGAAACTTTTCGCTCGATTGAATACGTGGCAACAATAGTGGACGGATCTGTATCGCTAGCATTTTCAATCAACGGGTTGAAAATATCTGTTCCAGAAAGTGCCCAATCCAATTCCACTGAATTGCCTGCATCATCAGGCGTATCAATCACCACTAAATCCATCGGCGGTTCGGGGAGCGTTTCGAAAGAAAGTGCAGATGCAACACCCGAGTATGCGAGTGATACAAAAACACCTATATAGAACGTGTGACTTTTTTTCATAGATTATTACTCGGTACTATTCCTCAATAAGTTCAACATTAGCTCTGGGCACGATAACCGATTCTCCCGTTTTAAGTTCTACTTCAAGAACTCTGGCTTTTGAGCCTGAACCCAAAACATGTGGCTCGGAGGGCAGTGCTTTTACCGTCCCGATAATTCCAAAGTACGGATCTCGGATTATTCGTAGTGATTTACCGATTTCTAGATACCCACCCTCGTATTCTATTTCCACTTCGCTGGCGCCAGAATCGATGGGAATAATGATTTCTGGACGCATAACACCGGCTCGAATTTGCGTTGCACCATTTACAGATGCCTCATGACCTTCAAATCGCTTCAATAAGTCGAACGTTCGATTAGCCATGGCAATATCACCGAACCCCTCCGTAACAATCACAGTAATCCCCTTCTTTTCGCTTCCTGTAATTGCAACCCCAAGGTCATATCCAAGAAACTCTTTCAAATCTTGGTCATCCATACCCCCGCCGACAAGAGCAACAGCGCCGACTTTTCTCGCTTCTTCAATTGAATCATCTGTAATTCTAGCTCCACCGATGACTACACACCCCTTCATATCTTGTGTAATTGAAGATGCGGTGAGTATTTCGTCGCTTGCCTTGACTGCGAATTTAATCGTGCCACAGGTTTCGCCTCCGATACCGAAGATGCCTTGAATAAATGCGACGTCCGATTCGACCGTGCAACCAATTTCTGGATTTACATCCGTAACCGTTCCAGTGACATACGCTTTTACTTCAACTGGAATATCTGGCCCTCGAAGAATTACCTGTCCTGTCACATCTGAAACCGTTTCGATAGTTCCTGCATATGGCGAATTATATTTTTTCTTAAACTTGCCGAAGATACCTGCAGTCTCAGCGACTGCCTCGCCTTTCTCGACTTTTTGACCCTCTTTGCATATCATTAATGACAAAACATCTTTGGGTGGTACAGCGAGAAGGTTTGCCATATTCAGTGGGTAAACATCGCCTGGCATGTAGGTTGCCGCGACAATTTGATCAGCAACAACTGAATCGCCAACCTTAACCATTACATCGCCTTTTATTGGCAACATCCGAACGACGCTGTGCTTCATTCGGTTAGTGACTTTCAATCCTGGTGTGTATGCGTGTGCCATTTTTTAAGCCGTTGCGACTGCAACGTCAATCTCCTCATAGAGTGCCATGTTTTCTACCCATGTTTTCATGGACATTTGGCATTGTTGCCTATCTTCCGGAAGGCCAAGGGGTCGCCCACGACCATCGATAATCAATCCGACAGTTCCGCCACGAACTTCATGCGAAACTTTTTTGCCGTTACCAGCACCAAGGTCAAATCCTCTTGCTGGTTCGCACAAAATAGTAGCTGTTTGATCTGGAGCCATATCGATACATTCAAGATCACCAAAATTGCAAGTTCCTGATGCATTGACATCGCCAGAAAGTGTCCATGAGAAACAAGGCTTGCCGAGTTTACCTAAACCTTTAGCCGCAATGCATGTACCCAAGTACACCAAGCAATCGCGTTCAAAGACTTGTGCCGCAGCTTCCGGATGTACTGCGGAAAGCACGCCAAGGTGAGGCATCATAAAGATTGAGTCTTTCGCAAGATCAGTGCAACCTTCAGGTTCAAACGCATCAACAAGCATCATCGCTGTTTGGTTCATACTAGGCGCATGGGAAAGAACACCACCAGAAGCAACGAGTAAGTTCAATGTCATATTGTTAACAATAGTATTGCCGCCAGTTTGCTGACTAAACGTATCGCCAACAGTTCGTTGCTGTTGGACTCCCTTAAGGGTTGTCGCAAATTCTTTATGTTGTTTGTATGCAAGGCGAAGTGCTTCGCGAGCAACTGCTTGTTCAAAAATAAGGGACTCGAGCGATTGCGGAATTGTTGTTGGGCGAATCATTTTATTTTTAACACGGTTGCGAAGTTGTCGTTCGTCCATGTCAAAATGCACCCAACGCAAAACGTTCGGCATCGTTGCTTCTGCACACACATTTGAGATGGAATAACTCATTCCAAGGTTTGCAGAAACTGTTCTGTTAAATGTTCCCTCGAAAACACTAAACACGTCAGTTGTTGCGCCGCCGATATCAACTCCTACAACATTAATGTTTTCTTTCTTTGCAATTGTTTGCAAAATATCGCCAACAGCCCCTGGTGTTGGCATAATTGGCGCATCAGACCAATCCATTAACATGTCGTAGCCGGGAGCGTGTGCCATAACGTGCTCAAGGAATACATCATGAATTTTATCACGTGCTGGGCCTAAATTTTCCTGCTCAAGTTTTGGACGAAGATTTTCAACAATCGCAAGGTCAATCCAATCTTCTTGAAGTGTTGATTCGACTTCACTCGCTGCCATTTTATTGCCTGCAAAAATAATAGGCATTTCATATTCACTGCCAAATCGTGGCTGCGGTTTTGCGGGAGCAATAAGTTCAGCAAGTTGAACTACTTTTTCTGTTGTTCCGCCGTCAGTTCCGCCTGAAATCAAAATCATGTCTGGACGAAGTTCGCGAATTCTTTGAATCTGTTCGTGAGGTCGGCGTTTGTCATTGGTTGAAATTACATCCATAACAATCGCGCCTGCCCCAAGCGCTGCGCGTTTTGCAGATGCTGCAGTCATTTCTGCAATGACACCAGCGACCATCATTTGAAGACCACCGCCCGCACTAGAAGTTGAAATATATAAATCGCAACCATCATCGCCTTGTGCTGGCTGATTAATAGTTCCATCTTCATTCGTTAATTTACGACCGGCAAGCTCGCTGATCTCAGTCACCGCGTTCGTAACACCAATGGTTACATTCGCAAATGGTTTCTCAACTGTTGTTGGCGCTTCACCACGGTACGTTTGACGGTATTGACCATCAATTTTTTCAATGAGGATTGCCTTGGTAGTTGTACTACCACAGTCGGTTGCAAGGATGACACTAATGTTTTCTAAATCGATTGTCATTTTTTTGGTTTCTCTTTGGTTGTATCCATCTCATTCTCTAACTCTTCGATGCGGTTTCGGATCCAATCAACCGAACCACGGTGTTCTAAGAACTCCGCAACAGCGCTCCAACTTTCTGTTGGCACAAACGCTGAAATGAGCGGAGTGAAAAAGTGCATTGTCTGCGAGCCAAGAAAGTTCAAGGGTCGCCCCATTTCCACGCCAATAATGGCGGGAGTGGTTAAGCCGCGCCGAATGATACCCCGACAGAGCATGTCTAGGGCATTTTTTTGCTTTTCATTGGGCTCAATTGACTCATCTGAATCCACATGAAACGCTTTTTTAAACCACCCTTTTTTCATACAGTCACATCCTTGTTGAGATATGATTTGATTTTCTCAATGACAATGTCTCGATTGTCGCCATATAGAACTGCGATTCCAGTCCAGCCATCCAAATTTGATGGTTTTTTCCTTGAAAACATGTAGCAGACATCCTTCATAAATGCGACTCTGCGTACCTGCTCCCACTTATATTGTTTTTTGCGAAAAGGATATTTAGCAACTAGACCCTCATTCGTAATTGTAAACGTCGAATGAAACAAAAAAGTTGCTTGTGTCGCTATGAGAATTCCTGTCAAACAGATACCCAAGAGAATACTAGTAGTTGAAATCATGAGACCTAAAACTATGATTAAAACCCAACCAAACAACGCTTTTTGAGGGTAGATCTTGGCTGGACATACCTTCCATTGCATCTCAACTAGGCTTGCCGATTCCATAGACCCGATATTCTACCACACAATGGCTAGCGAACCGTTTAATTAGCCCTTGGCTACATAACTGTCTGCAGAGCATTTAGTATCCAAGGGCTTATTTAATTCGTGTGGTGTCAAGGGGTTACGATAGTTGCACTTGCAGCGGGTATCTTTAAAATTGAAACAGAGGTTTGAAGGACTAAGTTATGGCAAGGGTCAATCCGAAGCACCATGCCCTCAACTATGTTGTCGCCAGAGCGAACCGTTTGCATCGTTCCCACGAGAATATCTCTCTTTCGCCATGTTGTAACTGCTGTATTTTCATCAAGTTCGGATGCATCAAAAACACTAGAGGCTACTAATTCTGCCACATTTTCGAGATTCGATTCTGCTCCGATTTCATTCAATGAGGTGCTTGTCGGCAAAGGAGACGCAAGAACGTTCACTCCAATCCCCACCAAAAAACGCCCTTGCCTTTGTTCAATTAAAATACCCGCCAACTTTTTGCCGTTTACTAACAAGTCGTTTGGCCATTTAATTCCAACTGTTGCATGTGGAATTAGATTATTTAACTGCCCTGCTAATGTGACTGCGACTGCAATTGGAATGTGTGGTTGAATTGAATCAAGAACAACCGTAACCGCAACGCCGCCTGTTCCATCCCAAAAATTTCCTCGCCGACCCCGCCCAGAAGTTTGCTTAAACGAAACACAAACATCACCACTTTGTAGTTCGTGTTCGATAGCTGCGTCTTGTGTTGAACTCACTTCATCTAGAAGAAGTACCTTGCCTTTATGCACCGCAAGCATCCAAACCAACATCTATCCACGTTGCTTGATGAACCACTCCGCCAATTGAAATGCGGTCTACTCCTGTTTTTGAAATAGCACCAACTGTTTCTAAATGTACTCCACCTGATGCTTCAAGCAACATTGATGTTTGGGCTTCGTCTCGCATTTTTACTGCTTTGGTCAATTGCTCAATCGACATATTGTCAAGAAGAGCAATGTCCACAGGCAACGCAAGAACCTTTTCTAACTGGCTAAGTGTATCCACTTCAACCTCTATAAATTTCAAATTGATCTCTGCTTTCGCACGACGAATTGCGTCGCCAAGATCTTTCTCCAAGTTATTGAATCCAATGAGGTGATTGTCTTTATACAAGGCAGCATCATGCAAACCAAGTCGATGCGATGTTCCACCGCCACAAATAACTGCATATTTATCTAGAAGTCGAAGCCCAGGCGTCGTCTTGCGCGTATCGCAAATTTTACAATCTGTTCCTGCAACTGCATCGACAAATAATTTCGTTTGTGTCGCTATCCCAGAAGCGTGACCCAAAATATTTAGAATAGTTCGTTCAGCAAAAAGGATGTCTTGCACAGGACCTTTTACAATTGCGATATTGGCATCTTTAACTGTGTCACCATCTTGGGCGAGCATCTTTAACTCTAATTCACCGAAACTTTCGACACCGCGAGAAATTGGTTCTAGCCCTGCGATTGTGCCGTTGCCTCGAATATTTATTGCGAACTCGCGAACCTGATTGGAATTAGAAACAGAATTAGTTGTAACGTCATTGCCAAATCCTCCGTCTTCTTTAACGCATCTGGAAATTACGTCGCGAATATATTCTGTCGAAATCAAATGTTCCATCTTTACTTTCATTGTTCCCTTTTTATTAGTCTGGCATTCCGTGACAAACCATCCATAAAATTAATCTCTGAGCCACCGCCACCGACCGAAACAATAGTACCATCACTTGAGACGCCTATACAATCCGCCGATTCCGAAGAAGAAAATGAAGCGATTAAATATAAAAACGATGCATCCCAAACACTTACTGTTCCATCTGTAAGAACTGTCACAAAACGATTTTCGTCTGGAAAAACAGCAACATCGCGAAGAGTCGCGCCTTTTGCGTTTGCCGTTTGCAACACACTACCATCAGAAACATCAAGTAGCTCAATGGTATTATTTGGAGATGCTGCAAGAAGCACATTTGAGTTTGACAAATATTCCAGCACCATTACATCTATACTAGATTCCTTTCGCCACAATTCTTGCTTGGGTTTAATAGCAAGTGCTATAACTGCATCACGGCTTGTAGAAACAAAAATAGTATTGGCTTTACTGCCAAATGTCATAGAGAGAACGTTGGCGTTCGATACAACATAATCCAACACTAATTGATTACTCTGCATATCCCAGACATAGATCCCGCCACTCAGTGTACCCGCAGCAATAAATTTGCCAAACTCAGATACTGCAAGCGACGATATTTGCCCATCGCAAATTCCAACTAATGAAGTTTGCAACATCAAATCTGTGTCCCAGAGTCGAACATTTCCTCGCACATCACCCGTTACTAACATTGAAGTCGTAGGAACATGCTTCACTATAGTTAATTCATCATTTGTTACAGAACGCAATATTTTGCTTTCGCCAGTAACGAAATCTAAGAGTTGAACATCGGAATCAAATTCGGATACTACTGCTAACTTAGCATCAAAAACAAATGCAATATCAGATGCAGGCAACTTTCCTAAAGTTCTAGCTGTCGACGAAATTAGCAATTCAGAACTCCACCATCGAATATCGCCGTCTCTTGAAACGCTGGCCAATCGATTGTCTCCCACAGACTCGATTGACCAAATCCAGTCATCATGTCCAACCAGTTCATCTAGCAAAGCAAAATCGCTCGTTGACCAAATCCGAATGATGCCGTCTTGCCCTGCTGTTGCAACAGTTCCGTCAACTTCTGTAACACTAAATATTGCGTCTGAATTCACTTGTATTTTATTTAATAAATTTTTTGTGTCTGGGTCCCAAACTTCCATGACGCCGTCGCCCCCAACACTAACTAATTTCCCGTTCTCTAGAAAAATTAAATCATATACCGCATCTTCGTGAGCTTCTTGGTGCATTTGAAATTCACTTCTGCTTTCATTCCAAATTTGAACAACTCCATCTGTTTTACCAATCGCAAGTTGTGTGCCCGTACTATCGTACGCTATAGAAAGAATAGTCCCGTTGCCTGTATTTATAGTGCGGAGTAAAGTGCCATCAGTTTTCCAAATCCTAACGATACCATCACTGTGACCGGTTGCAAAATAATCGCTGTTCGTTGGCGCTATCGATTCAACAGAGGGGACTTCATCTGTAAAAGCAAGGAGGGTGTTGTCTTTAGTATCAACAATTGCAATTACACCATTGGACATACCCACAACTAACAATGCGCCGTCCCCGGTAAATGCTAGCGTGCTTACTCTATCTGACATTTGGATTGTCCGAAGAACTTCTCTCTTCTCGTCTATTATGCCAATTCGAACACCTTCAAAAGCAACTGCAACAGATTCTCCATTTGGTGAAGTTGCTAATATATTTGGTCGATCACCTACAGGCCAAACGCCAATGGAATGATCAACAAATCTACGAAGGTAATTCCACTCCCAACCGCGATACCCACGATCGGTCGAGTCTAAGTGGTGACGCGCCATTAACCATGAATTATTTGCAATTGCTACTTGCGCTGCCCCAATCGTAGCGGTGTACGCCCTTCGTTCTGCAGTCCGCGTTGCTGACTTTGCCGTTACATATAACCTCTGCAACTCTTTCGATCTTTTTTCTGACTCGACCAAACCCCACACCAAACCTGTCACGCCGAGAATTAAAGCCAAAAACACAACTATTCCTGCTTTAAATTTCAACTGATTTCTTTTTGCGTACAATTTCAACTGTCGCAATTTTGACGGTGGCTTTGCGTGAATCGGTTCGTTGCTTAAAAATCTACGAACGTCCATAGCTAACTCGGCTACAGACTCATATCGTAACTTACGATCTTTACACAGTGCTTTTGCAATAATTTGTTCTACATCAACTGGAATAGTTGGGTCGATTGAACGAGGCGGAACTGGTTTTGTTTCGCGAACAACTATTGGTGCCCTATATAAAGGTATTCCCTTCATTGAGTAGGGCAATTCACCAACCATCAACTGATACATAATCACACCAAGGGAATACACATCCGTTCGGATATCCACATCATGTGGATCATCTCCGCACTGTTCTGGACTCGCCCACTGCAAAGTCCCGACAAATCTACCCGTTGATGTAATTGTTGTTTCTATTTCATCAGAGTCCGACCTGAGCGCAACGCCGAAGTCAATTACTTTTGGCATTCCTGCAGTTGTAATTAAAATGTTTGAAGGTTTTAAATCACGATGTATGACACCTCTGCCGTGACCATACTGCACTGCATTGAAAACCAACAATAAAAGTTCTAAACGACCCTCTCGAGAAAGATGCTCATCTTCTGCATAATCTGTAATTGACCTGCTACCTAGCACGTACTCCATTACAAAAAATGGAAGCAATATGTCGCCTTGCATTTGATGTCCAGAGTCATACACTTGAGCAATGCCTGGATGTTGAAACCGAGCCAACATTTCACTTTCCATTTCAAAACGTTGCAACGTTATGGGAGTTGCTGCTGCGGATTTAACTATTTTGAGCGCGACCGAACGGTTCGGGTGCATTTGCCTTGCTTCATACACATTTCCCATTCCTCCGGAACCGATTATTTGAATAATTTGAGATTGCCCGATTGTTTTTCCAACCCATTCGTCTACCTTTGGTGAAACATTAGATTCAAGCCAATTATTGTCCGCGGTATCGGCATCGTGCGTGATAGCATTAGGGTCAAATTCGCGTTCTACAGGTTCGTCTTCGTGAGTTGAATAATCATCCACCATATATCCTATGATACGATGAAGGGGTCCGATTAGTTTCAATTCAAATTGCTTCTTGAATTTCTTTCGCTATTTTTTCTCCACAGGAGAGCTCTTTCGGGGACCAATCCATCACAAGCCCATCGTCAATAGTGTTCGTTGGAATAATGTGGAAGTGCACATGAAAAACTGCTTGGTGGGCAATTTTGCCGTTATTTTGCAATACATTATATGCAGTCGCGCCAGTGACTTTCAGAATCGCCTTTGAAATTTTCACAAGTGCAATACCAAGGGCTGCTGCAGATTCATCTGAAAGTTCATGTAAGGACGCAACACATTGCTTTGGAATAACAAGCGTGTGGCCATTACTAAGAGGAGATACATCAAGGAATGCCAAAACGTATTCGTCTTCATAGACTTTGTGACAAGGGATATCACCTTCTATAATCTTTGAAAAAATCGTTTGCATCCCTTATCCTCTGATAACAGCTTGCGCAGCAGACAGTCGTGCTGTTGGAACTCTAAACGGCGAACAACTTACATAATCTAAGCCAACCGCATTACAGAATTCTACTGATTTGGGGTCACCACCATGCTCGCCACAGATACCAATTTTTAATTTTGGCTTGACGCTTCTGCCACCCTTCACGCCCATCTCAATTAATTTGCCAACGCCATCAAAATCGATGGTCTGAAATGGATCGCAAACAAGAATGCTGTCATCTAAATAATGCGGCAAGAAGGAATTTATGTCATCACGGCTAAAACCGTATGTCAACTGCGTTAAGTCATTTGTCCCAAAACTGAAGAAGTCTGCAACTTCTGCGATTTGATCTGAAACAATTGCGGCACGCGGGATTTCAATCATTGTTCCAATCGGAATATTCAGTTTGCCTTTGAACCGTTCCTTCTTAACTACTTTTTTAATTGTTTTCGCAGCCAAGTCGCGTAACTGAGTTAGTTCCTCACGCACGCCAACAAGTGGAATCATGATTTCTGGACGTGCATCAATTCGTTTCTTCTTACAAATAATCATTGCTTCAACAATTGCAGTTACTTGCATTACAAGAATTTCCGGATAGGTAACTGCTAATCGACAACCGCGGTGGCCAAGCATCGGGTTGAATTCATGCAACTGCTCAACACGTCGCTTTACAAGGCCGACTTTCACGCCAAGTGCGTCTGCAACTTCTTTCTGCCCTGCAGTGTCGTGTGGCAAAAATTCATGTAATGGAGGGTCAAGCAACCGTACGGTAACTGGAAACCCTTTCATCGCAGTAAAGATGCCAACAAAGTCGTCGCATTGGTATGGCATCAATTTATCTAATGCTTCAACTCGTGCTTCTCTTGTTTCTGCAAGAATCATTTGTCGCATCGCGAGAATTCGATCGCCTTCGAAGAACATATGTTCAGTTCGTGTTAGACCAATTCCTTCTGCCCCAAAAGAACGAGCGCGTTTTGCATCTGCTGGCGAGTCTGCGTTTGTTCGAACTTTCATGCGACGTTTTTTATCTGCCCATTTCATAATAGTTTCAAAATCGCCACTAAGTTTTGGCTCATGGCGTTCAACAACACCTAGCATTACTTCGCCAGTTCCGCCATCAATAGAAAGAACATCTTTTTGACCATATGTTTTTTTGCCAATAACTACTTTTTTGCGTTTAGCATCAATATGCAATGCTGATACACCTGCAACACAACATTTACCCCAACCGCGAGCAACAACTGCTGCATGGCTTGTCATGCCACCAGTCGAAGTTAAAATTCCAACGGCATGTTGCATGCCGTCGATGTCTTCGGGTGATGTTTCTTTACGAACAAGCAATACATCTTCGCCTGCTTCTGATCGTGCGACCGCTTCTTCCGCTGAAAATGCAAGTGCGCCAGTTGCAGCACCAGGCGATGCTGGCAAACCTTTTGCAAGTTGTTTTACTTTTTGTTTACTCTTAGAAGTAAAACTTGGAAGAAGAAGTTGAACAAGGTCACCCGCTGGAATGCGTAGCAACGCTTCGTCTTTAGTAATGAGACGACTCTTTACCATGGCAACTGCAATTTTCACAGCGGCGCTTGCCGTCCGTTTACCGCTCCTAGTTTGCAACATCCAAAGTTTCCCGCGTTCAATTGTAAATTCGATATCCTGAATATCTCTGTAATGGTTTTCGAGAATTTTCTTGTTTTGAAGAAGTTCACGATAAATCTTATCGTTCCACTTTTTCATTTTCGAAACTGGTTTTGGTGTTCGAATTCCCGCGACGACATCTTCGCCCTGGGCATCAATTAAAAATTCGCCGAAAAACTTATCTTCACCAGTGGATGGATTACGTGTAAATGCAACACCGGTCCCAGAATCTCTACCCATATTACCAAACACCATTGCTTGCACATTAACAGCGGTGCCTTGCAAACCGACAATGCCTTCAATTTGTCGGTAACTCTTTGCTCGGTCAGCATTCCATGATTTAAATACAGCTTCTACAGCGAGTGACAGTTGCTTGTAAGGGTCTTGCGGAAAATCTGATCCAACATATTTTTTATATACTTTTTTATACCGAACACAAACTTCTTCAAGACCTTCATCTGAAAGTTCGGTGTCAAGGACAACTCGATATTTCTTTTTTACAATTGAAAATTCATGTTCAAAATCTTCATGGTTCATCCCCATCACAACATCGCCAAACATATTAATTAGACGGCGATAAGCATCCCAACCAAATCGAGCATTTCCTGTTAATTCAATCATGCCACGAACCGCGTCATCTGTTAAACCCAAGTTCAAAACAGTGTCCATCATGCCCGGCATTGAAACTGCCGCGCCTGAACGAACGGAAACTAGAAGTGGATCTGTCTTGGAACCAAATTTTTTGCCTGTTTCTTTTTCAATAAGTCCAATAGCTTTAAGTGTCGCTTCATCGAGGCCTTTAGGCATTTTACCGCCCCCTTTGTAATACGCTGCACAAACCGTTGTTGGAATAGTAAAACCAGGAGGTACTGGCAAGCCGATTTTTGTCATTTCAGCAAGATTTGCACCTTTGCCACCCAAAAGTTCTTTATATGTAGCGTTTCCCTCAGTCTTACTTGCGCCCCAACTGTACGTCATTTTTTGACGTTTAGTCGCACGGGGTTTTGATTTCTTGATTGTTTTACGTCGGCGAACAGTTGCAGTAGCCATAATTTTTGCGTCTCCAATATTAATGTGCAGAACGGGCATGATACCCGACCTGTACACTGCGTACAATTCATGCTTCCTAAAAACGCAAAACTACTTGAGCACCTTAAAGCCACTCCAACTGAGGTGGCTTCATCTTGGAAAATTGACGAACCAATTATCGCTCTCATCGGAAATGGCACGCATTCAAAATGGTCTCGGTGGAGCATCATCGCTCCCGCTACTGGGAAGCGCTTGACTCTTGATGGTATAGATGCAGTGCGTGAATTCAGAAATCACTTAGATAGACAAACTGAAACTACACTACTTCCAAATTGGATCGGATACATCGGTTATGAATTTGGTCTTGTCGTTGAAAAAAACATTGCTGACATCCCTGAACAAGATTGGCCTCTGGTGGATCTCATTTGGTGTGACAAAGCCCTCGTTCATGATAGTGCTACAAATACATGGTGGTCCATTGGAGAATTGGTACCACCTGAAATCCGCGCGCATGAAACGAAGGAACTCGATTGCACTCCACTCGTTGACACAAATGGTGATGCTGCGTTTATCAAAGCCGTTCAAAAAACCATCGACTACATTCACGATGGGGATATTTTTCAAGCGAATATTACGCGCCGTTTTCACGCAACTGCAAATGGAGACATTCGCCATTTTGCATTGTCAATGCTTGGAGAAATTGGTGGTTGGTTTGGTGCGTGGATTGAATTTCCTGATTCTGGTAGATATTTACTTTCGATGAGCCCGGAACTATTCCTTCAAGTAAACGGCGAAACAAAAGAAATAATGACTCGGCCAATGAAGGGAACACGACCAGAGCATGCTGCGCCAGAAGAATTATTACAGTCTGAAAAAGATGCAGCAGAGTTACACATGATTGTTGACTTGATGCGGAACGACCTTGGTCGAGTTTGTGAATTTGGAAGTATCAAAGTCAAGGAAGCTCGTTTGATTGAAAAACACCCAACCGTCTGGCAATGCGTCGGGGAGATTCACGGACTTTTGCGAAATAGAACTTCAATATGTGATATTCTTGAAGCGACTTTCCCAGCGGGTTCAATAACTGGCGCACCAAAAATACGAGCAATGCAAATTATTGACGAACTTGAAAATGAACCAAGAGGACCTTACTGTGGAGCGATTGGAATTGTTGGGTGTTCGACCATGCTCAACGTTGCAATTCGAACTGCAATGTTCGTTGGCTCAAAAAACCCAATTTCATTCCAAGGCAACATGAAGTACAGCACGGGCTGTGGCATCGTTGCAGAATCTGACCCTGCGAGTGAACTAGCAGAGTCAGAAGTCAAAACACATATTCTTCGCAATTTTTACGCTGCTCGTAATTGTTCGCGTTGTTGAATTGCAACTGCTCGAGTTATTTGTTGTGTTACAAACCGTTTGTGAGATGGATTGAAAGAAAAATCAAACATCATTCCCATATACGTTGAGTTACCTGCTTCGAGATGCCAATGCATTAATTTTGCAGTCACACAAATAGGTGGCGAGTCGGATCCAGGCAATGGAAAACGTAACCAATGCAGTCGATGACGACCTATGCCACTGGCGTGACCTGCTGGAACTTGAATACCAACGCCTCCACCACCGAAATTTACTAACGTCGCAGTAAAAGATGGACCAACATCCGGCATGACATCTTTTTCACCAAGTGCACGCGGCTCATTATCGTCTGAATTATGACGCTCCATTCTCAACTGACACATTCGTTCTGGCAAAACAATAGAACGAGGATCCAACAATGGCCAAGCGGTTATTTCAGGTAACGACAAGACATCTGTTGTAATTCGATAGTCTCGTCGACGTTGGCAACGCTCAACCGCATTTGGCATTTGTAAACGTAGCCCAATTTCATCGCGACTATTTGAACGACAGGAAATACTACCCAAACAATTCGTTCTAAACATCCATCTGTTTTGTCCAATCGCAATTATTCCTAGTAATTGAACGCCCTCTTCAAGTGGAAGTGGTTCCCCCGCGGCTGTTGGCATTTCTACAATGATTTCATTGTCACTTAAAGAAATTAGTTTCGCCCGCCAGACGAAATCTCGACCGGTTGGACCGTTGGGTGCAAGTGCGATTTGTAATGATCCATTGTGATCAACTAATTGTTGAAGGCATCGACGCCATCCAGTTGTTCTTGAGCGATGAGCTGGCATAAACATTTCTCCGTAAGGTAAAAAGGTAGAAGAATTAAACCAATCGTCATCACGTCATTCCAGAACAATACGAAGACTCGAAATGTCTGTTTTCGATTACTCCACAGCCCGCATGACCAGAATTGCCCCTGCAACCGGTACAACGGGTGCCGATAATTCAGCAAGTTGCGCTGCTAAACGAAGCGCTCCCATTGTCCATAAACGCAATGGGGTATCTTTTTCAGTCAATTCCCACCCCTCCGCATCTACCAAATCGCCCTCCCGAATTGCAAATACAGCATCATTCTTCGCCCAAACCAATTGCAACGTCGATTCGCTGTTTACTCCATTTGCCCAATTTCCCTCGGCAACTTCTAGCCATAAATCACCCGGAATATCATCCAAAATCACGAACCCGTTGGGTCGCAGTGATTGTTTAAATAATTTTAATGCTTCAACCGCTTCGTCCACATCGTGCAAAAGCATAAAAGTCTGACCACAACATACGATGGCATCAACTGGTTGAGAAAGTGGAAGTACATCAAATAAACTTCCGTCAATAAGTTCAGCATCTACATTCGTATCTGCACAATGAGCTGCAGCCGAACTAATCGCACCTGGATCACAATCTATTCCAATTACAGTATGGCCTGCAACTGCCATTGGAATTAGTAGTCTGCCATCTCCACAACCAACATCTATAACGTTTAGCGGTTCATTGCCAAGCAACTCTAAAATTGTTTTCGTTTGAAGTGCCGATTGTTCTGAATCCATTGGTAGCCAGTCGTTCATATATTACCCTTCTGTATTAGAGATTCAAATTTTCGAACAGATTGCATTAGTTCCAATCGTTTTGTCCGCGATGGACGGTAATCGCCGAAACGAATTTGATAATACAATTTGGTTAACGACGTCGCTAATTCTAATGCTTGCTCTTCAAGTCCTAAACTTTCAATCCATGTTTGTGCTGGGACGTACTTTGGTCGCCTTGACCCATGTTTCAGAAGTACCTGCTGCAATGTTGCAAAAAACGCAACGCTTGCTACTGGTACTTGTTCATCCAATTTCTTTGACAATGTCAGGACATTTCTTATTCTTCGACTACGCCATCGTACTAATAAAATAATAAATCCTGCAAGAACAGATGCGCCCATCACAAGGTCTATCCAAACTCTACCGCCAGCGCCAATATCAAACCATTTAACGACGCTTGCATACAATGTTTTGAAAGTTCCAGTCAAAGTGTCAACATGCGATCGCCAAAATGGGTCTAGAAAACCAATCAATTTCTTTTGCGCTAATGAATCGTAGCTTATCACGCTTGATTGCCATGCTAACTCCCACTGTTGCCATTCAAAACGAACTCTCTGCATGAAAGTCATTTCTTGCTGCCATGTTGGAGCATCTTGCGAGGAAGGTGTTGGGTCATACGTAACCCATGCCATCGGCTCTACTTCAACTTCAACCCACGCGTGTGCATCTCGTTGAAAAACAATATATGAGTTACTTACTTCATCCCAACGATCAACGTAGTACCCCGTCACGACCCGCGCGGGAAGATCCACGGTGTCGCACATTGCTGCCATCGCCGCTGCAAAATATTCGCAGTGCCCGCGTTTGTGCTTTAAAATAAAAGAAGCAATTGGATCGTTATCCAACTCCATTTCGATTCGTTCTTTAGGCGTAAAAAAAGTAGCATCCAGCGAGTACGTGAACTCTTGAGATCGTAAATAATTCTCAAATACTTTTGCTATCCGTTCACTTTCAGCCGGGGTGATTGCACCTTCATTAAATTCAATGGCGTTCTTCTGCAACAACGAAAGCGCCAAAGCGTGCACTTGTTCGTTGTAATATCTGTACCTTCGATCGGATAACGGCGAAGAAATTATTGCAGTAAAATCAACTTCAAGTTGGTATCGCTGCAATGGATCGGCTCCGAGCGCGAGTTTAATCGTCGTATTCGCTAGATTTTGCGTTAAGCGAGAAGGAGGAGTTGTTTCTATTCCGACTGGCCTATACAAAGTATATAGTTGCGATGAAGGGTATTGAAATACTACAGTCATAACTAGGTTGGCACTTCCATCACCAACCATTGTTAAGGGGGCAAATTCGCCTTCTGCCGTTTCTACCGTTGACTTAAGGTGAGATCCCGAAGCCCAAACACCGCGACCTTTATACGCATCAAGCACAGATCCACGCAAACGTAAACCCTTTGGCATTCGCACAGAATTGCCTGACATATCCTCGAGATAAATTGTCATTACCTGACGATTACTTTCCGAATCGTCAACGCCTGGGCTTAAAGGCATACGCTCAAGTGCATTTTCTGATGTTGCTGAAAATGAATGAATGACATCGAATTTTTCTCTTGGAGTAAAAACAAAAAATAAGAATGAACCAAGCAAGCCAACCACTAAAAATAGCGAGGCCATTGACCGAAATGCTTTACGAACTTGTAATCCTGTAACTGGTCTAGTCCAAGGTGTTGGATGCCCCGCGGGTACAGCCAAAAACCGTTCTTCGCGCATTTTTTCGATGCCGTGATGTAATTGATATAACAACAAAACCCATACAGCAAACCCAGACCAAAGCACAAGCATTGCTCCGAATAAAAAATCTGTCGCATACAACGCGCCAACAGTCATAAGTAATAAGCCAAGCAATAAAAGTTGGGCTTCGTTTTCAACAGTTCGCTTTCCGTACAACTTTATTACCGTCAACCAAACTACGAACTGTCCAAGTACAAGCGGAAGTCTCTCTACCGGTCCGATTGCATCAAGCATCGCATATAGAAGAGCGACAAGAACAAGTAGACGAGCAACCCATGGAGGAATAGAATTGCCTCTTGGACCTTCTGTTACATACCAACTCAATGCAGATAGAGTGCCCGCAATTACAAGCAAGGGAAAATTGGAAAGAGCAACACATTGCGCAAGTATTGCAATGAGTACAAGAGCGAAACGCAAGGCGCTATAGGAATGCAGTAACTTCATGCCGACTCGCTCCTCTCTGCACTACGTTGCAATTCCTTAAATTGCGGGGCTGTAAAATACCACGCATCTTTAATAGAACGAATTGGTTCAGATCGGTCTGGACGGATAACAACTAGTCCAGATTGTTTCATGCTTGCAAGCGCGCGCAATTGAATTGGCTCGCGCGTATTGTCTAATTGTATTCTCGCTAAAGAAGACAAAAGACGACTCACATGCCTTTGACTGCTGTGGAAACTATCTACACCTTGAATCGAAAAACCTAAAACTGACAAGGCAACCTCTTGCTCTTGCCGAACTGCTTCAACCACTAAAGATGCGCATAATGAAATCGCGTCTTCTTCTAGTTTCCTTACGTCGCTTTCCCAATTCAGCGCTGAGGTGGGCGTTGTCAAATCGAGGACAATTCGAACTCTAGGCAATGCTGGTCTAGATCGTTGAATACAGACTAATTCGCCACGTCTAGCAGATGCTTTCCAAGCAATGTCGCCCAAACGATCGCCGCCTACTAGTTCACGCAACCCAAAAAAATCATCACCGCCTCGACCTCGTCGATTACTTCGTTGCCCGAGAGGGCCACTTGAAACTATTGCATTCAAAACAGAGGGTCGTAGTACCTTTACTTCTGGTTTAACTAGCACAACAACATCTTGATGAAATAATTTTGAAGAGCGCACCATTCCAAATGGGAAACTTGTTGTTATTCGGATGAATTTAAAGGTTGCTTCCCCCCTGCTTGTCGGCCAGAAGATTGCCTCTCCATGGACAGTTTCGCCTGAACCAACTTCCATTATCCAACCTCGTGCTTTTCTAAAGTGCCTCTGCCAAGTCGAATCTTTCGTTTGTTGTTCCTCAATCCATAAACTAAAACCAGCGATCCACTTTGATGTATTTTTAACTTCGTACCGTACAACATAGGGCTCGCCAACTTTCGCTGGCTCGAGAATAATGCGTCGAACAGAAATCCCCTTCAATACAATTTTAGTCCAAACAAAAGTCATAACCATCGTTATAACCATTGCTCCAAAAAGCCACATCGGTAAATTTTTGCCTTGAAAAAATGCAGAAGGTGCGACTAACATAAGTAACACAACAAAAACTATTGTTGGATGTATTGATTTTGTGTGCTTTTGCATCCCCCAAATAGTACGCTAGTATCGAACTTTATTCAGCGGTTTGTTCAGCCACTTCTGGGGATTCGGGGGATTCGGGGGATTCGGGAGATTCGTCGTTGCTTTCGGTTTCTTCAACCCGCTTGGCTGGTTTCCAAGAAGGCTCTCGCACAAGCCCTTGCACATCTGGCAAATCTTTTAAATTTGCAAGCCCAAATATATTGAGAAATTCTTTGGTCGTGCCGTAAAGCATTGGTCTTCCGAGTTCTTCAGCACGACCAACAATTTTTACGAGACGACGATCCATCAATCCACGAAGAACTTCCCCGCAAGCGACGCCACGAATTACTTCGATTTCTGCACGCATTACTGGTTGTCTATATGCAAGAATAGAGAGTGTTTCAAGTGCTGCTTGAGATAGTTTTTGCTGTTGGCGTTCAGCATGCAATCGAGAAACAAGCGGAGCAAGTTCCTCGCGAGTCATTACTCTGAAACCGCCAGCTATTCGTTCGATTTTAAATGCCCTTGAATTAGAATCGTATGAACTGTTTAATGCATCAATTGCTTCTTTGATTTTCTTTGTTGCATCTTCATCTTCATAACCGAGCACTGTTTTAATTTTTGTTTCTGAAAGCGATCTCTCGCTAGCAAATAGCAACGCTTCAATGCGTTGTTCAAGCGGTAGCGTTGCGCAGGGTGTTTCTAAATTTTTTGAATTTTCCAAACTCTCGTGCCTGGTCATGACTTACTAGCAAGAGCTACTTTTGCGGTTGCGATTTTTTGAGCACGTTCAACTGCAACTTGATCTTTGCCGCCGGAAGTCACACGAGCATTTGCCTCAGCGAGCTCTGCTTTTGCTTCTTCAAGATTTAATTCATCTACAGGAATTGCGCCTTCTGTTACAAGTGATAATCCGTTGCCATCAACGTGAGCGAATCCGCCTTCGATGAGGTACAAGTTTGAACCATTTGCTGTGTCAATTCGAAGTGTGCCTGGGGCGAGCGTTGACAGAAGTGGAGCGAGCCCCTTCATCATGCCATATTGCCCATCCCATGAAGGAAATGAAACATATGTTGCTTCGCCATCGAAGCATTCTTGGGTGGGAGTTACGATTTTGCAAGGGAATGTGTCAGCCACTGGTCTTTCCTTAAGTAAAAGTGCATTTGAAGCACTCTATGATACCTAAAATCAGAGGATTTCGCACTCCAAAAAAGCATTCTCCGCTACAATGCGACTTTATCCGACAATCCGGATATATGGATGAATCAATTCGCAAAAACGCCAATACAGGAGAAGGCACAGTGTCAACAGAAGCACCAACCATGTCAACATTTCTCAACACAAACCTAGACCTTTTCGCTCCGTGCGACTTTAAAGTTGCTGATCTTTCAGCAGAGACTGTCGCCTTTGGTCGCAAAGAAATCGATATTGCTGAACATGAAATGCCTGGATTAATGGCACTTCGCCAGCAGTACGGCGAATCAAAACCATTAACTGGCGCACGAATTACTGGCTCATTGCATATGACAATTCAAACCGCTGTCCTTATTGAGACACTCGTCGCCCTTGGCGCTGAGGTTCGTTGGGCAAGTTGTAATATTTTCTCAACTCAAAACCATGCTGCTGCTGCTGTTGCTGTTGGACCAAACGGTACTTTTGACAACCCACAAGGTATTCCAGTATTTGCGTGGAAAGGCGAAACCCTCGAAGAATATTGGTGGTGCACGTTCCAAGCTCTGCATTGGGGTGAAGGAAAAACTCCAAACCTCATTCTTGACGATGGTGGTGATGCAACGCTCGTCATTCATAAAGGTGTTGAATTTAACAAATCAGGAACTGTGCCATGCAGGGATACTGCTGACAGCGATGACGAAAGAATTATTCTCGACTTACTCGCCGATGTACAAGCTTGCAATGCAAAGTTTTGGGAACAATACGCAGTTGAAATTAACGGTGTTAGCGAGGAAACAACAACTGGTATCCACCGAATGTACCAAATGGCAAACAACAACACCTTGTTATTCCCTGTTATAAATGTAAACGACTCTGTTACAAAAAGTAAATTTGACAACCTGTACGGTTGCCGGCACTCTTGTGTTGACGGCATTATGCGAGCAACGGATGTTATGCTTGCAGGCAAAGTTGCACTCGTTGCTGGATATGGAGACGTTGGCAAGGGGTGTTGCCAAGCACTCAAGGGGCAGGGCTGCCGGGTGTTAGTAAGTGAAATCGATCCAATCTGTGCGCTTCAAGCAGCGATGGAAGGATACGAGGTGGTCCGACTCGAAGAGGTCGTCGGCGATGTTGATGTCTTTGTAACTACTACAGGCAATTTCAACGTTATAACCGCTAACCATATGACGAGAATGAAACACAACGCGATCGTTGGCAACATTGGTCACTTTGACAATGAAATTGACATGGCTGGACTTGAGAACCTTGATGGCATTGAAAAAATCAACATTAAACCACAAGTTGATGAATGGAAATTTAACGATGGGCACTCCATTATTGTGCTTGCAGAAGGCCGTCTTCTAAACCTTGGTTGTGCAACAGGACACCCAAGTTTTGTGATGAGCAACTCATTTACAAATCAAGTACTCGCACAGATGGAATTACACTCCAACTACAGTAGTTACGAACATAAGGTGTACACTTTGTCGAAGAAACTTGACGAAATGGTTGCTCGATTGCACCTTGATCAACTCGGTGTAAAGTTAACGAAACTCACACCTGAGCAAGCTTCGTATATCGATGTACCAGTTGAAGGTCCTTACAAAGCAGAGCATTACCGGTATTAATCACCTAGTACGAATGTTTGCTTGTATCATTTGCACTTCGAATGAGTGACCGACTAACCCACGAATGCGGCCTTGCCTTTGTACGGCTTAGAAAGCCACTGCACTACTACCAAGAGCAGTACGGTGACGCTGCATGGGGACTCCGAAAAACTTATCTGCTCATGCAAAAACAATACAACCGTGGGCAAGATGGCGCTGGACTTGGTGTAGTTAAGTTTGATATGCCCGCAGGCGATCCATTTTTACTTAGAGTTCGTTCTGACAAGCACAATGCTATCGAACGAATCTTTGATGCCATTACAGAAGACACTGAAAGATTAAGCAACGCAATAACCGCTGAAACAGAGTTAAATGCAAAGCAAACTTGCCGCTTCCTCGGCGAGACATACCTTGGGCACTTGCGCTACGGAACACACTCTGGAAATTCAATGGCAATGTGTCACCCCTTTGTCCGCAAAAGTAATATTGCTAGTCGTAACATTGCGCTTGCAGGCAATTTTAATATGACCAATTCAAACGAGTTGTTTGCTAAACTCGTTGAGTATGGCCTTGATCCAGTTGGCGACAACGACACCCAGGTCATTCTTGAAAAAATCAGCCACTTCCTTAATGACGAGCATGAACGGCTCATTAAGAAACATAGCAATCTTGAAGGAAGAAAACTTGCTGTAAAAGTTTCACAAGAACTCGACCTTGGAAGAATGTTAAAAAAAGCTGCGCAATATTGGGATGGCGGATATGTGTTCGCTTCAATTATTGGAAACGGCGACGCCTTCATTTGCCGTGACCCTGCCGGAATTCGCCCTGCTTTCATGTACATAAATGATGACGTCGTTGCATGTGCCTCAGAACGGGGTGCACTTGCAAATGTATTCGATGTTGACCCCGACGAAATTCAACAAATTCCTCCTGGCCACATAGTTGTTATCAAACGAGACGGTACTATTAATACTACTGAATTTACAACGCCACTTGAACTAAGACAATGCTCATTCGAACGCATTTATTTCAGTCGAGGTAACGATCCTTTAATCTACAAACAACGCAAGCGACTTGGAGCAAATCTCGCACCCCGAATTATGCGTGTCCTTGGCAAAGATTTAGACAATGCCCTTTTTAGTTACGTCCCAAATACCGCTGAAACATGTTTCCTAGGGCTACTTGAAGCAGTCGGTGGTGCTCTTCGGTGCACTGAGGCTGACTTGATCTGGGACAAAATTCAAGATGGCTCTGTAACACGAAACGACTTATCCAAATTAAATAACACGCGAGTGAAAGCAGAACTAATTGCGCATAAAGATCAGCGATTACGCACATTTATTACGCATGATGCTGCTCGACGAGATCTCGTTTCGCATATTTACGACATCACTCGTGGGCTTTTAGAAAAAGATGGCACATTAGTAGTTATGGACGATTCGATTGTTCGCGGAACAACACTTCGTGAATCTATCATTACAAGTTTGTCCCAGCTGAACCCAAAACGCATTGTCATCGTCAGTTCTGCGCCACCAATCATGTACCCTGATTGTTATGGAATTGACATGAGCCAAATTGGTAAGTTCATTGCTTTTGAAGCTGCCGTTACACTAACGAATGAAGCGGGGAATGCTGCGCTATTAGATGAAATTGCCGCGAAATGCCAAGAGCAAGAGCAACTTCCAGTTCTTCAAATACAAAATCAGGTTAAGGCTTTGTACGAGCAATTTTCATTGAAAGAAATTTCTACGAAAATTGCAGAACTCGTTCATCCAAAAGATCTGGATTGGAACGGGAAACTTGACGTGATATACCAAGATGTTGACGGACTTCTCGCAGCCATGCCGGAGTACACCGGCGATTGGTATTTCACTGGAAATTACCCAACACCAGGCGGAAATGCTGTCGTCAATCGAGCATTTATTAATTGGCATTCTGGCGATGAAGAGAAACGTGCGTATTAAAGTTCAGCATCAATGCTCATTCCAGATTCTCTGTTCTTCTTTGCAAACTCCACAATTAACATTACTAGCGGAGCAGGAAGCAAAATTGTAGATGGTATTGTTCGACTCTCGTACTGTGCTACAAGAAACAAAAAGACAAATTTAACCCGCTTTTGAAAACTGGGTTGTATCTGGAGAGATAGTCGTAACAGTCGTGTTTGCTACGCCATCTGCAGCGTCAATCGCCGCTTTTTGAATATTATATTTTGCTAACGCTGATACAAGTTCTTCAGGTTTGTTCGAAATACGAGATGCCGTTTCTGCAATCCTGTCGGCGGTAGGCCAAAGGTCATTCCGCATAGTTTGCTCAAGCGCTTCTGCCAATTCAATGCATGTCCAATAATCAACTGTTGTTTCTAGCATGTGTACTACCTTTTCTTCTGGTGTCCCGCCAATTTCTATCGGCACTCATACGTACAACGCTTGAGACTCGAATCTACTACATACCTTATGTACATCCAATAACGTTGAAGATGTGTCTTACACCCTCAATAACTGCTACAACAAACTCCTCGAGAAGATAATGAACTACGTAGATACCCTCTTTACGATTAAATGCGAATGCTGAGTACCAAATCAGAGCAGAATCCCGCAGGCAGATTATCGGACGTACAAGAGAAATGCCACGAACTACCACCATATGGGTTGCGAAATCAGTGTTTTTGTGGTCTAATTCGCCGTTCCACACCCACTTTAGGGTTTGCAATCGATGGTCGATCGCTGCTCTGGGTGACGTTTTTCAGAATCGGTAATTTGTATGGCTCGTTATCTTGGACCAAAAGTCAAACTCTCTCGTCGCGTTGGTGTTCCAATTGCGGATATCCCAAAGCACACTGCTAAGCGCCAGCTTACTCCTCCAGGACCACACGGCTTTCGCGGTCGTCGGCTTAAAGATTATGGTGTTCGACTTGTAGAAAAACAGAAGTTACGTTACCACTACAACATTCTTGAAAAACAATTCCGTCGTTACATTGCACAAGCAAGTCGACTTCGCGGCAACACCGGCGAAGTGCTGCTCCAACTTTTAGAGCAACGACTTGACAACGTGCTTCGTCGCGCAGGGTTTGTCCGCACAATCTGGGCAGCACGCCAAATGGTTGTACACGGTCATGTTCTTGTAAATGGCAAAAAAGTTGACCGACCAAGCTTCGCCGTTTCTGCAAACGACGTTATCTCTTTGAAACCGAAGATTCACGACCTTGCTCGCACAAACATGGAAACGCTCGCAGGTCATATCGTTTCCGATTGGCTCAGCATGAATCCATCTGAATTGACATGCTCCGTTGTTACACAACCAACGCCTGATCAAATTCCGTTTGATGTGAACACAAACCTAATTGTTGAATTTTACCGTTAATCAATAACCCCCATACGGTGGTCATGTACCACCAATGGGCAAGGACACCACCTTATGTTTAAGTTCCTCCGCAAGTACAGCGTCTGGATTCTAGGCTTTGGCGGCACTTTGCTGTTAATTGCATTCCTTGCACCTAATGTCATTCAACAACTTGCTCAAGAAGCAGGTTACGCTGGAACTACACAAGCAACCGTTGGGGATGGCGAAGTAGTCGGCTACGAAGAGTGGCAAAAAATACTTGGCGAATCACAAATAATTGACCGCCTTGGCTCCTCGATTCCAGGTGTTGGCAAACTTGATTCACCATCTCACTGGTACCTTCTAACACGAGAAGCTGACCTTGCTGGTCTTACACCACCAATTCAATCTATCGCGATTGATGACACAACACTTTTCAACATTGCTGGCAATGCTGGCGCACGTCCACGACAAGTCCTTGAGGCACTAGCGCACATGCAAGGTGTCCAACGTCTTGCAAGGATGTATCAATTCGCTGGTCGTTTTTCAGATGTACGACTTCAAAATGCTGCAAACGATTTACTTTCAACAGTTGAGATTGAAACTGTCGTTATTCCTGCAACTCCTGAAGACAACGGTTCGTTTTCAGACGAAGCAATGGAAGAACAATTCGAAGCATGGGCCGACAGTCCAAATGGCGAAGGCGAACACGGATTTGGTTATAAATTACCAGACCGTTTTAAAATCGAATGGCTAAAAATTCCAACGGACTCAATTACAGAAGCATCTCGAAAAAGCGTTGAATTTTCATCACGAGAACAGCGAAAATTCTGGCGTCGCAATGAGAGTAATCCGAACTTCCCTTCGATTGACTCCACTGAAACTATCCCAACTGAAGTCGCAGATGCATACTTAGAGCAACTTACAGCAATAAAACGCTCTGCAATTTCTCGTAGCACTTCAGAACAACTCCGCAATCCAAGACGTGGTCTTAACGAATTGAACGGTTACGTTTTACTGCCTGAAGATTGGGAGCAATCAAAACTAAACCTTGAACAACTCGCAATATCAATCCAAAACGAATTCGATATTACTCTTCCAGAGTATGGGGCGAATGCAACTTGGGTTTCAACAGCGGATGCTGGAACAATCCCAATCATTGGCTCGATGCAAGTAGTCAACCAAGGTGGCATTCCCGTAAATCTACAATCACTTGTTTCTTCAGCAAAAGAGTTTGGTAGCGAAGGGGTTTACCGAATTCAACAAGGTGTTTCCAGTTCAATGTATGAAACTGCAGATGGCGATTTAGTCGTCTTTCGACTTACAGACACCGATCCAACGAGAAGGCCCCATTCTGTAAATGAAGTTAAAGATGCTGTTTCATACGACCTCGGCCGTATTGCTCGCTGGGAAGCACTTCAAGCGGAAACAGACCTTATCGAACAACTTGCTCGAGAAGATGGTTTGCTCGCTGCATCTATCAAGTACAACACTGCAGTTAACCAAGCGCGTTCGGTATCCATGGTAGACACAGGTGTCCCAGCAATACTTGACCCAACAACAGCCCGCCCTCTAATGGCACAAACTGTTATTCAACGACTTGCCGTTGGACAACAAATTTCCGATATGGTTTCAACAATTCCATCACTTGAACAAGTAGATAGTGAAACAATTCGAACGATTACTAACCGCTCGACTGGCTTACCGATGGATACTCCTGTTGCATCCCTGCCTATTGAAAAGCAAATTTTCATTGTTCCATCAAACGAAAATATGGCACTCGTGCTCGTTCGTATCACAAGTACAACTCCAGCATCAAAAGAACTTGCCACTGACTTTACAACTGGCACTTCTGCGATTCTTCAAACAATGCTTGCGTATGATGAACTTGGTGGTATTACAGGAATTAGCGATGTATTCTCATTTGAGCGACTTGCTCAGCGGCATAACTTTGAGCGTGGACCACGAGGCGGCGACGATCAAGATGAAACCACTACTGAAGTTAACTAATAACTTAACTGACTTTTGAACCCGCTGGCATCTCGCGATCGCATCGAAGAACGGCTACGTCTTCTGCGTCTTCGCCATTTCTGCGAGTTGCAGCAACGACCATGCCTTCACTGAGTTCGCCGCGAATTTTTCGTGGTTCAAGATTTGCAACAATTACAACTTGCGTTCCCTCAAGTTCTTCTGGTGCATACCATGCTTTCATACCAGCACAAATTTGGCGGCCTTCGGGGGTACCATCATCTATTTGCAATTTTAAAAGCCGGTCGGCATCTGGGTGCAATTCAGCTTTGATTACAGTCACTACTCGCAAATCAAGTTTTGCAAATTCTTCGAACGATATTTGAGGTAAAAATTCTATCATAGGTGGGAAGTTTACTCGACACCAACAGCTTTCGCATCACGATCGCTCAACATTCCACCATCAGATCGTAGTTTGACGGTGCCATCACGCTTCCAAGAACGGTCACACCGTGGTTCTTCGCGTAAATCTTCAACTAGAACGTTATCGCCCTCGAATTTGACGCGTGAAACGCCGCAAAGATCCGCAAGGTCGCAACTGTCGATGTTTGTAAGAGATGCAGGAACAACTAAGCCAGCATCAAGTGAATTTTCAATGCCAGTGCCCTTCGCTTCTTCAAGAGCTTTTAATGCTTTATCTCGAACAGCAAGAACATCTGCCCAGTTTGAATCAAGAGGATATGAAGTGGCTGCGAACTGCTGCACGTGCACGCTTCCTGCCTCTTCGCCTTGTAATGCTCGCCATGCTTCGTCTGCAGTGTGAGGCATAAAAGGTGCAAGTAATCGAATAAGCGTGTCCGAGATGATTCGCATTGTTGCAGCAGTTTGCAATCGTCTATCAGAATTATCCGCGTCACAATACAATCGGTCTTTCACTGTTGCTAAGTAGATAGACGAGAGTGTGTCGTTACAAAAATCGTACAACGCTTGTTGTGCAACTCGGAATTCATATCGATGTAAAGAGGAAATGACTTTTGTTTCCATCTTCGTTAGTTCACCAAGAGCCCAGCCATCTATTGATGTTGATGAAATTTCAACATCTGCAACAACGCCGACATTGCCAAGCAAAAAACGCAATGTATTTCGTACTTTACGATAACTCTCAGCGGCGATTTCAAAAAACGACATGTCAACTTTGACATCGTTTTCATAAGCAAGTGAGCCAACCCACCAACGGCAGACATCGGCGCCGAAATCTTTGAGAAGTTCCTCAACACTCAATGCGTTCCCGCCACTCTTGCTCATTTTTTTGCCATCTTTGGCAACCATGAAACCGTGTGTTAGCACTGTCTTAAATGGCGAAACACCTGTTGTTGCAAGTGCTGGCAACATCGACAATTGAAACCAACCACGATGTTGATCACTGCCTTCTAAATACAAATCAATTGGGTATCCCTGAGATCTCGCTTGCATGACCGCGTACCAAGATGTACCTGATTCAAACCAAACATCGAAAATGTCGTGCATTTTTTCAAGTGAAGAAAGATCAATGCCATCAGGATTTTCCCAATGCACAAGCAGCACTTCAGGTGGTTGTGCGAACCAAGCATCTGATCCGTGTTCTTCGAATATTTTTGCGATTGCCCGTACAGTGTCAGAGGTAAGTAAAACAGAACCATCGCTCTGGACAAATGCGGGGATCGGCAAACCCCATGCTCGCTGTCTTGAAAGACACCAATCAGGCCTTGAATCTAGCATTCCCCGCATTCGATTTTGTCCCCATGCAGGAACAAAGGAAATATCATTTTCAGTCGCATCAAGGGCCATCGCTCTTAATGTTTTTCCTGATTCAAGTTCGCCATCTACAGCAACAAACCATTGTTCAGTCGAACGGAAAATGACAGGTGTCTTGCTTCGCCAATCGTGCGGATAACTATGCGAATACATCGACATAAAGTAAAGATGATTCGTTTCATTTAATTTATCCACTACCACTTCGTTTGCATCCCAAACGGACAACCCAGATAAAAATGCAGGAACCGTTTCATCATAAACTCCGTCTGCTTTTACTGGGCAATAGATTTCCAAATCATTCGCTAGCCCAACAATATAGTCATCTGTGCCATGCCCAGGAGCAGTGTGAACTAAGCCGGTTCCGTCTTCAAGGGTAACATGATCACCACTTATAATTGGGCAAGTTCGGTCGCAGTATACGTGGTCATAGTTCAAACCAACGAGAGAGTCGCCTTTAACTACCCCTATAACTTCTGGAATTGTGTTTGTAATACCCGCTACTTTTTCAAGTAATTCACTAGCAATTATTGTTACACGGTCACCAAGACGAACAAGTGCGTATTCAAAACGAGGCGAGACTGTAATCGCCATATTTGCAACAAGCGTCCAAGGCGTTGTTGTCCAGATGAGGAAGGATGGTGTTTGGTCAAGCGAAACACCAAAAGCGTTTGCCACAGCGTCTTTGTCTACAGCATCAAAAAGAACATAGATTGACGGGTCTTCTCTGTCATAATATTCCAGTTCTGCTTCGGCAAGTGCGGTTTCATTTGCAATTGACCAATGCACTGGTTTTAATTGCCGATAGACGAGACCTGTTTCAACAAGGTCCGCAAAGACTTCAAGAACAGAAGACTCATACTTTGGATGCATTGTTAGATAAGGATCATCATAATCCGCCAATGTTAATAAACTTTTCATCTGAACAGTTTGCGATTTAACAAATTTTTGAGCGTACTTCTTGCACTCTCTTCGAATTGCGATTCGCCTTGCGTCATCTTCAAGCGTTTTTAGTTTTTCTATTTTTCCCGATTCAACCAAATTTGTCATGACTCTATGCTCTATTGGCAAACCATGGCAATCCCAACCCGGTGTATACGGGCAATTTTTTCCAGACATCACCTGAGTTCGGACAACGATGTCTTTTAGAACTTTATTCAGTACGTGGCCAACGTGAATAGAACCGTTTGCATACGGCGGGCCATCATGAAATATAAATCGCTCGGCATCAACTCGCGATGCTTGAATGGAATCGTATAACTTTTCCTTTTCCCAACGCTTTACGGATTGCGGTTCGTTTTGCGCTAAATTGCCTCGCATCGGAAATGCTGTTTTGGGGAGGCTTAGCGTTTTTTTGTAATTTGGTGTTGTCTGTGTCATATTATTATTCCTGCAGGATAGCGGAATTATCTGTGTGTTCGTGCGGTTCTGAATGGGAATGCAATGAAGAAATACCCCAAGCAATACTCAATCCTAGTATCAAGGCGAATGTCAAACTAAATCGGTCATGCCCATGGAATTGAAGTTCTGGGAGAAGGTCACTCAGCGAAATACAAAGAAACATACCCGCAGAAAATGCCAGTGCCGCTGCAATTGCTTGGTGGCTTACTTCATCTCCGATTTGAAACAACAATACACCTATTGGAACTCCAAATGAAAAAACAACATTTGCAATTTTCGTTTTTGTTTTTCCAACTTTCGCGATTCGCATCATTGCAACCAGCGTCAAACCATCGAAGGGTTTATGAAGAACAATCGCTACAAAAACGCCGAGTGCAATTTCAAAACCCCCTGCGCTCCATGCCGCCGCAAGCGCAACCCCTGCAAGCACACTATGCAGTGTTAAACCGCCGTATGTGCCAACCCAAGTTAGCGTGTGTTCGTGGTTACAGGTCTGCGTGTGGTTGTCTTCAGCAATGGCGTGACAATGGGATGGTAAAAATCGCTCAAGTAAAAATATTGCCAAAAAGCCCCCTAGTAGCCAAAGCATTACCATTTTAGTAGTACCAAATTCGAGCGCCTCTGGAAGTAGATCCAAAACAGCTACTCCGGCCATCACGCCGCCAATGCAACTCATTGCTAATTGCATCCGTTTATGGGTTGGTTTTACGAACAATGGCACAAACCCACCGAGTAACGATGCTACGACAATCAAGATACAAAATAAAAATAACATGTTGGAAAGAGGCCCAAATTAAAGAATGGCTAATTATATGTAGAATAGTGATATGACGCAGGTAAAAGCTGGCAAGAAGGCGAGAAAGCCATCGAATAATCCATGGTCAACACCAGCGATGCAACAGTATCGTTCCATGAAGGAGGCACATCCAGAATGTGTGCTTTTCTTTCGCATGGGTGATTTTTACGAAATGTTTGATGAAGATGCTCGGACAGTTTCAAAAGCAATCGGTCTAACGCTCACTCAACGAGGAAATGGCATGGACATGGCTGGTGTACCTCACCACGCCGCCGAAGGATACCTTCGTAAAATGGTTGAACAGGGTTTCCGAGTTGCCGTTTGCGAGCAATTAGAAAATCCAGCAGAAGCAATAGGCGTTGTAAAACGTGGCGTAACAAGAGTCGTAACCCCAGGCACACTTGTCGATGAATTTTTACTTGATGAATCTAAAGCAAACTTGCTTGGTGCAATGCAACGCGTTGACAATACCGTTTCAATTGCGATAGTCGAATTATCAACTGGCATATTCGAATTACTGCAATGTCCTATTGACCGGCTTGGCGATTTACTCGAACGGCTAGGCATGTCAGAAATAATCGTTGAAGAAGATGACGTACAACTTTCTTCAATTGCAAAACGCTTCGGTGTTGCGCAAACTCCAAGACCTTCTTGGCTATTTCATCTTGAAGAAGGCCACGCTCAACTTGAAAAACAATTTAATGTCACAACTGTAGAAGGATTTGGTTTAACACCTCGCGATGCGCGAATTGGTCCTGCAGGAGCATTGCTTGCATATCTAAAACAAACTCAAGCTGGTGATTCTGCGTTGTCACACCTTCGACCACCAATGATTATTCGTAATGATTCTTTTGTAGCGCTTGATGCTACGACTATTCGTTCTCTTGAAATAGAACAAACGATGAAAGGGCATGCCACTGAGGGGTCGTTGCTCTGGGTCATGCAGCGATGCCACACAGCGATGGGGAAACGCTTGCTTCGCCAGTGGCTTTGCGAGCCACTTTCATGCAAAAAAACCATTGAAAGCCGACAAGACGTCGTATCTCAGTTTATCGCGGATGGCGAACTGCTACGAAAAACACAAGCAACGCTCGATTGCATCCAAGACGTAGCACGAATCGCTGGACGAGTTTCAATGGGGCGCGTCACTCCAAGAGATATCGCGGCGCTTGGAAAATCTATTTACGTTTGCGGCGAACTCGCCACCCTCCTCGACACGCCATCGACTTCATTTTTGCAAGGTACTTTAGAGAAACTTTCGAGCAACCTTGTCCCTCTTGCAAAAACGATTCAAATGCAATGTATCGATTCACCTCCCGCGCACATGCGAGTTGGTGGTCTTTTTCAAGACGGATTCGACCCGCAACTCGATGAAGCAAGATTATTGCAACGCGACGCGGGCGCTTGGCTTTCAAAATACCAAGCTGGGCTGACAGAATCGACGGGGATCAATACACTTAAAGTTGGATTCAATAAAGTCTTTGGTTATTACATCGAAGTATCGCACGCGCAGACACAAAGCGTTCCTGACTCGTTCACAAGGAAACAAACGCTAAAAAATGCTGAGCGTTACATAACACCAGAGCTGAAAGAGTTTGAGCACAAAGTGTTAAGCGCAGAGTCACAAGCCGTGTCGCGGGAACAAGAACTATTCGCACAGTTATGCAAGCAGATTGCTGAGCACCTCGCTTCTATCGCAGAATACGCTGATACGATTGCGGCTATTGACACGCTTGCTTGTTTTGCTGACACTGCAAAATTGTTTGGATATACAAAACCAATTCTTGTAGAAGATGCACGCATTGAAATTAAAAATGGCAGACACCCTGTTCTTGATCGATTGTTGCAAGATGCTTTTGTACCAAATGACTGCTTGCTACTAGATGAAACACTTGCCCTTATTACTGGTCCAAATATGGCCGGTAAGTCCACCTACATTCGTCAAGTTGCTTTAATTACTTTGCTAGCGCACACCGGAAGTTTCGTTCCCGCTGATTCAGCAACTATTGGAATGGTGGATCGCATCTTCACGAGGGTTGGTGCAAGTGATGAACTGCACGCAGGACAATCAACCTTTATGGTTGAGATGGTTGAGACAGCAAACATTTTGAATAATGCCACGCAAAAAAGCTTGGTTATTCTTGATGAAATTGGCCGTGGCACGAGTACACTCGATGGCCTTTCGCTTGCTTGGGCAATTGCAGAACAATTAGCAACTCGAGGGTGCAGGACGCTCTTTGCAACGCATTACCATGAACTAACAACACTCGCTGATCGCGACAACGCCATTACAAACCTGCATGTCACCGTTCGTGAATGGCAAGATGACATACTCTTTTTATATGGTATAAAAGAAGGTCGAACAGATCGAAGTTACGGCATTCACGTTGCAAAAATCGCTGGCGTTCCTGAAAAAGTCGTCGCACGAGCAAATGAATTACTTGAAACTCTAACCGTTCACACCCAACAAGCGAGTGCAGATAGTTCCAATCAACCGCCAGCGCCGCAAATGAGTTTGTTTACTGAATATCTACCTAGCCCACTTGTTCAAGAACTTAAAAACATCGACATAAATGCGCTGTCACCGATGGAAGCATTTGAACTCTTGAGGGAATTCAATCGCCGTGCTTCTGGCGAAGGCGAGTGCTAAGTCGTAACAAAAGTTGCACCCGTTCAAATTCATTCAGCCAATCTTGTACTGTCGCATCAAATTCTTCTTGTTCTGTTGCAAGGCCAGGAATATCGCAAGTACTGCCGAGTTTTCTTTTTGCAAGTGCACGATACCTCGAAAGAGTCCTATCCCCAAAAACACTCACTAGCGCATAATCTTCTGCCAAAAACAAAACTGTCGGAACGCGATTGCCTAAATTAATCTGCACCGAATTAGAAAGTTCAATTGCATCGTCTTTATCTAGCCATCGTATATCGATTTGTGAAGAAGCTGCTGCAATCGCAGCTACCATTGGGCATTGAACACTGCAATCGCCACACCCTATGCCTGAGATGACGATAACTTTCATCTCGCGAACAAAACTTGCGAGCATCGTTGTTTGCTCTTCAGAGAATTGCACTTGCTCGCTAGCGTTACGCCAAACAATTGCGCGATCGCCAGAACTTGTTAAATAACTTTCGTAGGTTGATCCAAGTTCAAACCACTTTTGCAACGCTTCCATTTGTAGTTCAATCGGCATACAAAGTATGTTACTCGGGGTTTGGCCAAAACACCCAATCATTCTTTGAATCATTCCTCCATCTTAGAGCACGCCTATCGTGGATGCCCCCATCATCCACTTGATTGAAACCAACGGAGTAAATAATGGGTCGACCATCCTGCAACTTGATAAGAAGAGGATTTCCACTCCACACATCAATTGTTTCAGCGTTTGCAAGATCCACTGGCCATCTGCCAGTCGATGTATACATCTGAACTGCAAATAGAACTGCAAGAGTGGCATCTCTTTTACATCGAGTAATCTCCCCTTGCATAATCGCTTTATCAAGCGCTGGCGTTAAAAGATTGACAAGGAAATACGTATCAAATACTGAGAGTGAAGGCTGGTGGTCATTTGCTAGCAGACTTGGGTTTTCTTTGATCTCAAATAGTGGCATACCAATTAATGACTCTAACTTATCAACACGCCTATTATATTCCGCAAGCATCTCTTTGCGAGAAGCATGCAACATATCTGAAAATGGGATAAAAGGCGCGGAAAAAAACGAGAGAGGAGCGGCAGTGCCAAGGAAAAAGTTTCCGTCATCCGCTAAAGCTTGAAACATCTCAATTGCAAGTGGAACAATTCTTCCATCGCCACTGCCATTATCTGAATAAATCCGCTGAAGAAAATCAAACATGAAGTATCTTTCGCCTTCTAATCGAATTTTGAGTTGGTCATCAAGAGAAGAAAGATGATTTTCTAATAGCGCAAATTGATCTGATGAAAATAACTTTGGTTGGTGTTCAAGAATGTCGCCAATTGTTTGAAATGCAATACTGTAAATTGAAAATGAGACTAAATCTGCAATAAGAAATGGATGCTCTCGGGTATGTGTGCCCAGTTTCAACATCGAGCTTATATCTTGTAGACAACGATCAGCATCGCTATAAAATGCCGCCGACTTTGCATCAATAGAGAGTGCTCGTGCCATTTCCCGCATCACACCAAGGTGTGGCATGCGTACATTCAGCATAAGGCCAGTTGCTTTGTTTTCAGACTGAGCAAAGAAACTTTCTGGCCAAAGTTCTTTATCTGTTTCGCTGATTGTATCGCTTACTAAAAAACCAAAACCCGTTTTGTTTGTTGCGATATGAATAGTATTTATATTTTTTTTGTGTGCTTCTAGCCACGAATCAAAATGTGACCAGCCTTCCTCTGAGGGCCAAGTCGGTTCAGGCAATTCGTTGTCGACAAAAACACTAGATGGCATTGGGTTCTGTTTAAAGGCAATCCCAACTTCTCTGTACAAAGGCCAAGCGCGCTCTTCTTCTGGCACAGCACTTGTCGCTTTATTTATTTTTGCAATATAGTCAACGCTAATCGTTGCAGAGCGATTTATTGCGACAACAATCCAGACTGCATAAATTAATATTACCGGAATGAAAATAAAGCATAGCCAAACTAAAACTTTTTTACGCATGATACTCCTGTACCAGTTAAGTATAACTAATTATATCTTGGCTAATGCCCAACAGTGCTCAAGAACATCGCGAATACCTTCGCGGGTCGCACCAGAGCATGTAATAACAGGATCAAGTTGAAGTTCCGCTGCAATTGTTTCAATACTTGACTCTCTAACAGCGGACGAAAGTAAATCTATTTTGTTCAACACGATTATTTCATCTTTCGCAGCTAGTTCCGAAGAATACCGTTCTAACTCATCGCGAATCGTCCTATAGTTTGAAACTGGGTCACTGCCATCAATTGGCATTACATCTACTAAGTGAAGAAGCGCGCCTGTGCGTTCGATATGTTTCAAGAATCGATGCCCAAGACCTGCACCATCTGCAGCACCCTCAATGAGCCCTGGAATATCTGCAATTATCAATCGTCTATCTATGTCTAGTTCAGCAATGCCTAAATGAGGTTGCAATGTCGTGAATGGATAATCAGCAACTTTAGGGCGAGCGGCAGAGATCGATGAAAGCAGAGTCGACTTCCCAGCATTGGGCATTCCAACTAATCCAATATCTGCAATCAGTTTCAATTCAAGACGAAGAATATGTTCCTCGATTAACTCACCATTTGTTGTTTCTCTTGGTGCTTGATTCGTAGCGGATTTAAAATGTTCATTTCCCCAACCGCCTTTTCCGCCTTTTGCAACGATGAGTTCCTGCCCTTCTTCCGAAATATCAGCGAGCAAATCGCCAGTATCTTCGTCAGTAACAAGAGTTCCAAGAGGAACCTTGACAATTTTGTCATCCCCGTTGGCGCCATGCATCTGGCTGCCTTTACCTTGAATTCCGTGTCCAGCACGGTAATGTGGCTTGTGTGTCAATGACAATAGCGTATCGATGGAACCATCGCCAACTAAAATAACATCCCCGCCATCACCACCGTCGCCGCCGTTTGGCCCACCTTTTGGAATATATTTTTCCCGACGAAAACTCATACAGCCATCGCCACCCTTACCACTGCGAACAAAAATTCGGGCTCGATCGACTAACATGAGATTAATTGGTTTGCGGAGCGATCGCTAATTACACAGCGGTGAACTGTGGAACATCTGCGTCGCTTGGAATAATGTCAACGAATCGTCCACGAAATCGAACCAATCCTGGTTCGAGAGCGAACAGCGTGTCATCATTACCGCGTTTTACCTTGTAGCCAGCTTTGAACTTCGTTCCGCACTGACGAATGATTATGGAGCCTGCTTTAGCGGTTTCTCCGCTATACAGCTTAATGCCACGATATTGCGGGTTTGAATCGCGTCCGTTGTTGGTTGATCCACCACTCTTTTTATGGGCCACAGCAATACTCCTTAATAACATCCCGCAACATACGGGAGCCCCGTATTGTACCAATCAAAGGGGGTTGATTCAACCCCTTTGCCTGGGGCCTTTGCAGTTGATTTAACGAAAAATCCACTTTCTTTTTACGGCATCTCCACCGATATCCGATTTTTCATTTGTATCCAACCTACGAACTGAAGTCCCACCATCCACTGGGCGAGCAGGCAATGGCTTGAGCAAAATAGCATCATAGTTACCATTAACAAACCAAGAGAATTGGATAACTCTGCGTAATTTTTTCTTCTCGCCAGTTATTGGGTTCTGTACTTCAGCAGTATCACCGCTGACACCGCTTGCGAACACTTGAATTTCTCGAAGAGGCTCGTAGCCAGGTATATGTTCTGGTCCTGCTTTCCAAACAACGAAACTTCGAATCGCATAGGCTTCTCCTTGCAGAAGTGAACCGCTCGCTTGCGATTGTGCCACCATAAGTGGATCGCCAAACGTATCAAGAATTGCCATTTGAACATGCCGAGGAACATTTTCGCCATCAGAGATAATTTCACCTCTGTCAGTCGTCAACTCAAAATTTGGAATCCAATTTCTGTCTTTGTTCGTTTCGTTAGTAACTTCATAGACAAGAACCCAGTACCCCTCGCCAGTTTTTTTGTCGCGATAGTAACTCAGGTCATTTGTGTCGAGGCGTAATTGCCAACGCTCTGCTCTATCTGTAGCTTTAGGATAGCCATGCCCAGTTTGAATAACTGAGGAAAGAACGATGAGTACTAGAGCTGATAAAAGTAATCGCATTTAATGCATCTCCTTAGGGCGTATATTCTAGCAGTAGGATACGATTATGTGATGCTTCTTGAGAAGAATAGCCACCTTGATGCAACAACGACCTTGCTTGGTAATGCTGAGCGTGGCAAAGTTATGCTCAGTTCGTTAAAAACTCGTCAGGAGGGTACGTATCGATTTTTTGGAAATTCGAATAATTCCGACTTAATCGTCCTACTTTTGTACAACCCTGGAGCAACCGTGACGCTCCTCGCTTCACCACTTGCATGCGAGCAAGAAATACCCCAAATTACCGCGTTACTCAATGAAGCAATTCAACATCCGCACGGTTGTCGAGTAACGCTTGCCCAGACAGTCATCCAGACAAGTGACTGCCTCCTTACGCAAGCATTTGTCCAAACTGGTTTTAGTAAACTTGCCGTCCTCCATTTCTTGGAACAAACAAAGCATGCCAAACAAATCAAAATACCAAGCGGACTCTCCTTCACGCCCCTAACCAGAGAAGACGATGAACTTCTCGGCACCATCCTTGAAGAAACCTATGTCAATTCGCTAGATTGCCCAAACATACACGGCCTTCGCGCTGTGCAGGACATCATCGATGGGCACAGGGGTGCCGACCCAACAAGCATGCAACTCTGGTCTATTGCAGAACTTGAGAACAAAAAAATTGGCGTTATTTTGCTTAATTCATTTCCAAAAATGAAACAGAGCGAGCTCGCATACGTCGGATTATCCCCAATAGCCCGTGGAAATAATCTCGGGAACGCTTGTATGCAACATATTGCAAACCAAATTTCTGAACTTCCATTTTCTCGCGTCACACTTGCAGTGGATAGTGAAAATATACCTGCAAAAAAATTGTACAAAAAGTGGAATTTTAAAAAAATAAAACAGAGATTAACTTTGATAAAAAAGTTGTCATGAAGTTGTCCACAGTTTGTTGACAATTGTCGTTTTGACAAATATAAATTTTTTCTTCACGAGCGTTGAGCAAGGAAATCACTAGAGTTACGCATCCTCAAGCGACAAGAACCAACAGGATTATTGAAAAGCAGCGTCCCGCTTATTTCACATTTCGCTATTCTTCGCTGACTGCACACGGACGAGCAGACCGCTTCAGGGAAATCCGGGGGAATCGGGGAAACATCGGGGGGCGGAAGTCGAACGGAATCATTTAATTGTTACTTTCTCTTCCGATTGCAAATTGGATAGGTTTCTTGTCAATGTCCCAACCATCAAAAAAGTCCACTGAGCAATTCTATAGAGAGAAGCTCGAAGGTACCATTGGCACGCGACCTTACAACATGTGGTTGGCTCATACTAAAATAACAATCGAATCATCCAACGTTGTGATAGAAGCCCAAACGCAACTTAATCTTGACTGGATCAAGAAAAATTATTCGTCACCAATTGAAAATGTAACAAAAACGATGTACGGAAAAGAAGTTCTTATTACGTACACGATAAATCAAGAACAAAAAGAAGTAGTTTCACAGCAAACTCCTGCATCAAATACAGCAACTTCCCACCCAAAAAAGGGCGGGAAAAATCAACTGTTAAGTTTTACTAATTTTATTGTCGGCACTTGCAATCAACTTGCCTACGCTGCATCAAAACAAATCACCAACGTAAGCGGTCATGCCATTTCTCCGCTGTTTATTCATGGTGGAAATGGCGTAGGCAAAACACACTTGCTGCAAGCAATTTGCAAGCATACTGCGAGAACTACATCGAGCAAAGTTCGATACGTTACTGCAGAACAATTTACAAATGAATATATTCAAAGTTCTCGCTTCGGCGAATTTGATCGGTTCAGAAATAGGTATCGACATCTCGATTTGCTCGCAATTGATGACGTGCACTTTGTAAAAAACAAAATCAAAACACAAGAAGAGTTGCTCCACACACTTGATGCTGCTGGATTAAGGGGGGCTAGACTTGTTTTAGCTTCTGATGAGGAACCGCGATTAATTAAAAAGCTAAATAATGCGCTTGCAAACCGCTTTGTTGCGGGACTAGTTGTCGAAATCACCCAGCCAGATCGCGAAACTCGGTTGCATATCATCGAATTACTCACCCAAAAACTACAAATGGAACTAACTCCAGGTGCCGTGAATCGCCTTGCAAGTCAAACGGTCGGGTCTGTACGTGAACTTAAAGGTTTAATTACAATGCTCCACGCAACTACCGCGCTCTTGCTCAACAACATGAATGATTGTGTTGGGAGCGAAATCGTGGAAAAAGTTTTGCGGTCAACACCATCGCATTCTGCCAATATTAAATTCAAACATATCCTCGAGGCGACAAGTGTAAGGTCGGGGATTAGCGTTCACGAATTACGAGGCAAATCTAGAACCGCAAACATTGTTTTCTGGAGATCGCTCACTTCGTACCTTGGAAGAGAATTAACTAATCTTAGTTTTCCTGAACTCGCTTCAGCAATGGGTAGAAACAATCACTCTACAGTCATTGCAGCATGCAAGAAAATTTCGGCTCGGCTCGCTCAAGAAGACACAAATATGAAAGTTAAAAACGAAGTATTTGAACTCAGAGAACTCATTGACCAATTGAAGTGGACAATTCGGTCACTTGCAAATAAATCAACATAAAGCAGAAACTATCCCGTGGATGGAATCAGGGATTAGGCGAGGAGAGGGGAAAGACCCGTCAAATGGATGTGGCGGGTTCCTTTCCTGTTTCGAAAAACGGGGTAGAACCTACGCTTTACTGTTACAATCAGTCGATGCGGATACTGAACATAGTTGTTGTGAATATAGTCATTGCCATCACGGCGAATGCATTTGCTTCAACAACTGCAGACAGAACAAACGCAGCACTTAAACAACTCCAAACTGCAACAAGTAACCAACGAAGCGGACAACACCTACTCAACCTTAAGGCCCTTCGAAGTCTTCGTGATACAGACCTTCGGCCTTTCTTTTCTCAATTCACACAACATACAGATTGGCATGTTCAAGTACACGCCGTTCTAGGGATTGCAGAACTCAGTGAAGAACAATCTATCGACCCATGGCTTGTTCAACAGCTTGCTCCAACTGCAAGAAAATATTTAATCGCCGAAGCCTTAGCTGATGGGCTCATCAAAAAAGAACAAATGCAGACTCTCTTAAAGTGGCCCCCACTTGAAGCAACTCCAAAATTATTGTTGCTTACAGACTTACAAGCGCTTGAGGATGAAAACACTCCTCTTGACTTAAAAATGGTCAACGAACTTTCAAACTCCACAGACCTCTCTGTCTCAATGTTCGCGTCGTTACTTTCTGAAAACAAAAACAACATTGACCGTACAACTAAACAACTCCGACGTGCAACCGCTTCCGACCGAGACAACTCGCTACAGAGAACGATGCAATTCATTCGTCAGTACCATTTCACCAGTGCCACACCTTGGCTCGTTTCACTTCTTGAGGATGGCGTAGTTGTCCTAACTCCTATTCAACGGTATTGGACCCTTGATACCCTTCTTTCAATTGATCAAACAGTTGGACTTGAAATTTGGGACAGAGAAATTGTGGCTAATCCGAGCAGATTGGACCAAGTGCGATACTTACTCATTTTGTTGGAATCAGGTATTTCACCTACAACAAAAATTCAAAAACGATTGCACATCGATCTTGAGGACCCGCTTCTTGGAAACATGATTATGGCGGGAATAATCAACGGTTTAAAAATTGAATCCACGCAAAAAGAAATAGATGCACTCATTGCACTTGTTA
>JABIWU010000025.1 GCA_018701395.1 Phycisphaerae bacterium | reverse complement strand
CCAAAAACATTTGGAATTTCAAGTGCTTTGTCATGAGCGTAAATTTCATCGCAATCGATGATTGCCATGAACGTGCCATCTGCGTGATAAAGAGCCGCTTTGCCACCTTCTGCGAGGGTGTTCTTCACGTCTTCATTAACTGCAAGAGTTATTGGAATTGGCCAAACTGTGCCATCTGCAAGACGCATGTCATTGCAGATTGAATCGAAGTCTGCCTTTTTACAGAAACCTGTTAACGGGCTAAAAGCGCCAATTGCAATCATTTCAAGATCACATGCTTGCTTTGTTGATAGGGTAATTGTGGGAAGATTTGCAGCTTCTTCGGCAAGGTTGCTTTGAGCAAATCTGTTTACCAATGTACCGCCGTGGGGGGTGATGAGGTTGTCTGTTGTCATTTCTGATGAACTCCGTTCTAAAGTGGAAAGGTTAAAAGTACATTTTGTGCCATTTCTTGCGTTATTCTGCAAGAAATGGCACAAAATGTGCCGAAACGACCGATTTTAGAGACTTTACAACCTTTAATCAAGCCATTTAATGATAAATCGAGAGAACACTTTTATATGGATGTAAAAACTGCGTACATATACACATTTTTATGATGTAAACGGGAGTCTCGCAGGTAGCGAATTTTGCTATTTTTTAAGAATACTCTTGTACAATTCAAGTAACTCTGAAGCGTACCCATTCCAATTCCACCGGGATGAGATATCTTCCTTAGCTCTTTCGCCCATTCTTAACAGTTTCTCTTGATCTGCAAGCATTAGGTCAAGTGCGTTTGTCGTTGCGTCAACATCGCCAAGTGGTACAAGGCACCCCGTTTCGCCCTCTTGGATGAACTCTGGGTTTGATCTTTGATTGGTGGTAATAATAGGAACACCTGAGGCAAGTGTTTCTGCAATAACAAGTTGTGGGTCGATGCTCATTTGTCGAATTGGCATTACAACGCAAAGCGATTCAAGAAGTAATTTTGGAAGTGTAATTCCATCTGAATATGGAAAATGGTACACAGTAAAATTTGAAATCCTGCTTTCAACTTCTTCAACCCCTTCAATAGGTTCCCAATGTTTCCGGACAGCAAAGTTGAAACTTATATCGGGGTAAATAGGTGCAATTTTTTCAAATGCTGCAAGCGCAACATCTGCTCCATTTTCAATTGTCATATCTCGCCAGAACAAAACTCTATGCTTCGGAAGAATTTCACAATCGCCCTTCTCTTTAACGAGGTCGCGAATAACGCCGTGTCGAATTTGCTTTGTTGGGATGCCATTTGACTCAAGTTTATTCTTAACGAATTCTGTTGCGGTCACGACTGCATCAATGCGATTCCAAAGTCTCTTGGTCAAAAAAGACAATCGTTCAGGAAAAATTGCGCCAAACATAGTGGTTACGACTGGAATTTTCAAACCAAACAAACAAAGTCCGCCTGCCAAATGTGCCGTTCTGTTGTATCCGAATAAATGAAGGACGTCTAATTTTTGCTCTTTGCAAATTGCCTTGATCTCTTGCACTTGTTTTCGTAACCGAAAGAAACTCATCCCGCCAGTTTGCTTTCCAGTGCGTTCAAGCACCCCGCCTCGCTCCCTTGCATCTGTAACGTAATGAATATCCATGTTGCTCTCATCTAAACAAAACGGCAAGGAGCGCCCTTCTCCAATTTTATTCGTAATCAGATGTACCTCATGCCCTGCTCGTTGCAATTCTTCGATACTTCGAAGGGGTACTTGAATATGCCCAGACACATTGTTTTCAAATCCTTTTTGCCCAGAAATTACAGAAACATAAATACCAATTTTCATGAATTAAATCTCATCCCATTTGGATAAATCTCTACCAAGAAATGTAGAAAGTTTTTTGTTATACGGCGCGAAGTGTTTTTGTAACTTCTCTTTTGTTTTTGGATTCATTGACATATAAGCTCGCCCCTTGTTCTTTCGGCTTCTTCTAATTTGATCGCCAATCCAAGATTTACTAATTAAACGTACAATCGACTTCAAGCCAAGTTGATGCAACCTCTTTCTCCATGAGGTATACATAGCTGCGTTCTTTATTTGTCCAATCATTGGCGTATCTACCGCTGAGTCGACGCCAATAAAATCGTAGATTGAATGTATGTACGCCTTATCATTTGAGTTCAAATCGTCATGCAAAAGGAACAAAATATTTTCTCGCTTATAAAATGCAAGCAATCTTACAATTTGGTCAATGTATTGACCTCGTTCATATATATCTGCGTTTGATTCGAGCGCCTCTTCAAATGTTTCCCACCCTTCTTCAATTTTCCTCGATTGAAAATTGCTGTAGGCACGGTCAATTGGATTCCGCATGACCATTAAAAGTTTCGTATTTGGAAAGTGCTCTGCCAAAAATGGGATGGCTTCAAGTAAACAATACCCAGTCGCTACTTCACCAACTGCTGTTTGCTCTTTTCGAGCATCTCGAAAACGCTCCAAATACCAATCAATACCCTTGTCGTAATTGCGATCGAAAAAATAGGACTGTTTTCTTTCGGGAAGAAACACCTGTGGATGCGTTCTCAAGGCGGCGTCTGTCCAAGTAGTACCGCAGCGCTGACAACCAATCATAAGAAAGGAAATAGTTGGTTTTTCTTCTATCTGCGGTGATTCCATTATTGGAAATATAGCAGACTGCTCCACTTTACGGTCGCTACACTTTTGGGACTGTCTCGATTTAGAACTGCCCACAGGAACTGACCCAACTCTATATTATGCAATAATCATAATACCTTTAGAAATTATTCCAAAGCATCGATATTTTAAACATAACTAGAACAACCCATTGCTACTTCTCGTACACTCACTGTGGAGAAGGTCTCTAATGGCATCTGAAATTAGAAAGGGGATTTATCGCATTGCAACCAATTATGGGAGGCTTCTATCGACTATGGCGATGGGAATTGCCACCGTCCCTCTCCAAATCAAGTGGCTTGGAATGGAAGGATTTGGGCTTTTATCTCTCGTTGGTTCTTCCATTGGAATAGGTGGAATGTTGCAAGACATGATGCGAAGTTCGATGGTTCGAGAACTTGGCGAAGCATGGCATCAAAGAGAAAATGGAAAATTTAAAGAAAGTTATGCGGCCTCTTTTAAAGTTAGTGCTGTCGTTGCACTGTTAACGGCTGTCGTTTTTGGAATAATCATCGCAATTATCCCACTCTTAAAAATCAAAGAAGAGTGGATAGAACCAGCCCAATGGATTACTGGTTGCGAAGGCCTTGCCTCGTGTTTAATTGTTTTACTTGCGCCAGTATTAAACATGCTTGTAGTTCGCGAACAATTTTTTTGGCACAATCTGTGGACAGTTGCGCGTCGTAGTTCTTATTTAATTGCAACTGTAATCCCCTTTTTAGTAATGCAAGTAACTGATTTGAACCAAGGACTCATCCTCTTTGGAAACATTGTCCTGATAGTCAATGTATTAAGTACTTTATTGCTTCTTGCTGGCGTAATTTTTGTTGACAAACGAATGATCCCAACAATTCGTGGCGCTACTCCTGAAGCAATGAAAAAAATAGCAGGAACGTTCGGATGGAACAGCGGAGTTGTTATTGCAATGAACTTGCATGAAACTTTCGCTAATGTCATAATGAACTTATTCTTTGGTCTTGTAGGAACTGCAATCTTCTCGCTTGCGCTGCGGTTAGTCAGTTACATTCGAATGATGTCGCTTGGTATAACTTTTGGTCTTGACTCTGTAAGTGCAAGATTAAGTTCCTCTGAGGAAAATACTGGGCTAACACAAATGTTTCGGCACAGTACAAGAATGTTAAGTTTCGTTGCGTTCCCCGCAATGGTTGTCGTGTTTATCATCGCAGAACCACTTCTAAGAATGTGGGTCGGAAGAAGTTTGGAAAACCCGGAATTGATGTTGCCGCCCACTGAAATCCTTGTAAAAATAATGGTTCTCGGTTTAGCGTGCAGAGCTGTGTCTGACGGTTGGATGAAATTATTTTATGGCGCTGGACATATCAGAAAATATGCACCGTATATTTTCGCTGGTGGCATTTGCAATCCTATTTTGTCCATTCTTCTCATTGTCGTTCTACCAGAAGACCAAAACTACATTGGAGTGGCGGTCGCATACACCGCCGTGCTTCTAATCTTCCACATAGTCATCATGCCAAAAGTAACAGCGGCAAGCGTTGGGTTATCGTACAAAAAAATAATTCGACCCGCGATCCGACCATTTATCATTGCAGTTGCAGTTTCTCCCGCACTATTTTCTGCAGATTATTTTTCAGAAACTGAACTTCTAAATTGGAACGGCGTTATTTTGGGCGTCTGTATTTATAGCTTGGCATATCTACTTGCAAGTTGGTGGTTCCTCTTCACGAAAAATGAGCGACAAGGCTTACAACGACTCTGTTTTCAACTAGTCGGGCGCTGACCTAAAGAGTCGAAGTCTTCAAAATCTTCAACTGTATCTAACGCATACTCTTCATAGTCGTATGTCACCGTGTCATCATAAAGTGCTTCACTAAAGTTTCCGTTTTTAATGTCGTGCCAAATGCAAATAAAGAGCGCAGAAAGCACCACGTGTAAAAACGACCATGTATACGTTGGCCAATATACAACTTGGTTAAACAATCCTTGGAAATACATCGTCAAAAGCAACATCACCAAAATGCTATAAAGGAGTGGTGTGCCTGGAAGATACTTTCGTAATTTCCAAATTCGAATACCACAATACGACGAATAGACGGCCAAAAATAACATTGGTAGCGCAAGCGAAAGGCCGCCCAAATACATCCAATATAACCAAGCATTATGCGGGTGCATTCCAACTTCGTTCATTGATTTTTCAAAAGATTCACCGCTCGTACCCAGAAGCCCAAATATTGGTCGCTTTGGAAAGACTTCCGTAAAATACGCGGACCAGATATCCAAACGGCCCGTTTCAAGTGAGCCCAAACGATCGAACTCTGCAGTCTCAGTCATCGAAATTATAAGTGCTAATCCACCAAGACCAAATGCTAAAAGGAGAATCAAAATAATGGGTCGTTTGATTAGCACAAAAAGCACAGGAGACATAACAAGAGCAATTGCTAAAATGGTTTGACGACTTGCTGTCAAGACCGACATGCCGATTGTTGCAATCAAAGCCGACATCAATAATGGCTTAAGCGAATCTTTTTTAAGCGTCATAAGCGCATACGCGAATAATGGGGTTGCAAGTGCGAACAACATACCAATTTGATTTGAATTAGCTCCCCACGGTTCAAATCGCCCCTGCCCTTTCAAAAATGACGCGACTGGATCTATCAAATAAGCTGATACTGGCAGCGCCAACGCGAAAATACAACCCAAAGTAAGTGCGTCAAGTATGTACGTAAGGTTTGAGTAACTCACAACCATTCTTGCGGTGTAGACACCCGCAATTGTTACGCAAGTCCATTGCAATCGCATGACCAATGCTCTTGCAACACCCTCTGTTGTCATCACATAAAAAATACTAACAAATGCAATAATTACAAATAGCCAAACCACTGCAGGAATAGATCGCTTAGGTCCTGGATACATCGCCGCTGAAATTGCAACGATTAAGTACGCAACACCAGATGTAAGTTTTGCAGTTGATGCAATTGGCCCAAGATCTTCGCACCGAGCAACCGTCAACCATGGCACCAAAATCACCAACGAAATAAATAGTTTTTTGTCCGATGGGGTGGCTGCAAATATGAAAATCAATAGGGCAAAAGGAGCCAATAATATTGGCTGCTCCGCAATAATCTCTAGGTAAATATCTGCTCTATCCATAATTCAATACTATCCTGTGATTATCGGCAACACGCTACTTTCCGCTCGCTAAATATCTCTCGATATGATAAAACTATAGACATGTTTACCTATCCTACAGTCTTAATTTCGTTCGTTGTCGCAATTTCTTCCTCTAAAGTTGTTCACGCGCAATGGAATCTCCAAATTTACAACGCGATAAAGTGGACTGCTGGTAACCAAGGTAAAAATACGATTTCTTACACCACATTCGAAGGAATCACCCGAGTCCCGCTTGCATATCATGGTGGTGTTGACACCGATGCTTCAGGTAAAATTACTGACCGTAATATCAATCAATTTACAAATTGGGTGCGTGAGACAATTTCAAGCGATTACTGCGGTCCGATTGTTTTGGATTATGAGCAACCGTGGTGGAAAGAACTTTCAGACAAAAATCTAGATAAAGATACCCTTCAAGAAATATTAACTGTTTATATCGAGGGTGCTCAAGTCGCAAAACAAGTTCATCCAAATGCACAATGGGGATATTGGGGCTTACCTTCACTTCGAAGTTCAGGCCCAGTATGGACAGAGTGCGGCTTATCTTTTCAGGCACTCACATCGCAATCCGCAGCCCTATACCCTGACATTTACAATGGCAATCCGAACAACGAACTACTTGAGCAAACAAGAAGCCATATCGAAAAAGTATTGAAACTGGCAAATGGCAAAATTCCTGTTTATGTTTTTTCATCTCCAAGATTCACAGGACAACATGGCGACCATTCGCAATTTATTCCAGATGATGTGTTTTTGCGTAAAGCAAATGCCGCTTTACAGGCAAGTTGGATAGATGAAAGTGGCGTGCAGCATCGCATCCAAGGAATTATTTTATGGGATTCATACAGTTTTAGTGAAGAATCAGAATGGAATGAACTCGATGACAAACACAAACATTATTTCCAGTTACTCCAAGCGCTAAAACAAGCGTGGTGCAATTCTATGCAAGGAATCGCTGTTGAAACAGATTTGCCATCATGTCCTTCGGCGCAGTATGGTCTTTCAGAACCGCAGAATAGCCTTGATACCCTGAGAACAAAAAATCAAGGAGTAGATGCTACTAACATTCACTCAACTAGAAAAAACCCTGCGAAAGAAAACGACCGAGTTTCAAGCGGTCGTGTTCCAAGTGATCGAGTAACTGAGTAACCGAAAATTAACTTTCGTTTTCTAACTGTTGTAATCTTCTTAAAAATTTAATTCGACGCAGCGAAGCATCGTCGATTGAATCGCCCCTGCGGTCTATTCTGTCGCCTTCTGGCTTGTTTTCGCGATTGTTGAATTTTGGATCCTTCGGAGAAAGCCCGCGGCTATCTTTGTCTTTTGCTTCAAGCTGACTTTTATTCTCCTTTTTTTCTAAACTGCGTTTAGCCTCTTCATCTAATAGATTTTGGTAATTAATTTGAAATGTTTTTTGTTGATCTGCACTTAACAATTTCCACACTTTGTCTTGATGCTCGACAATGTCTGGTGCAAATTCCATCAACTCAAGCAACCTTGTTCTTGAAATGTCTGACAAAGCTGAACCTTCTTTTCTTGCTGCACGAGCATCTGTACGAAGTTTTGCAACTTCTTTGCCATGTAAAGTATGAAATTCTTTTTGTGCGTTTTTTAATTCAATGACTAAAAGTTTCACGTTGCCTTTTTGTTCTTCGCTCAACCCAACTGAGTCAAGTGCGAGCATCCAAGTTTTCTGCGTTTTTTGTGATTGAAGTTTATTTGTTTTACCAGACTCTTGAAGTTTCCTTGTAACCATTTCTTCGTTCGTTACTGTTTCTTCTTCAATCGTTGGCCCAGATAGCAAATCGTCTGCCGGGGGTGCGCTAAATGCAAACCCACCAAAAACGAATGTTGCGACTGCTGTAGTTGTCAAAAATTTCATAGAGAATTCCTTTTTTTGTTAGTTAGAGGTACAACGGTCATCTAAACCATATAATGCCATATTCCAGAGAAGAAAGGTAATAATGGCCCTACAACCATCAAATCTACGTAAAGCGCTTGGCACTATCATCGATCCTGAATCAGGGAAGGACATTGTTACTGCAGGCATGGTCAAAGATATTAAAACAGAAGGCAATGCAATTTCAATCGAAATTGAACTAATTGCCGCTGACAGTCCAATGCAAATACGCTTCACCGAACAAATTGAACAAGCAATTCGAACTACCAGCCAAGAATGCCAAGAGCATGTCGGTGCTATCGAAGTCACGTTTGTTGCAGATACTCGCAGCGCCAACGAACGTGTTCGGGATGAAACAAATCCGCTCCCTAACGTTAAAAAAATTATCGCAGTTGGTGCGGGTAAAGGCGGAGTTGGAAAATCTACAATATCAACAATACTTGCGGTTGGGCTTGCAAGACAAGGCCACAAGGTCGGTCTGCTTGATGGAGATATTTATGGACCTTCAATGACAACAATGCTCGGCTTGCACCGAGAGGAATCACACGCTGAAGGTAATTTTCTTCTGCCATTTGAAGTTCATGGCATTAAAGCGATGACCATAGGAAAACTTGTCGAACCAGATAAAGCATTAATTTGGAGGGGACCTCGAGCTCACAGTGCGTTTAGCCAACTTGCGACTCAGACAAAATGGGGCGATCTTGATTATTTAATCGTTGACCTGCCACCAGGAACTGGCGACGTACCGCTTTCACTTGCACAATTGTTACCACTTTCAGGTGCTGTCATAGTTTGCACACCGCAAGTAGTTGCACAAGACGATGCACGACGAGCTGTACGAATGTTTCAGCAACTTGGAGTTCCAATTTTAGGACTCGTAGAAAATATGTCTTACTTTGTCGCCGATGATGGCAAGGAATACGATATTTTTGGTCGAGGCGGAGGCGAACAAATGGCTTCCGCAATGAATTTAAATTACCTCGGCTCGATTCCAATTCATCCAGACATGCGTATTGCTGCTGACACTGGTGAACCTATGAAAAACTGGGAAATAAACGAAATAATGTCAAATGCATTTGATGCTGTTTGCACTACTTTTGTTTCTGTTGCTGGAAATACAACACAAGATAGACCGACACTAAGTGTTCATTAATCCGACAACCGCATTGGAATTTTTTAGTTTTAACTAAGCAAGTTTCAACTAAAAAAAATGAGCATCATAGAAGTGACTATCCCATTGCTCATACTATGGACAACCATTGATGGAATCAAACTTCCCCGCCACTCTCTCATCATATTCATTCCGACTGCAATTCCCATCAGCGCAGGAATTGCAACCCAACCCTGAGGGTGAATAGCCGCAAAAATAAATGATGTAAGTAGCAGACTTATCGCAACATTTAATGCAAAGCCAAATCGTTTCATCGATGTTCGTAGCTGTCGATACAACACACCCCGAAACATTGTCTCTTCAACAATTGGAGCCGCGATCGCAGCCAATACAACGAGAAGAATTCGTAACTGTAAATCGCCATTGGCAATTTCTAACACAATAGGGTGTGCGCCTCCGCCTGTTCCACCGAATGCGTCGCCGCCAGTACCACCTGCAAGTGTGCCTTGAATGAGCATGAGAAGTAGCGTTAAAAATATGCCAATACACAAAAATGGAAGCATCATCGCATACCCGGCAATTCCAAACAATAATTCTTTAAAGAACCCAGCACCAGAAGTCCACCCGATATCTGTGCGAATTTGCAGCCACGAGTTACCGCGGTATCGTGCCCATGACAAAGCACTTAAACTTGCAAAAAATGCTACCAGAGAAAACAACATTGCAATCGTGGTGTTGTCTTTAGAAATTGCTGCGCCCAGCACCCCTGCTCCAAGCATCAAACCAAAAAACAAAAGTAACCAAATTGCAAATACTTCAGCGTATATGCCGTGTCGTGTTTCTCCTTTGACCATTCCCGTTTGCACTTTGCAGTTAATTACTCGAACGATGAAAACGAGCAAACCAATAAATCCGGCAATTGATGCAATGACGATGCATAAAAAAATCGAACCAGCGTAGAGCACTTTTTTCCCTGCTGCACTATTCAATACTTGTCGTTGCTGTGCATCCGCCTCGACCAACGTTCCAAACCAACCCAATTCTTCTTGCAAAGATTGACTATCGCTTGGGCTAGGGGATCCATCTGCTAATTGGTTTAACGCGTCCTGCGTTTTTGATTCCTGCTCGGTGAGCTCCAAATTTGCTTCTTTCAACTCAATATGCATTTTGAGAGCAGATGCCTTTGCTCCTTCTGGATCGCCAAGTGCAATCATAAATGCCATATATCTTTGTCTTTGCCCTACTGTGCCAACATCGAGAAGAAACGCCTGAGCGGCTATCTCCTCGGTCGAATCGAGCAAATCCGCAACGCCAAGTAAATATTCTGCCTGTAGTTGAGCCATTACAAGCCCCGTTGGATCGCTAGAATCGCTTTTATTAACTTTTTCAGGCATTGCTTGCATGAAAGCCGTGCCAAGAACGAGTAGCGTAATACCAACCCAAGTTGCCTTAACCAGAGGTGCTTTATGTTGCTTCATCCACGAATAATACCATCAGTTGAGTTGACAAAATGCGCGATTTTCGGTACATTTCCATGTTCGCCCTATTGTTATGAGGGCACAGAAGGAATCTAGATTATGCCACGTCAAACTACATTTGCAAAACAAGGTGAAGTCGAGCCAAATTGGCGCCTCGTTGATGCTGAAAGTCAAACTCTCGGTCGTATGGCGACCACAATTGCTACGCACCTCATGGGAAAGCATCGTCCTGAGTGGACTCCGCATGTTCTTACTGGTGATTTTGTCATCGTAACGAACGCTGAAAAAGTCAAAATGACTGGCAAGAAATTCGAGCAAAAGACACAGCTAATTTACAGTGGCTACCCCGGTGGTTTGAAAGCACATAAATACAGCGACATGATTGAAAAGCACCCTGAGCGAATTATCGAGCAAGCTGTTCGACGAATGCTTCCAAAAACAAAATTGGGCCGTGATATGTTCCGCCGACTTAAAGTGTACGCGGGCAATACGCACCCACATGCAAATCAAAAACCAGAAGCACTTGCGTGCTGATGTAATTTCGAAGTTGCTAACGTTTGCAACTTCATTAACAAGTTCTCAAGAGGAGCTCCAAGAGCTTACGAACAACAATGACCGAAGACCAATCTACAACAGAAACTAACGAGACTACTACTGAAGCGGCCGCTGAAGTAACTGAAACAACTCCTGCTCCAGTAGCAGTTAAAACTGTGACAGAAGTAGCACCAGAAACAAAAACAGCATCCGCGCCAAAGACTACTCCTCAAGATGGTCATTGGTGGTGGGGAACAGGACGTCGAAAAGCTGCTGTTGCGCGTGTTCGAATCCGCCCTGGAACTGGCTCATTCATTGTAAATAAGAAGGACCTCACTGAATATTTCACTGAATTACGCGACCACCAAAATGTTTTGAAAATTCTTGAAAAAACAAATACAAATAGCTCGCTTGATGTTCATGTAAATACAAATGGTGGTGGTTACACCGGCCAAGCAGGCGCAATTATTTTAGGACTTAGCCGCGCCCTTGCTAAATATGATCCATCCCTTGAAAGTCTATTACGATCAAACGGGTACCTAAGTCGTGACCCACGTCGTGTTGAACGGAAAAAACCAGGTCAGCCTGGCGCACGTAAACGTTTCCAGTTCTCAAAACGTTAAGTTTTATTATTTTCAACAAAACGGCTTGGACATTAAAATGTTCAAGCCGTTTTTTTTTGCCATTCTATATTACATTTGTCTACGTACCCAGTTTGAACTTTTTCCTAGTTCAATAGAAATTTCATCTACTGTTTTCGGATAGCCCTTCCAACCAAGGTGCATTGCAAAAATTCCGCTCTGCTCCTTATCTGGGATTAAGTAACTCCATGGAACTAGGTGTTTAAAGGGAAGTTTAATAGATGGAATTTTCAAACGAGTTGCTGCGCGGTCTTGAACTTTTAATGTACTTGATTTTGACAACGTTCTATCCAGTGTCGCAGCAGGTGTTCGTATTGTAGATTGCCCTTTTGAAGGGTCAAGCGAAACACAAGAGTCGCTAGCAATTGAAATAACTTCTTTAATAATTCCGATTACTTCAAGTGGCGGCAATTCATGCAATGGTCGACCAATGTGTTGAATTGCGACAGCAATACATGGTTGAATTGCAAACAACACCAACTGCTGTTGCAGCAAATAGGACCATCGCAAATCTGTTTCGATGCGATCTATAACTTCGACTTTTGGCGAATATGGCAGTTGTTGTATGCTGAGTTTCGCTCTACGTCTTAACAAGTGCATTGCAGAAACCATTGCCGTTTCATTCGTTTGAACTTGCATTTCAGAATCAAAACCAAAATGCAATGGGTCAATTAAAAGAACAGGAGGCAGTAATTTCTTTACGGCTAACGGACTTAATATAACTTCTTCCGCATCATCTCTCTGAAACACATCAAGTTTGATATATAAAATATCGAGTTGCTTCAAACGTGTTGCTCGCAATCGAACAACCGATTTTTGCAATGAACCAACTGACTTGTTGAATCGTTTTGCTAATACATTCCAGGGAATGCCGCAACTGCGTTCTCGTTCAACCACTTTTGCATCTTGTTTTGACAACGGTTTTTTTGTATTTAAAGATTGGCTTGTTTGGTTAACAGATTGCAACAATGATCGAATCGTTTCATGACCACGTCCAGTTTTTTTTGCCAACTCAGAAGCAACATCATTTAATGATCTGCCACTGCCAGTGTAGTGCATTGAAGCAATAATAATTTGTTGTTTTTCATTTCGGGTCAACCTTGAAAACCGTGAAGCAGACTCAAGACGCTTCCTGCTCTGGTTTTGAAATCTGGAAAGCATTTTTTCAGTACATCCCAGTCGTTTTTTCCCATTCTCAACAACCCAATAGAAAACTAGCCCTTCTCTTCGAAGTCGACTTACTGTCCGAGGCGACACACTCAAAAAACTTGCTGCTTCTTTTACTGTCAACATGCCGTCTGATGGCAATTGCAACGTCCACGTAACAATAGCAATGAGAGAAACTAAATCACCAAGTAAAGCATGACCAAACAACATTGGTTGGTCTACATTATCGCTACGGAATTTGGTAATTCGAAAAACAATGTAATCTAATGGATACAAAGTGTTGCCTTCTATTTCCTGCAACACATCTTCCACTGCTTTAATTTGTTTTAACCGAATCTTCTCTGGCGAACGTCTCATTTGCATCGCAAGTGCGCGCATCTCTTCAAGATGAAATTCTGGTGCAATAGGCATACGTCAAATAATATGAAAACGAAGTGGTGCTACCTCATCTATAATTCCAAGCGACATGGAAAGTTCATAGAATAAATCTAGTGACTTCTTGTGAGATTCAGTAAATGCATATTGAATATGCTCAGTTACATACCGAAATGCTAATTCGACATCCCATCCCCTGCTTTGTGCATTTTCTGAAACAACTTGTTCCAAACTCGTTGCATTGCACCGTCTTTGCCTATCTAAAATGATAAAAGCCCTGTTAACTAAGTCATTTGAAAGACTGGCATTTCCAAACCACATTGCAAATACAAATGGCAAGCCAGTTTGTGAAGACCATGCTTCGCCTAAATCTAATTGAAATGGATATTTCGTTTCCGCAGAACTTGTTACGACTTTATCGCCTATCAATAAAACCGTATCTGGCCATTTTAAATTGTTGTTATCAAGTGATTTTACATCGCAAGAAATTATCTTTGGTCTGATGCCATAAGTTTTATACAAAACAATTTGCAATAAAGCAATTGAGGTGTGGCTATCAATGTCGCAATACACTTCTGCGATTTTTTCAAAAGGAATTCGACTGCAAAGGCGTACTGTTAATGTTTCGCCATCACTGCTAAGCGCTCCCACTGGTAGAATAGCGAAATCTTTATTGCTTTTTTGATAATCAATAGAAGACGCAAGCGCAAAATCGACTTCGTCCCTTTCAAGGCATCCGACAAGTTCGCTTGGAACTTTTTGAATGAGATTAATTCCTTGAGTTGTTTCAATTCCATCTATTAATGGTGTTGCATTAAGAAAATTTACCACTCCGAGTCTTAGAATTTCTTGTTTCACTTGCTGCATTTGTGCATCATAGGGTGCGTAAGCAAAGAAAACACATAAAAACAGGTCGTTATCGGTCGTATTAATTTTTTTTCAATCCTTACTGACTAAACTAGAAAGAGTTGCCGATAGAGGTGCTAGACAGATGTGTGTTCTTGAGCCCAAGTAACAGAAGAAAACACAAGGGACCGCCCACGGGCCGACCCACTTTGCTCTTAGTGTTTCTTGGGCTCGACGACATTCGTCACACTCTCTCTCCTCTCTCTCTATAAAACGTTTGTTCCCGTCACTTGTGACGGGAACCGTTTTTTAAATGGGTAGTTAATTGTTACACGCAGTTAATTACTTAGGCGTGTTTGCGTTTGAGGGTTGAGGTAACAACTTCGCAAGTTTGCTCTAAATATACGCGATGCACCTTTGGAGAAATTCGACTGATTATTGCATGCGGAACAATTCCAGCAGCTTGTGCTATTCTGTCCAGCGTTGCTTTACTATTTGCGTGAGTAGTAATTAATTCCACTCCACATCCAATGCCGTTATTAGGGATGTCTGTTAAATCTATTGCAATCTGGTCCATACAAACACTTCCGATTACAGGTGCGTCGCCTAACGATGTTTTAAACTGCTCATCAAGTACACGAACATACGCACCTTCCTTGTTGCCTTCTGCTCCGACTTCCATCGGATAGCCCGCTGCATACCCAACAGGAACAATGCCGATTCGAGAGGGTCGGTTCGCGGTCCACTTCCCTGAATAGCCAACTTGATCGCCTGCAAAAACAGTTTTTACATGCGCAAGCCGTGACCGCCATGAAACGACAGGACGAAATGAATCAAGTGTTTTAATACCATTTGGAACAGTTCCTGTCCACGCTAAACCAACGCGAACCATAGAACGGTGTGTCCAATCCCATTGCACAGTCGCAGCTGTATTTGCTTCGTGCACAATGCAATTTGCAGGGATCGCTGGACCAAAGTCACGTACTAATTGCGAGAGCCGGTCGTGTTGCAAACGTGTCAATTCTTCATCATGTACAGCAGAAATGAAGTGCGTAAAAATGCCTGTCAAGCGCAAGCGATTATCGCCCAGAACTTTTGCAATAAGTGCGCTAGCGGTGTCTAACTGACAACCACCACGATGGAGACCCGTGTCAATTTTAATATGAACATTTAGCGGAACTCTGCATGCGCTTGAAATTGCCAATAGTGACCGCAAATGTTCTTCACCATGGAGCACTAAATGCAATTGACCTGATGCAATTCCTTCGTACATTGGGTGAAAACGGTCAATTGAATAAACAGGTGCCAAAATCAGAACGGGCGTGTTAATACCTGCTGATAGCACTTCGCCTGCTTCATCTGGGCTGTATACCGCAAGCATTTCAGCGTTCTTGGCTAACTGCGGTGCAACGCGGGCCGCGCCCAAGCCATATCCATCAGCTTTAACAACGGCGCATAGAGCACAATCTTTTCCAATATGATTGCGAATAACGGTACAATTGTGATTAATTGCTCCAAGGTCAATCTGGACAGTGCTATGTTGTATTGTTCGAAATGTATGCATCCGTGCAATTCTGAATTACTTTCCCAAATTTTATCCCAAACGAAAACCTTCCTTGGTTACTATCGTCAACAAAACGATTCTAACACCAAAACAATATATACACATGACAACTCCAAAATTTGATCTTGAAATATTTGACACTAAGCAGACATTCAGAGACATCGGTCTGAATGAGCACCTGCAAAAAGCAGCCGAATTAATCGGCTTCGTGCACCCTACTATTATCCAGTCTAAATTAATCCCACTTGCAATCACGGGTGGAGATATCCTCGGCCAATCAAGAACTGGCTCAGGAAAGACTGCTGCATTCGGATTACCCGCACTGAATATCCTTGAAGAAGGCGATGCGTACGGTGCATTGATTTTAGTTCCAACGCGAGAATTAGCAATTCAAGTTGCAGCAGAATTAGAAGTGTTAGGTAAATTTACCAATCTAAAGTCTGTCCCAATATATGGCGGACAAAGTATCAATACTCAAATTACTAAATTAGAAAAACGACCACAGATTATTGTTGGCACGCCAGGCCGTGTTATGGATTTACATCAAAGAGGTCATCTTCCTTACGATCAAATTAAAATCGCAATTCTAGATGAGGTCGATAGAATGCTTGATATTGGATTCCGAGATGACATTCGAAAAATCCTTGGTGGTCTTAAACAAAAACACCAGACTATTTTCGTATCCGCAACAATCTCTGATGAAATAAAACGGTTGGCGAAAAAATACATGACTGACCCGAAGCAACTTGATGTTACTTCATCATCAGGAAGTTTAACGGTCTCACAAGTTAGCCAAGAATATCTACCAGTAGAACCGTGGGATAAACAGCGTCTCCTTCATCACCTGTTGACACATGAAGATGCAGCAATGACACTAATTTTCTGCAAAACAAAAGCAACTGTAGATAAGTTGACCCGCTTCCTTCAAAAGAAAAATGTCGAAGCCGCAGCTATACATGGCGATTTGCAACAGAGCAAACGCAACAAAGTTATGCAAGAACTTCGCGATGGAAAACTTAGCGTATTAATCGCATCTGACCTTGCTTCGAGAGGAATTGATGTTGAAAATATTACGCACGTCATCAATTACGATGTCCCGGAAGACCCCGAAATATATGTTCACCGAATTGGTCGCACAGCGCGTGCTGGAAGAAAGGGTGTGGCATGGATGTTTGTTACTCCTGAACAAGGACAACTTCTAACACAAATCGAAGCTCTTACAAATGTTGAAATCCCAATAAAAGAATACCCAGATTTCAAACCGGGTCCCGAACCAAGTGTTGTAAGAGAACGACGCAAAGTAGAAGAACAACGCATTGAATCTGCACGCGAAGGCAAAAGCAGAACGAAAGTTGAAATTCCAAACGAACAAGAAAGCAAAGACGACAAGAGCTTTCCTGGAGGAGTCGTACCAAAAGGTTTACCAAATAAACGCATGGGTGGGCGAGTTCGTACTCGACGTCGATGAACGTTTATATCTCGGATAGTATTCAAGAGGCGCTTCTCGCTAGTGAGCCAATTGTTGCCCTTGAAACCGCTGTGCTTACAGCGGGGTTACCAAAAACAAAGTGGAACACAAGCTTTGGCGGGTGCCCTTCCTATATCGATTCCCAGAGACCGATTAATATTGCCTTAGCGCAATCTATGACAGATACTGTGCAAACCAATGGAGCACTACCTGCGTGGATTGCCGTCATAAACGGAACATTACGAATTGGGTTAGCTTCAGATGAACTTACACAACTTGCTTCAAATCCCGTAGCAGGCAAAGTCTCGTTAGCAACACTTGCACAAGCGATGCATGCAAAGCAATCCGCTGGCACAACGGTCGCCACAACACTACTTGCTTGCCGTCTTGCTTCTACGAAAAACCCCATTCGAGTTTTTGCCACAGGTGGAATTGGTGGGATACACCAAAATTGGACAAATCGACTTGACATCTCTGCAGACTTAACCGCTCTAGCAACGACCCCGACCTGCGTAATTGCCAGCGGAGCAAAATCTATCCTCGACATTCCAGCAACTGTTGAATCGCTTGAGACAATTGGCGTTCCAGTTCTAGGATTAGGAACATCAATGTTCCCAAGATTCATTGAACAAAATATAGAAGACGACCCTGCAGTTCACCAAGTACATTCGCCAAGTGAAGTTGCAGAAATTTGCAAACATCATTGGCAACACTTGCAATTGCATTCAGGAGTTTTAGCCACAGTGCCTGTACCAGAAAATGTAGCACTTCAACAAGGCACATTAATTGAGTCGTTGAATCAAGCGGAAGAGAACTGGGCAAGGACAAAACAGCCCTCTTCAACTAGAACCCCGTTTCTTCTTGACAGCATGGCTAAAAGCACACAAGGTAAATCCCTTGTCGCCAACCTCGCATTACTCTGCAATAACGCGAAAGCTGCGGCAAAAATCGCCGTTTCCTTTGCAAGTAAGCTATAATCACAACGTCGGGAACTAAAGGGGGTGGTATTAAAACATGACAGAAATAAAGACAGAAACAGTCATCGGTTTCCTTGATTGGGAAACTCCATACGAAGGTAGATTACGCCAATGGATTAATGGTCCAGTACAAGCGGAAAGTGATCCGTACGTCCCTGCGTCTTTAATGGATGAGTACCCCCTTCGCGCAGGACAAATGCTCACGGCAACTGTCATACAAAAAAAATCTAAAAACAAAAAAAGGGGGAAGCCAAGAAATGTTCGATCAGTCGTATCTGAAATAATTTCAATCGAAGGTATTGAACCATCTGCTTACGCCAAACACCAACCATTTGAAGAGATGACCGTAATCGACCCGAACCCAAGAATTACACTTGAGTACAAAGGTTGCCCCCCAGCTTGTAGATTAATTGATTTGTTCTGCCCGATTGGTTACGGAACCCGTGGTCTTATTGTTGCCCCACCAAAAGCAGGTAAAACTGTTTTACTGCAAAACATTGCCCAAGGCATCCATCATAATCACCCAGATATTGAAGTTGTCGCCCTGCTTATTGATGAACGCCCCGAAGAAGTTACCGAATTCAAACGAACGGTTCCAGCCGAAGTGCTCGCATCATCAAACGATCAAGACGTTGACGAACACATTGAACTTGGCATCATGGCAATCGAAAGAGCAAAACGAAAGCTTGAAGCTGGCAAAAACGTTGTTGTTTTACTAGACTCGCTAACTCGTCTTGGTCGCGCGTTTAATAATTCTAAAAAATACGCTAGTAGCGGTCGCACTATGTCTGGCGGTCTTGATGCAAAGGCACTTGATGTTCCTAAGCAACTTTTTGGTGCTGCACGAAATGTTGAGCAAGAGGGTTCGCTCACAATCATTGCAAGTTGTCTTGTAGATACTGGTTCGCGCGCTGATCAAATAATCTTTGAAGAGTTTAAGGGCACAGGTAATATGGAACTCATCCTTGACAGTTCCATCTCTGAGCAACGATTATTCCCAGCAATAAACCTCGCTGCCTCAGGCACACGAAAAGAAGACTTATTAATGACACCTGAAGAGTGCAAAACTGTCATCGCCTTACGAAGGCGGCTTCTAAGTATGAAACCACCGGTGCAAATCAAACAACTACTATCTGCACTCGAACGTTTTGAAACAAACGAACAACTCGTAGGTGGCTAATGGCGAAACAGACTGACCCAAGATTGATTCAAGCCATGCAGGCATTTGCGTCAGGGCAAACACAACAGGCAGAAATGTTATGTAGGTCAGTGTTAGCAGAAAAAAAACGGGACGATTTAGCGATGGCGTTACTCGCGCAAGTATGCAATGCAACTGGAAAATACGAAGAATCAATGCAACTTATTCGCAATGCTATTGCAAAAAATAATAAACGCGCTGACTATCATGGACTACTTGGCGACATGCTCACAACTAAGGGCGATTTTCGAAATGCGCTTGGCGCTTACGACAAAGCACTAAAATTGCAACCAGACCATCATGGCGTTATCGCAGGCAAAGCGAACACTTGGCTTCGCTTAAACGAACCAAACAAAGCAATAAAACTAGTCGAGCCATTCATCAAAAAGGGGGGCGAAGATATCACCATCTCAATCGTCTATGCAAAAGCTCTTATCGAAGGTGGCAAACCTCATGATGCTGCAGATGTACTATTAAAACACCTACCCGCGAAAAAAGAACCAATTGAAACACGACGAACGCTTTACTTCGTTCTTGGCAAGGCGATGGAAAAAGCCGGCGAATACAACGGCGCATTTGAAGCATATCAAGAAGGAAACAACCTTTCCTCGAGTGGTTTTGACATTAACGCTTGCGTAAATATGCATGACGATTGCATAAAAGCGTTTCCAGTTGATTCATTTGCTTCGATGCCGACATCGACAAACTATGATTCTGGAAGAGTCTTCATTGTCGGCATGCTAAGAAGCGGGTCCACGCTGACAGAACAAATTATTGATGCACATCCTAATGGCAAAGGGCTTGGAGAACTAGAAACCTTACCAAGAATTCTAAACACTGCTTTCGGCGAAGACTTGCTTTCTTCTAGATGGTCTTCATTAGACACAGCGCAATTAGATGAACTCGCAAGCGCTTACCTTCATGATGCACAATGCAATACAAATGAAACTGTCTTGGTAGACAAACAACTTGGCAACTATCAATTTGTTGGAGTAATTAAGAAACTAATTCCAAATGCTAAAATAATTCACTGCACAAGAAATCCATTGTCAATGGGTGTCTCTTGTTTTGCGCAAAAATTACCGCCATATACAAATGCTTGGGCGAGTGGCTTACATTCTATTGGACACTTTTACAATGAGTACAAGCGAATGATGCTGCACTGGAACGATTGCCTTGGAAGCGCAATGCTAGAAGTTTCGTATGAGGAACTCGTTACAAATCAGGAAACAACTACACGAAGAATCCTCGATTTTTGTGGGCTAGACTTTGACCCACGATGTATAGAATTCTGGAAAACAGGACGTACTGTTCTTACACTTAGCCAAGATCAAGTTCGAAGACCTATGTACACCTCTTCGATTGCAAGACATGAGCAATTTGGCGAATTGCTAAGCCCACTAAGGGATGCATTAGGTATGGGGCAGAAACGCTAGGAGCAATGCTAGGGTAGAACCGTCGCATAAAAGACAACACCCCAATCAAAGATTGGGGTGTTGTACGAGTTTGCTAATAAATTAGCTAAGCCTTCGCAATTACTTGCGTCGTCTTCGCGCAGCGATACCTGCAAGACCCAATAGTGCTAAAGCACCTGGAGCAGGAATAGCAGCTGAGTCAAATGTAACGCAGTCGGCGTTCCAGTTTGACAAATCAGCATTTTTGCCTTGGAAGTTCATGGAACCATATACATGGTCGCCATCAGCTACTGTGAACTGGCCAATCAAAACACGGCCACCAACTTCGAATACTTGCGCATCCGAAGGTGTAGCAAACCAAGTTCCGTTGCTAGTAGCGATATCGCCACCAGCTTCAAAACCTGCCCAGTCGATACCGATGTCAAGCATCGCATCACCTGCGTCGTCTGTCAGACCAATTGTCACAAAACTGTCCCACTCAAGACTTGGGAAGAACCCAAAGAGAGCTGCACTAGGTGTACCGTATCCACCAAATCCATTTTGGTAGAAACCGCCACCTGAAGTGACTAATAACGCGCATGCTTCATCACCATACACTGCATCCACTTGACCACCAGCAGTAACGCCAGCGTAGGCACGGTATGTTGTAAAACCAGCCATACCGTTTTCTACTTCGTCAAATGACATTCCAGTGAATCCTGCTGATGCAGTGCCCGCTAAAATTAATGTACCAGCCATTAGGCTAGAAAGTTTAAGATTGTTCATAAGAACACTTCTCCTTCATAACTCGTTGACCCGTTACGTACGGGAACAAACGAGAGAACATATTGTTCTCCAATTTCCCGACAATACCTGCAAAAACAAATACTGTCTGCTTCCATCAATAAGGTAGCATAGCGACTACTAGTTTCAAGACCATTTAATAGAAATAATGCACTATTTTTACGTCCGCAATTGATTATTTTGCCTAACTTAACAAAATTACCGATTAATAACGCCCCAGCAGTACCCCTGTGCGTTATTTCTAAATCTTGTTTTAGACAATTACCTGCGTCGTCTTCGTGCAGATACAGTGAAAAAAGAATTAAAAAAACCGCCCCAGCAATGCTGGGGCGGCGAAATCTTTATTTCATATGGGAGACGAAAATCTTATTTTCGACGTCGCCTAGCAGCAAAACCTGCGAGTCCAAGAAGTGCAATTGCACCAGGCGCAGGGATAGCAGCAGAATCAAATGCAACGCCTTCGGCGTTCCAATTGCTTAGATCAGCGTTCTTGCCTTGCAAGTTTACTGAGCCAAATACACTATCGCCATCATTCACTGTGAACTGGCCAATCAAAACACGGCCACCAATTTCCAATACTTGCGCATCTGATGGTGTAGCAAACCAAGTTCCGTTGCTAGTAGCGATATCGCCACCAGCTTCAAAATCTGCCCAGTCGATACCGATGTCAAGCATCGCATCACCTGCGTCGTCTGTCAGACCAATTGTGACGAAACTATCAAACTCAAGACTTGGAAAGAACCCAAAGAGCGCTGCACTTGGTGTACCGTAACCACCAAATTGGTTTTGATAGAAACCGCTATTGGATGAGATAGCAAGAGCATTTACGCCATCACCATACACTGCATCCACTTCACCACCTACTGAAACACCTGCATACACTCGAACTGTAGTCAAACCAGCTAAGCCGTTTTCTACATTTTCAAATTGCATGCCTGTAAAGTCTGCAGATGCTGAGCCAACTGCAAGGAGCGAACTCACTGCTGTGGCTGAGATTGTAAACATTAATTTGTTCATTCTAAAATTCCTCATTCTATTCTAATTGTTTTCTAAAACTAAACTACAAAAATACTACGAAGCTTGTCGCGTTTGCCCTTCCCAAGGCATCTGCTCGAAGCAATCGCTTCCACAGAACAACTATGCCACATGAATTGAGGGGTGCAAGTACGCAAGCCAATCTGAATCGTTTTGTGTTCGGGTTATTCTGTTTACAACCATTTTCCCTCCTCCCTCTATTGCTCCTTGCTATATTACGGGACTATCCCCAATTGGGACTGTCCCGCAGTCCCAACAAAGAAACCAATAGAAAAACGCCCTTGCATAAATGCAAGGGCGTTTTAAGTGTTCGTTCTACAAAGCCCGAAGGCGCGCAGAATCGTCAAATGCAATTACTTGCGTCGACGACGGCTAGCTACACCAGCAAGTCCTAAAAGTGCAAGAGCACCCGGAGCTGGAACACCGTAGCTAAAGTCAAAAGCGATTCCAGTTTCTTGGAATGTTTCAAAATTGCCAGATTTGCCTTGAATGTTAATTAGGCCTGATACGTGTGAATCAAGACCATACATTGTGAATTGACCAAACATAACGCGCATATCAGCACCGGCTAATACTTGAGCGTCATCTGGAGTTGCAAACCATGTTCCGTTATCAGTAGCGATGTTGCCACCAGCTTCGAAATCAGACCAGTCAATACCGATGTTAAGCATGTTATTGCCAACTTGGTCTTCAAGGCCGATTGTTACCCAACTATCCACCATTAAGCTTGGAAAAGCTGCATAAAGTGCTGGGTTAATAGCTGCGGATGTGTTACCACCAAAAGCGTTTTGGTAGAAACCACCAGTTGAGCTAATTGATAGAAGATTTGCTGCGTCACCGTACACTGCGTCAAGTTCATCTGAAGCAGCGCTAAAGTCAGCGTAAAGACGAGCTGTCCATGTACCGTCACCATTATCGGTAGCGTCATAGCTCAACCCTGTGTAATCTGCCATTGCACCAGTTGCTAGAAGCGAACCAGCTGCAATAGTCATTGAAAGCGTTTTGATATTCATAATGCTTTCCTTCCTCTTTTTCTTAAATAAAACTAGATCTAGTAAAAAACAAACGTTAGTAATTGTCGATATTGGGCTACAAGAGCTGACTTTGAGACCAATAGAGCCAATAATATTCCCCAATATCGAAGATATTCGTAAAATTACTAAGTCGGTTCCCACAACTTGCAATGAAACTCTCTTTCTCCACTGGGAAGTGCCAAAACTAATGTTCCGACACCGAAGTAAAGAGTAGCAGTTGGACGGAGCCAGTCAACTTTATTCGCCCACTTTTTTTATGTATTTATAAAAAAATCAACAAAAACTACCTATTTTACCAAAAGCGACGTCTGCAAGGTTCCTTGTAGTAGTAATGGCGCAGAGCTTGTTATTTTCACAGGCACAACGCATCCCATGAGCATGTTTGCTTCCTCTTTAGAATCAACATCAAATACGCAAATTAAGTCCCCTTGCGTTCTGCCAGACAGTTGTACTTTCCCTGATTCCCACATCAATTCAATACCAGCTTTTTTTGTCTCCTTTGGGCTTAACCGCTCAACAAAGACCTCGACAGTTTTACCTTCGTACAACTTATGTACATCACCGCTGATTTCAGCACCCAATTCTAGAATCGAATTCAACCACCGCCGCTTATTTTCGCGAGGCACATCGTCTTCAAAACGGTCTATCGCGACCGTGCCAGGTCTTGGGGAATAGTGAAACACAAAATTATTCTTGAACTGGACTTTTCTAATCAAATCGCACGTTGCTTCGAAATCTTCTTCTGTTTCGGTTGGGAATCCAACAATAATATCGCCAGCGATTTCAACTTCTGGAATAATTGTTCTTGCGCGTTCAATAAATTCTAAATACTCTTCAACCGTATAGCCGCGATTCATTAATTTTAAAATCCTGTTCGACCCAGACTGCGCAGGTACATGCAAATAATTGCAAATACGTGGGCAATCTCGCATTACTTCCAAAATATCGTTTCCGAAATCAATTGGGTAACTAGTGACGAAACGAAGTCGCAATAAGTTCGGTACTTCATCGTGAATTCTTTTCAATAAATTCGCGAACGTCGTGGTACGTTGCGTTGAGTCAAGTGGTTTTTTAAATGCAGTTAAGCCAGGGCCAATTTGTGGAACTTCCCTGCCCTCACTATTCAAAGCAATATCATGCGTATAACGATAGTGATTTACCGTTTGGCCTAGTAGCGTGATTTCTACAGCGCCGGTTTCGACTAATACCCTACATTCTTCAACAATTGCACATGGCGGCCTATGAACTTCTGCGCCGCGTGTATTTGGAACAACGCAGTATGTGCAAAACTTATTACACCCACGGGTAATTCGAACATAAGCGCTTTTGCCAGAGGACCTTCTGTGGTCAGGATTAAATGCTCTTGCAAGGTCAAGTAGTTCTAAATTGTCATCTGCGGCAGTAAGTGCTGCGGATCGTCTCGAGCGATTCCCTTGCAAAGCACTTCGCTCTACTGCGCTTAATCTTTCGCCTGCGACTGCGTTGTGGAGCATCGTTGGCAAGTGGTCGAGTTCGCTCGGTCCACAGATGAAGTCAAGTTGAGGATAGGTGCCAAGTAATTTTTTGCCTTCTCGTTCTGGCAAACAGCCAAGCATGCCAATAACAACTTCTCTACCTTCTATTTTCTCCACGCCTAATTCGCCAATTCTGCTTAATACTTTATTTTCAGCTTGTTCACGAACAGAGCAGGTATTGAATAAAACAACATCGGCCGTTGCCCTTTCACCTTGAAAAGTATATCCAAGTGCAGTTAGTTGATCCTGAACAAGTTCGCTATCGAGTTCATTCATTTGGCAACCAAATGTTTCTAGATAAATGGTACGCATATCGCTAAATTGGCTTGTGGCATTTGTCATTTTCAAAGGAGATAGTATGACCGAAACGCCACGAGTTTGTGTGGAAATTGTGTCAATTTTGACGATATGTAGCGTACATGCGAGCAGGTCAAGGCATCATCGTTATTTCTATCATCCTTCTGATGCTTGGCGTCGTTATGGTAAATTCTGCAGGTACACAAATTTCAGAGGAACCACTATCACTTTTAGATATTCTGACAAACAGGCCGACTCTGTTAGCCTTTTTTGCCATTGTTGCGATGTACCTCGGTAGCAGATTCCCACTGCGCTGGCTTGAATACAAGCCACTCAACATTCCAATCATTTACTTCCTTTTGCCAATCTCAATTATCCTCTTGCTTTTGGTGTACGCACCAGTTGTTGGCAAAGAGGTCAATAACTCAAGGCGCTGGGTAGATTTTGGTGGTTTTAACTTTCAACCTAGTGAAGTTGCAAAGTGGTCGATGGTTGCCGTCATTGCGTGGTGGAGTTCAAAAAACGTAAAAAACATCACCTCGTACTGGAAAGGGTTCATCCCGCCCATAATAGGAGTTGGTGCAATTTCAGCGATGATTTCTATTGAAGACCTCGGCACGGCAGTACTTTTGTTTTCTGTAACGTGTTTTATTCTCTTCGCTGCAGGTTCTAAGTTTTGGCATTTTGTTACATTTTTGCCCGTTGCCGCTGGAGGTTTCTACCTTGCAGTCTATCGAAGTGAATATCGAATGACCAGGTTGCAAACATTCCTAGACCCATATAAAGATCCAGAGCGTGATGGATACCATATTCTTCAATCGCTCTCTGCAATTTCAGAAGGTGGAATCTCTGGGCTGGGACTTGGAAATAGCATACATAAGTTCGGTTACCTTCCTGAAGACACAACCGATTTCATTTTCTCAATCATTTGCGAGGAACTCGGTTTATTTGGAGCAATTGCCGTTGCTACTCTATATATAAGTTTGACTGTCCTGGGTTTCTGTATTATCAATAAAATCAGTTCGTCCTTTCACCAATTGCTCGCACTTGGAATTGTTGTCACCATCGGGCTTCAAGCATCTATAAATGTCCTTGTAGTTACTGCACTCGTTCCAACCAAGGGAATTGCCCTGCCTCTTTTAAGTAATGGCGGAACCGGTTGGCTACTAACAGCTTTTTGCATTGGACTTATCGATGCAATTGACAGAAATGCCAAAGCAAGTTCAACTGTACACCATGCGCTCCCCACAACAGCACTTGTCTAACATTTTGATTGCCGGCGGTGGAAGCGGCGGACATGTTGCCCCTGCAATTGCTGCTGCGGAAGCGATAGTCGAACAAGGGGCAAGCGTACTTCTTGCGCACTCCACTCGTAAAGTAGATTTCGAAATGATGCGAGAGTCCCCTTTTGAAAGTCTATCCATTTCTGCATCGCCACTTTCGTTGAAACCAATTGGTTTCATTCGATTTTGTATTAATTTTTTCAACGCTTCAAAAAAAATACAATCGTTAATTAAACAACGAGACATTACTTGTGTTTTAGCAACTGGTGGTTTTGTCTCTGCTCCTGCATTGCATGCGGCAAGAAAACTAGGTTGCAAAACCGTTTTGTTAAACCTAGATAACCCACCAGGTAAAGCGAACAAACTTGCTGTTCGATGGGCAGACACCGTCCTTTCTACAGTGCTATGCAATCTAAACGACGCAATCATTATTTCGCCACCTTTACGCCAAAGCGTCATTGCTTCAGATGATGCACAAACATGCAAAAGTCGATTAGGTCTTGATCAAAAACGGTTGACGCTCCTCGTCACAGGAGCATCACAAGGAGCAACAACTATCAACCACCTTATTCCAGCACTTGCAAAAAATAATCCCACACTCTTTCACGGTTGGGACATTTTGCATATAGCTGGTGCTGCAAACACGGTAGAGGTAAAACAATTATGGGCAGATTGTTGCGTACCAAATAAAGTTTTAGGTTTTACACATTTGATGGCAGACGCATGGGGTGCCGCAGATCTTGCAATTACAAGAGGTGGTGCAAATACAGTTGCAGAAATCGCAATCAACTCTGTACCTTCAATCGTTCTTCCATATCCATATCATAAGGATGACCATCAGCGAACAAATGCTGAACCCTTAGAACAGTTAGGCGGAATTGTCATTGTCGAAGACCACAAAGAACTTACGTTAAATATCCAAGACATCGGACCTCAAATTGTAGAGCTTATGGCAGACCATCAAACGAGGTTTACAATGCGGCAAGCTATGTTGAATGCACCTGCGATTAATGGTGCAATCTCCATTGCGAACGCTTGCCTGCGATAAACCCGTCCCTCAAACGCTCAAAACTGCAATTAAACATAAAAACAGAAGAGAAATTGTGGCAATTACGGCAAAACGGAGTATTCTTTAGTTGAGAAAGATGACTGAGATTACCAACAATCCTCAAGCTAGTTCTCTAGATAGGTGTGTTGTATTGGTTCCGTTGGAACGCATCGATACAGCCGTAGCTATTGCACATAAATTTGAAATTCAAGCTTCGTATGAACACGAAACTCCACTAGCAATGGCTGAGATTTGCTTGTTGTTTAAACAAACACAAGCGATTCAAGGATGGGATGCCTCCACACAAACTGTACGGTTGATTCTCATGCACGCGAGTGATTTGCCAGGCGTGACTCAAATGCTAGCTGGGATTAGAAAATATTTACCAAATGTTGTTGTCTCTGAACTTAGAGATGGGCGAATTGAAGAAATTAAAATCCAACGCTCAGTTGTCGACTCGATTACGGAGATGCCAGTTGTTCATTCTGAATCTGTTGATGCAGAAGAATTATCAATGCTACTTTACAAAAAACCGCAAGAGGTGGACGAATGAGTAGCACTAGACATTCTCGTGGTGTTTGTATTTTTGCAGGTTCGTTTGACGAGCAACTTGTTTCTGGTATGGACCAATCTGTAAAATCTGTGAATTCCATTTACGATGCAATCGGCGAACTTGCAACTTGCAGTGCTTCAGATTTAGTCGAAGCTGTGATTATAGATGACACTTTAATTGAATCTAATCCAAAGGCAAGTATAGACGCGTTACGAAGAGTTGATCCAACCGCGGTTATCGTGGTTGCAAGCGAAACGAACAGCCGCACTTCCGCTGATGCAAATGTTGCAAAAAATACCACCGCAACGAGATTGCTTTCTGCAATTGCGAATGTAAAATCACAACCAATGATTCAGCGCCAAATATGTGACATTGACCTTGATGAAGTACTTGGTATTTCCGATGAAACACAATTACAAACAGATTCTTCATCGCTTGGAGATATAGATTTAGTGCGTTCGCTAATGCATGCTCCAATTAGTTTCAAAAATACATTAGTCGACTTACTAAAACAGCAAACTGGTTGGTCTTACTGCGCATTTGTAGATGACAATTCATGTGCTCCTCAAACAGCGAAGACTACACCACTTCGGTACGGGCATGAAGAACATGGTGTCCTTGCTGCGATTGGTGCGACCTCTGACGACTTAACTCGCTGGGGACGCTGGGCAGCCTGCTGGCTTAATTTAGCACGAAGACAACAAAACTTAAAGTTACTTGCTTACCAAGATGAATTATCTGGCGCTTGGAATAGGCGGTTCCTACACACGTGCTTGACAAAAGAATTAAAAATAGCCCGCGACTCTCGTAGGCATTTAACAGTCATGATTTTTGATATTGATGATTTCAAACATTACAACGACCAGTGGGGACACGATGCTGGAGATGAAATCATTAAAGAAATTGTAAAGTTACTTCGAACAATTATTCGCAAAGGTGATCATGTCTGCCGTATAGGTGGCGACGAATTTGCAGTTTTATTTTGCGACCCGGAACCGCCTCGCGAACCTGGTTCAAACCACCCCACAACAATTGAAATTCTTGCAAAACGTTTTCGTGAACAAGTACAAGAGGTACACTTTCCAAAACTTGGCGATGAAGCAACTGGAGTACTTTCTATTTCGGGTGGTCTCGCGACATTCCCTTGGGACGCAACGGACGTTGATGCTCTTTTACTCAAAGCAGACCAACGATTGCTTCAATCTAAACGGCAAGGCAAGAATTCCATCACCATCGGTAACAAAGAATAAACGCACTCTTTTTTGTGAACATCCCACTAGTTTGCCGAGTAAGTTAGTAGATGTGCAAGACGCTAATTCTTTCTGATACTCACGTTTGTAAAAGAGGCTCAACTGTTCATTCAATTGAACAATTACGACCACTTTGGCAAGGATTTGACGAAGTTGTATTTAATGGCGACACGACAGAACTTCACTGTAACAAATATACTGAACTCGCAAAACAAGCCAATAATCGGCTAAAGGAACTGGCAAAAGAAGATGGTGTGCAACTCACGATGATTTGCGGTAACCATGACCCAACCGTTAGCAAAATTGAACACAAATGGTATTGGAATAACAAAATTCTCGTTTTTCACGGTCACGCACCTATTTATGGAGGTGCGCCGTGGAGTTGGCGATACAAACATTTCGCAAAAACGTACGAGGAACAACTGCAACAATCTGGCAACGGTTTTAACGAACAACTTTCTGCTGTTAGGGTTGCTTCAATTCAAGCAGCATCAGGCGAGTACAGACAGCACAAACCCTCGCGCCTGCAAATGCTGTTGTTAATCGCACCGGCTATTATTAAAATTCTCAAATGTTGGAAGCGATACCCAACCATCGTAGCAATGTGGACAAAACAATTTGCTCCTAGTGCTACATATATAATTACCGGTCATACACATCACGCTGGCATCTGGGAGCGAGATGGAAAAGTAATCATTAACACGGGCTGTTTTGGTTTCCCGTCGCATCCAAGAGCGGTCGTACTCGATAACGATACACTCACCGTCCATGCTATTAAAAAACGAAACGGTTCTTTTGTGCTTGACGGGGCTTACTCGTCTTGGAATGCACGATAAGTCTTACTTTGCAACTTACAGCCCAACTCTCTTTCAATAATCCTTGAAGCAGAAATTAAGGCATCTAGATCTACGCCAGTTTCAACGCCTATTTGTTGAGCGAAGAAAACCAAGTCTTCTGTTGCCATATTCCCCGCAGCCCCTGGAGCATACGGACAACCACCGAGACCCCCACAAGAAGCGTCAAATGAAATGACGCCGCATTTCATTGCCTCCGCCACACAATCAATCGCCATACCCTGCGTATCGTGCAAATGTAACACTGAACTTTCAGGTGAAACTACACCATCAAGCGCATCGTACATTCGCTTAATGTCGTCCGGCTTTGCAACACCGAGTGTTTCACCGTACGCAATCACTTCGATTCCCATGTCCAACATACGTTGTGAGATAATCCGTACCTTTTGTAAATCCGTTACGCCTTCATACGGGCAAGCGATGACGCAACTTATATAGCCACGAACGCTCATTCCATTCGAGTTTGCTTGTTCAACAATTGGTTGGATTTTCTCGATTGAACTATCTATCGAATTGTTCGTATTTTTTTGGCTGAATGTTTCGCTAGCAGCGGTTAAAACTGCAATTTCATCTGCACCCGCATCAAGCGCTCTTTTCAAACCACGCTCATTCGGAACTAACGCACTGTACGTAACGCCATTTTCCCTGTCTATTCCTGCAAAAACAGCATCGGCATCAGCCAATTGCGGAACCCAAGAAGGATGAACAAATGCAGATGCTTCAATATTTGTCAATCCCGTTTTTGAAAGTGCATTTATTAATGCTATTTTTGTTTCAGTCGAAATTGGCTTTGATTGATTTTGCAATCCATCGCGTGGGCCAACTTCCGTTATTTGAATTCTTATTGGCCATTCACTCATAACGGTTTTACTATTGCCTCTACTACTTCATTCCCAACATGGGTAAACACTTTTGTTTCGTCTGCGTTGTGTTTTTTCCCAACCATCGCAATCACAGCAGGGCTTAATCCATGTTGTGGACTAATGGCACTCGATGTAACTACGCCAACGGGTGTTCCGCTCGTTGTATCGTCTGCCCAAAGCTGAGATCCTGCAACTGGCATCTCGTCACACTGCATGCTCAATGTAATAATTTTTTTCTTTGGCTTGCCAAGCGACTCCATTCGAGCAATAATTTCTTGTCCAAGATAACACCCCTTGTCGAACCGAACTCTACTTGAAAGCAAACTCGTTTCATGTGGTAAATTTGAAGTATCAAAATCAATCATGAACATCGGGGCGCTGTATTCGACTCTTGCCATATTCAGCGCATACCATCCGATCGGTTTACACTTCTGGTCAAGCAATGCTTCCCAAACTGAAACTGCATTCTCTGCTTTCACCAAAAAAGCATTCCCTTCGACACCTAACAGTTCTTTGGGCAACGGATGTGCGTCTACTCCGTCAAGTTGAAGTGCGCTTGCTTCTGGCCCAATGCACCACAACCAATGTGAATCCGCGGTGATGTTCTCTATCGAAACATCTTCCATCACGATGTACGCCTTTAGATGGTCGCAGAGTTGTTGTACGACATTTATATCAACATCAAGTAATACGCGATCTTCGAGAACACGAATTACAACATCTGCAACGATGGTCCCTTTGCGGCTTGTAATAAAACCGAGTAACACATCGCCGACTTGCATGCCTTCAACTTTTTGAGATGACAAACGGCCAACAGAACTTATTCGATCGACACCAGTTAGTTCAATCGTGCCTCGACAGGGTGCGTCAAAAACACCAGCGCCTTTTCGAATCGATGCATATTCTAATTCAACAACTCCTGTTGTTGCCAAAACAAAACATCCATCTTCTCCCCATGCTAAAAATTCTGTAAGAATTTGGGGTTGAAAAGTACCAGTCGCAGCGCCTTCACGTTTTTCGGCTTCTTCGTTTGTGTCAATTGAAAGTTCAAATTGCTCTAAGACTTTTTGTATTGGTGAAGGGTATGTCATGCGTTAGTATGTTTCTTGAAAATTGCAGCGGTTAGTAATTGTTCAAAAAGACCTTGCCCGAGTTGGTGGTCTTTGGTTCGTTCAGGGTGCCACTGCACGCCGACGTACCACGAACGGGATTCATCGCGTACTGCTTCAATGACTCCATCATCGGCACTTGCAACAACTGTAAGTGAACCTGCGTTGGTAAGCGCTTGGTGGTGGTGCGTGTGCACAATACCTTCTCCAATACTTCCGGCCACTTTATGTTCGCCAGCACCATGGTGCGATGCAAGGGGCTCTGGCAAATCTTGTTCCAATGACCCGCCAGCGAGCAGACCCATCCACTGCATCCCTAAGCAAACTCCCAAAACTGGAACATTTGGCATTTTTTGTAACTTTTGTAATAAGGACAATTCAAATTCCTGACGTTCTTTAGCAACAGGAGTTGCTTTTTCATGCGTTGTCAAATTCCAGGTCTCCATCTTTGGATCGTCACCACCTGTAAAGACAAAACCATCACAAAGTGTCATAAAATGCTCTTCTTGACCAAGAATTGGCGGTAATAGAATCGGAATACCCCCAGCCGTCACAACGGCATCTGCATACGCAAAAGACACCCTGAAGCGTTTTTCATGCTGATCTACAGTAATTCCTATGATTGGAGCTGACATTATGTGCAGGATACACACCCTTTTCCTTGCTTGCCCTCATCTTCTTTATTTTGTACAATACTACGTTCTCGTCGCCCCACAGTATTGGGGCTGCACAGTACCCACGACGAAAGGACCCACACTATGGGCAGCAGAGATTACGGCCGACCAGTAGCCAAAACATATCTAAAAACAGACAACCGAGATCGAAAATACATCGACTACAAATCCGTAGAAGATTTACGACGACTCATGACGCCAAACGGGAAAATCTACTCCCGCAAACGCCTAGGAACTTCTGCTAAGGAACAACGAATGGTTGCGCAAGCTATCAAACGTGCTCGTTTCATGGCATTGCTTCCATTCACTTCAGGCACAATGTAATTAACGCCTTGTAAATAATTTTCTACGGTTAAATCCGCTTGCCAATTATTTTACTTGTTAATTGACCAAAAAATTTGCTGATGCTTTCCCAGATTAATTTGGATCGAAGCCTTCGCAAATCGTTATCCAAAGGATCCTGAGCGAGACCTCGTCGAACCCAACCCCACGCACTTCGATAGCGGTTGTTTTTTACTGATGCAAGTGCTAAGTTATGCATCGATGCGATGCAATTTGGATCCATCCGAAGCACTTTTCTACTTACCCCAGCGCCCTCGTCAATCTTATCGCTTTCGAATAACGAAACTGCAAGCACTCTGAGGCATTTGATTTTATTTGGGTCATCTTCGTGCAAAGAATCGCGTAATGTCTCAAGCAATGCAGCACAGACTGTTGGTTCGCCTGAAGCAAGTAGCAATTCTGCAACATCAATTTTTTCTTCACAGCTCGCCGAATCACTCATTTTTTCCAAATACTCCTGCAAATGCGGTCTGGCAGCAACAGGTCTATTCATTGCAAGTAACGTTTGCGCAAGGCGCAAACTAGCGGTTTGATGGTTTGGGTCAAGCCGTCGAACTAATCCCCAAGCAATATACGCTTCTTCATTTCTTCCACCATGCATGGCGAGAGAACCAGCGCGAATATGCGCATCAATGTTTGCAGGTTCAAGTTCTAGAACTCGATGCAAACAAATTAACGCTTCATTTATTTTTCCCGTATCTGCGAGAACATCTGCATGCAAAAGTAATGCCTGAATGCTGCCTGGATCTTCTCGTAGTTCTTGTAATAGTATTTGTGATGCACGCTGATTTTGACCCGTTACAACAAGACCGCCTGCTAATCGCAATCGACCGCCGTGGACTTCAGGATCTTTCTTCATCGCTTCCGTTGCGCACCAGACTGCGCGCTCAGCTAGACCTCTGCTAAGTAAACTTCCGCTCATTGCGACGAGGACATTCGCACTTTGTTCATTAAGTGCATCTTGCGCCATATAGAAAGCAGTTTCTGCTTCATCATGGTTTTCATTCGATGCATAAGCATCAACGAGCATCGCCCAAGCAGGTTCAACTTTCGGATCAATCTGAAGAACTTTATTCAACCAAATAACTGCGTCGTCAAAGCGACTAAGCCGTAAACATGCCGCACCTGCAGCAAGTTGTGGGTCAATAGCATCCTCAAGAAGACGAGATGCCTGTTCAAAACTAGAAAGCGATTCAGCATCACGGCCAACTCGTTCAAGCGTCAAGCCAAGGTTAAAATGCCAATCCCCCTGATCAGGGTCAATTTCTAACGCTTTACGCAACTCGACCTCAGCGTCGGCCCACTTGCCACGCTCATACATTTCTAACGCTCGGTCAGCAAATTGTTCAGCATCTTGCCAGTTATTCATCGCAACAAGGCATTGTATGTTGAAAGAGTAAATGAGTCTCTAAAGAATGCCTTGTTTCTATCAAATATCGAATACACTGCCCAATAATCCATGTCTACATTACAAATATTCAAATTTCCATTGATTATTTCAGCCCTTTGCTTGCTTTCGACAATCTCATGCGAAGCGCCACCAACAACAAACGTTGAACAAAGACCAATACTGAAAACACAGCCAACCGCCGCTATAAAAAACGCAGACGAAAATGATTCAAATGTAACCCAATCTGAAGAAATTGTGATCCTACGTAAACGGCTTGTCGACGCGTATGCAAAATATTGGCCGCTCATTTCTATTGAAAACCAACACCAACAATTACCAAGTGTTCTCGGCGACCCGATGCAAGAACTTAGGGCCTTTGGTGTGGATAGAGTTGGCGTATTACTTCGAGATGGTGATGCAACCGATGAAGAATTGCAATTAGTAGTCGACCGACTTAATGATACAAGCCCAATAGTTCGCCTTGCTGCTGCAAAACTGCTTGCAGAAATTAATGTTCCTGGGCTTCGCGAGCACGTTGCAAAATCTTTAACAAACGAAACAAACCAAGCAGTCGTTCAAGAAGAACTTCTATTTTTTCAAACGAACCCACACATTAGTGCAGTCGAACCGACGATAAACAGATTGATTTCAAACCCAAATGGTGGCGCAGCAAAAACATTGATTGCATTACTTAAGAATGTCCAAGTTACCGATACGACACTTGAAAAAATTATTAACGCTATTAAGCAATCGCGCAGGGCGAGCAACTTGCCAGACCTCATTACTCTTGAAGCGATGCTTGGCGACATAAACACCAAAAAACGACTTGTTTATTTATTAGACAGTCCCAGTGAACAACTTAAAATTGCAGTTGCAATAGGATTTGCTTCATCTGGCTATTCAGAGCCACTCATTCAAAGAGCAAATGACCCAGAATTATATTTGTACGCTCTTGACGCACTGCAAAAACACGCTGACATTACCGCCTTCAAAGAAGTATTAGATCTCAGAAAAAAAGACAACGCAACTTGGCAAGTTGCCGTGTTTTCAATTGCTACTTCGCTTAACACGAGCGATTTACTACGAGCAGATGATATGCTCAAAAGAACAGAAGAATTGGACGGATTGCGACTCTCTATTTTGATTTCAATTTGGAAAAACGCTTCTGAAAAAAGCCTCGCGGCAAGAAAGGCGATTGCAAGGCGTGCAGTTCCTCTGATGATTGAATATAACGATAATGTTGGAGCATTACAATTATTAGATGAGCTAGAACCGTTCATAGACGAAGATGACGAAGACTTAATTACTTGGCGCTTCAGCGCGGCAATAAATTTACTTGCATGGGATGCGGCAGCAGATGCTCGGCCGGACCCAAATGTTTGGATTGAAGCGTGGGAAGTATTGCTTACAAAAAATCCTATAGATGCTGATGTGTTAAAAAAACAAATTCTTCATCGATTCAAAGATCAACTTAGCAATGAACAACTTTTATTGATTGGCGTTGTCCCCGAACCCCCTACTTCTGAAGATTCATCTCAGTAAACGAAAGTGACACATGGCTTCAAAACCAAAAAGAATACGGATAGAACAAGACTCCATGGGCGAAATGGAAGTTCCATCCTTCGCTTTGTATGGTGCTACAACACAACGCGCGGTTTTAAATTTCCCGATTTCGGGAAGGCCAATACCTATCTCGATTATCTACGCTTTTGCACTTTTGAAACGATCTGCGGCAATCGCAAATACTAAATTAAAATTATTAGATACATATCAATCGGGTCTTATTGTCAATGCATGCGATGAAGTGATGGCCGCACTTGACGACCCGCATAGAGTAAGCGGAATGATGATACATTTTCCAATCGATGTTTTCCAAACTGGTTCCGGCACTTCTACAAACATGAATATGAATGAAGTTCTATCAAATATCGCATGCAAAGAAGCCGGCATGAAAATTGGTTCTAAAAATCCAGTGCATCCAAATGACCACGTCAACATGGGACAATCGTCAAACGATACGTTTCCAACTGCGATGCAACTTGCTGCATGCAGAGATTTGCGGGAAGTGCTAATTCCAGCATTAAAAGGTCTTCGAAAAAGTTTAAAGGTAAAAGTAAAGAAATGGGATAAGGTCGTAACCATTGGTCGTACGCATCTCATGGATGCAACGCCCATTCGTATGGGTCAGATTTTTTCTGGTTACGAAGCCGCAATCGAATATGGGATTTTCCGAGCAGAGCGCGCGATGATACGGCTTGCTGAAAACATGCCTATTGGAGGTACTGCAGTAGGAACTGGAATCAATACGCATCCAAAATTCGCTTCAATCGTATGCCGAGAACTATCTAAAGCAACAAAAGTCTCGTTCAAGGAAGCTGCAAATCACTTCGAAGCACAAGCTACTCGAGATTGTGTTGTTGAAGCACATGGCGAACTAAAAACCATTGCAACGAGTCTTTCTAAAATTGCTAACGACATACGGTGGCTTGGCTCAGGACCAAGGTGTGGACTATTTGAGTTAACACTTCCTGCCGTCCAACCAGGGTCATCGATTATGCCTGGAAAAGTTAACCCCGTTATTTGTGAAGCTGCAATGCAAGTCTTTTGTCAAGTAGTTGGCAACGACGTTGCCATCACGACAGCATCCAGTGGCGGCATTGGATCTATTTTAGAATTGAATCTTTGCATGCCTGTAATCGCGGAGCGATTGACTGAATCAATCATGTTGCTCGCTGGTGCTGTTTCTACGTTAGATGAAAAATTAATCCAAGGCCTTGAAGTCAACAAGGAAATTGCAGAAGGGCTCGTCGAACAAAGTCTTATGGTTGGCACAATTTTAGCGCCAGTTATTGGATACGACCAAACTTCAAACATTGCCAAGGAAGCATTTAGGACAGGTGAAACCATTCGAGAAATTGTTTTGCGTAAAGGATTACTTAACGCAGATGAATTAGATAGTTACCTAAATTTCCATGAAATGACTGAACCACACGGGTAACTCGACGATAAATCATCATTTCAATGCAAAGATTGCTTCAATCGTGCATAATGGGCGTTAGCTAATGGCAATACACTCACCCACAAAGAAACATCTTGGATTGTTTGGCGTGTTTGCTCTGGCAACCGGCGCAACGTTGAGTAGTGGTTTTTTTCTTTTGCCAAGTTTCGCAACGGAAATTGCAGGGCCTGCGGTAGTCCTTGCCTACCTTATTGCAGGGTTACTATTAATACCGCCAATGCTAAGTAAAATTGAACTCGCCACCGCGATGCCGCGGTCTGGTGGGGCATATTATTTTCTAGATCGAAGTCTGGGCCCAATGGTTGGAACAATAGGCGGGTTAGGCATTTGGCTTGCGCTACTTTTAAAAACCGCCTTCGCACTTGTTGGGATGAGTGCGTACATACAATTATTTCTACCCGCAGAAACACATGAATCGGTTTACACCCTGATTGCACTGGGACTTGTTGTCTTTTTTAGTGGGTTGAATATTTTAGGAGCAAAGAAAACAACTTCGTTCCAAATCGTGCTCGTTGTGATGTTACTTGCACTTCTAAGTTGGTTTCTCACCGCTGGAAGTTTAGAAATTAAACCTGCCAACTTCTCAAATTTCTTCGGCAAGGGGTCAGAAAATATTCTCTCAGCAGCGGGTCTTGTGTTTATTAGTTATGTCGGCGTTACAAAAGTAATTAGCGTTGCGGGTGAAATTAAAAATCCAGAACGGAACCTGCCTCTTGGGTTATTTCTTGCGATTGGAACAGCCATCACTGTTTATATTATTGGTCTCATCGTCATGATCGGAGTTAGTGGAACGGAAGGTCTCATATATGCTGACGGCAAAATCAATATGACACCAGTTTCATCTGTTGCATCTGAAATTACTGGTTCTTCAACTGGGGGTTTCATTATGGCAATTGCAGCAATCTTTGCTTTTCTCTCTGTTGCCAATGCAGGAATCCTTAGTGCTTCAAGATATCCGCTTGCAATGAGTCGAGACCACTTGCTTCCTCCTGCGCTTCGAAAAGTGGATGGAAAAGGAACACCGATTATTGGAATTATTATTTCTGCAAGTTTTATTGTTCTTGTCATTTTGTTTTTAGACCCCCTCAAAATTGCGAAGTTAGCGAGTGCATTTCAACTACTCATGTTTGCACTTCTTTGCATTTCGGTAATTGTGATGCGAGAAGCAAAACTAGATTCGTATGACCCAGGATTTCGTGCCCCGTTCTATCCTTGGTTGCAAATAATTGGCACTCTGGCTTGCATTACAATTATTGGCTTGATGGGCTGGTTGCCCACACTATTTTCTGCTGGCATAGTCGGCGTAGGAATTATCTGGTACTTCGTCTACGCAAGAAAACGTGTCGATAGATACGGTGCGATTTACCACATCTTTGAAAGACTTGGACGAAAACGATTTGTTGCCCTTGATGCAGAACTGCGTGGAATCCTCAAAGAAAAAGGACTACGAGCTCACGACCCCTTCGATGAAATCGTGGCAAAATCAAGAGTCATCGATGCACCGACCGGCGCATCGTTCGAAGACATTGTTACCGTAGCATCTGAAGAACTTGCTTCTTTACTACCAACCACCGCAACTGCTCTTGCAGATGGTTTCTTAGAAGGAACTCGAGTTGGCGCAACCCCTGTAACAGGCGGAGTTGCTCTCCCTCACTTGCGAGTTCCAGATATTGAACAACCCATCATGATTATCGCAAGAAGTCGTGATGGAATTACAATTAATGTTGGCGATGTATTTGGAGGCAACCACGCAGAACAAGCCATTCATGCCATCTTTTTCTTAGTCAGCCCTGAATCTGACCCATCGCAGCACTTAAGATTACTCGCGCAACTTGCTGGGCATGTTGACCAACAAGGATTTATGCCTCGCTGGCTAACTGCAAATACAAATCAAGAGATGAAAGAAATTTTATTGCGTGAAGATAGATTCGCATCATTGCACCTTGAAATTGGCACGCCAACGGAACATTTAATTGATTTGCCAATTCACAAACTTGGGTTCCCAGAAGGTTGCCTTGTTGCACTGATCCACCGTAGAGGTCATATGGTTGTCCCACGCGGTAGCACAATACTTGAAGACGGCGACCAACTTACAATTATCGGTGATGAGCGTGGAACAAGAGCATTGAAAAAACGGTTTAAAACAACGTTTTCAGAGAGTGACTAAGTGCTAATTAAATTGTTGGATAAACATATAAATAACAAAAGCCCTAACTTAAGTTAGGGCTTTTGTTATTTCTTGAGGAGAAAGCTAGGAGAGAGGAAGAGAGAGAATTAGGAGAGGAGAAGTTTCTTTTTTTAGTACGAATTTGTTTTTAAGGAGTTCGTTTGTTTTGTTGTTTTTTAATAATCTTGCTACTCCTACTATGCGGAATAATTGGAAATGTGAATCCCATTTCCAAATAATTTAAAAAAGTCTGTTTATTGCCAAAAAAAGCAGTTTATTGTTCTACTAATGCAGTTTCATCTGTTTCAAAAAGCTTCTTTTGTACCCTTATAAACATATCAGCGAAGGCAAAATTAGTCGGATTTGCCTCCACGACAGGCTGAATCACCACTAGCATTTTTCGAATAAACGCATTTGAACGACCAATTCGCTGCCCTTCATGGCACATATTTGCATATGAATCGACCATCGCCACTATATCTTTTCTTGCATCTGAATCATCTGCGTTTATTACAGACCGATCTTGCAACAATATAAGAGCAATTTCAATGGTATCAAGGCCGTTATCAAGTTCTCCACTTTCAACGATCATTTCTCCAAAAAAGTAAGTACACCATGCTAGGTCACGAGGCGCCCTGCCATCTTCTGGGCTTTCCGCAACAAGCCCCTGGTAGATATTCCTAGCTTCTGTGTAGTAAGCAGAGGCATCAGCATATTCTTTTTTTGTTGATTTAGAATGTCCAGCACGTTGAAGAATGTTTGCTAAATCTCTTTTAAATTTTGGTTCATTTCTATTTAATGCAACACGGTTTCGCCTAGAAGAAATTGCATCATTTAGGAGTTCATTCACTTTTGCACTGTCACCTAGTTTTTGGTACGTATCTAATCTCGACATTGCAAAACTATCTTTTAATCTCGTTACTGACTTTTCAGGAAATACAGCCATATATTTATCGAGGTACGAATCTGCTTTTGCTAACGCTTCGAGGCACTGAATATACTCTTCTTTCACCCAATGCATATCAAAAATAAAGTTGTTGGCAACTGCGAGGTAGTATTGATGTTTTGATTCACCGCTAACAACTAAATCTTCATATATAGCAATGGCTTTTTGATAATACTTAAGCGCTTGGATAAAATCGCCTTCGTTGGAGCCGCGAATACTTCCGAAAAACGCGCCTTGACGCAAATTGATATACGCAATTTCAGCCCTAATTTCAGGCGAATCGCCAGCATTCTTCTGTAAGTTTTCTAAATAGCCCAGCGTGGTATCCAGTACTAATTTGCGAACTTCCGATGCCGCATTTAATTTAACGATGCCGTTGTAAAAATCGCCGCCAAACATGTGGGACATTCCAAGAATTTCATCGAAACCCGCTTGCGCAATATTGCGTTGCTCTTCTGCAACGATTGTCTGTTTTTCAGCAACAACTTTTTGACGGTTCGCTTCAACATACCCCATTGTTGTGCCAACTAAGCCAAGCATGACTGAAATTGCAAGTAGAATTGTTGCAGCACAAGTTCGTTTGTATTTTTTTGTAAACAACCTTAATTGGTAAGCAATACTTAACGGACGTGCGATGATTGGTTCGTTGTTTAAGTAATGTTGAATGTCGCCCGCAAGTTCGGATGCTGATT
>JABIWU010000024.1 GCA_018701395.1 Phycisphaerae bacterium | reverse complement strand
GAGCCCTCGTATCAACACCGTCCAAGGCGGGGATGCCTGCTTCGGACAGCCAAGTACTTAAATCATTGTCAGAACGATAATTAGACACCGTTCTAGAGAGTTCTTTTACGACAAAGCCAGCGACTTGAGGCTTTGCTGACTCGACATCTTCTTTATTTACACCGTAATTTCCAATTTCTGGCGCAGTCATAATGACAATTTGCCCTGCATAACTTGGATCTGAGATAGCTTCTTGGTAACCGCACATTGCTGTATTGAAAACTACCTCGCCAGTAACTGGTTCATCAAGTACAGCTCCAAATGAGCGCCCATAGACAATTGTGCCATCTTCAAGCGCTACCCTACATCTTACTTCAGCCATGATTGGCATTCTATCAAATACAACGTAAGTAGCACTGTCTACCTCCTTGCAAATACAGCTACTCTTTTATACAACCATTAAGAATATGGCAGGGTTATTTGATGAACCGTCTGTGAAATACGCGAGTGTTGCTGTCGAGCGAGGAGTTGACCAATTCCCCGACGGGCTCACCTATGGCGTTCCTGAACGATTACTCCCATTGAGTGTGGGTCAGCTTGTCACCGTCCCACTTGGCAAAGGCAACACGCCAACAAGCGCTTGGGTTTTATCCCTTGCCGATGATGCACCAACACTTGCAAAAGGAAAAGAAACAAAACAAATTTACGAAAAAGAGCGCGACACCATCGTATTACCCTCGGATGTTATTGAACTTGCCAAATGGATGAGCCATTATTATTTTTCCCCTATCGGGCCGACTCTTTCTACGATGCTCCCTGGCCCAGTCCGCCACGGAACTGGCCTTGTTACAAAACAACTTTTAGACCTTGCTGAGAATCCGCCTGATGTTCGCATTACTGCCAAACAACAAATTGTATTGGACACACTTCGTTCAATGCCCGCTAGCGAAAGACCAATAGAACCCTCTGTGTTAATGAAACTTTCTGGCATTGGAAGTAAAAGCCCAATTGACAAACTGGTTGCACATGGACAAATTAAATGCCACCAAGTAACTAGAGTGGAAGCAACTTGGTTTCGGCAATCACTTGATGCAACAACACCCGAACAACTTACAGATGAACAAACAAAAGTCTTACAAGAAATCGAAAGTGTTTTGCATGATGGGTTTTCATCGCATTTATTATTCGGAGTTACCGGCTCTGGCAAAACAGAAATATATATTCGCCTCATTGAACAAGCAATACAAAACGGTGGCACTGCTCTTGTTCTCGTACCTGAAATTTCGTTAACACCCCAAACCGCGGCGCGACTTATGGGCAGATTCCCTGAGAAACGAATTGCAATTCTTCATTCTGCTCTTACAAAATCACAACGACATCAACAGTGGTGCCTTGTAGCAGAAGGAAAAGCGGACATTGTTTTAGGAGCTCGAAGCGCAGTTTTCGCGCCATTACAAAATGAGCAGATTCAAATTATTATTGTTGACGAAGAACACGACCATTCATTTAAACAAGATAACGCGCCACGATACAACGGTAGAGATGTTGCGATTCGCAGGGCATGGATGGCAAAATGCCCAATAGTGCTTGGCTCAGCGACACCATCAATGGAATCTTGGTGGAATGCTACCCGACGAAACGTATCTCAATTGCACAAATTAACGAAGCGTGTGCCTGGCCTCGTGGCACCAGCGATTGAAATTGTTGACATGCGAAATGAACGTATACATGGCGAAATCGGGTACCCAATACTTAGTTCAAAATTACAATCTGAAATCAATAGAACAATAGCGAAAGATGGCCAAATATTACTCTTGCTAAACCGCCGAGGGTTTGCGCCATGGATTGCTTGCTCTAGTAGAACTTGCGGTTGGATGTTGAAATGTGATCATTGTGACTCGTCTATGGTGTACCACCGAAAAAAACCGCTAGAAGACGCTGGCTTTGTTCGGTGTCACCACTGCGCAACCGAACAACGAGTACCAAAACAGTGCCCAGACTGTTCAAAAAAAATTATCCAACTTGGAGCAGGAACGCAAAAAGTTGAAGCAGTATTAAGAGAAACATTGCAAATTCCATCGGACCAAATTGCTCGACTTGACTCAGACACAACTCGAAAAGCAAGTGACTTACATGCAGTCCTTGATAATTTCGGCGAAGGCAAAATTAAAATTCTTCTTGGAACACAAATGATTGCAAAGGGTTTAGATTTTCCGAATGTCCAACTTGTCGGTGTAATTGATGCAGATACGGCCATTGACTTGCCTGATTTTCGTGCATCTGAGAGAACCTATCAACTCGTTTCACAAGTCTGCGGCCGGTGCGGGAGAGGAAACGCTGACGCGACCGCAATCATCCAAACATTCAGCCCCGAAGCACCAGCAATTTTACTTGCAAGTAAAACTGACTACGAAACATTTGCAAACAATGAAATTGCATACAGACAAAATGCAAATGTACCCCCAGTTTCTCGAATGGTCCGCTTCATCATAAAAGATCGCTCCTTTGAACAAGCCGCCGGCCGTGCAGATTCCCTTTGCGAACGACTCCGCTCAATTGGAGGTGACGGAATTGCCATTTCGCCTGCTGCGGCATGTGTCATTCCCCGAATTGCTGATAGGTTCAGGTTCGATTTAACCGTTACAGCAACCACATCGCAAGCGCTGCAAAAGTTTTTGGTTGAAGCAAGAAAAACAGTAAAGCCGGGTAGAGATTTAGCCATTGATGTTGACCCAATTTCAATGCTCTAAACCAAATCAAAATAAAGACAATTGAAACGTGTTTCTGGTAGAATGCGATGTCTCAAACTGAGTTTAAAAATGGCGCTATTAGCCCGATGAAACCCAAAAATACACCTTCTTCACCCAACGAGCCGACGACTATCGCACCTTCTGTCAATGGTTGGAATGCGCAGTACATCGAGTCAATGTATATGGCGTGGCAAGAAGATGAAAACACCCTTACAAAAGAATGGCAAGATTTTTTCAAAGGTTTCGAACTTGGTAATTCGCATGCTGCTCGGCCCACAACTTCAGAGTCCATTCGTGAAGAACAGTCGAGGGTTGATTCACTCATTTATCACTACAGGTCAACTGGGCATTATGCGGCTGATTTAGACCCACTCTCAATCGCTCCCTGTGAAGACGCACATTTACAACTTTCTTCTTTTGGTTTGAATGTTTCACAACTCGACTCCATGTTCGACCCAGGACATATTGATTTACCAAACCCGTCAACACTACGTTCGATTATCGACAAACTTGACAAAACATATTGCGATCACATCGGCGTTGAATATGCACATATTGAAAATACTGAACAGCGACGTTGGCTTCAAGATAAAATGGAACCAACAAATAACAAGCCGGACTTTTCTCCAGAGATAAAACAACGAATTTTTCACAAACTGGCTGAGGCAACGACGCTTGAACATTTTTGCGCAACAAGATACATCGGCAAAAAACGATTTAGCTTAGAAGGCGGCGAATCACTCATTCCCATGATGAGTGAACTTATCAATCACGCAAGCCACGAGGGCGCAGAAGTTGTAACCATTGGCATGGCGCATCGTGGAAGAATTAATGTCCTTGTAAATATTCTGAATAAATCGTACGACCAACTTTTTACTGAGTTTGAAGAGAGTTGGGCAGAAGCTTATGTAAAAGGTGGAGGCGACGTTAAGTACCACCTGGGCTTCAGCGCAGACATCCTAACTGCACATGATCTACCAATGCACATTACGCTCGCGTCAAACCCATCCCATTTAGAGTTCGGGCACTCTGTTGTTTTAGGTAAAGCACGAGCAAAACAACGAACCCAACACGAAGAAGATAGGTCGCTTTGTATTCCACTTCTGATCCACGGCGATGCAAGTTTCCCGGGGCAAGGTATCGTTGCAGAAATGTTCAACATGGCACACCTTGACGGCTACACCGTGGGTGGAACGATTCACTTGGTTGTCAATAATCAAATCGGGTTTACAACAAACCCACACGACAGTTACAACGGAAGATATTGCACTGACATTGCAAAAATGGTTGGCGCTCCAATTTTCCATGTCAATGGCGATGATCCAGAAGCATGCGTTCATGTAGTACAAATGGCAGTTGAATACCGACAGAAATTTCATAACGATGTAATTATTGATGTCTGGTGTTATAGAAAACATGGACACAACGAAGCAGACGAACCTTCATACACTCAACCGATGATGTACGACATCATTCGTAAAATGAAAACCGTTACTGAGAAATACGGCGACGAACTCGTTGCCAATTCCATACTTGATTCGAAACAAAGAAATGCACTGGTTGAAGACGTTCGCTCCAAACTTGACGAATCGCAACAACGTTCTCTCGAACAGCCCGTTCTTCCCCACGTCCCTCCATATAGCAAAACCTCTGCATGGGAAGGGTTAACTTCCAATGCATCGAACAGAGAAGTGGAGACCGCCGTCTCGGTAGAACTACTCGATGCCGTAGCTACGGCTTTAGGCACAACACCTGAACAATTTAATCCCCATCCAAAGTTACAGAAAATACTTGCGATGCGTGGTTCCGCAATCAAAAAGGACATACAACTTGATTGGGGCATGGGCGAACTCCTTGCGTATGGAACGCTTTTAGAGGAAGGAAGCCCAGTCAGATTGACTGGGCAGGATGTCGAGCGTGGAACATTCAGCCATCGCCATGCTGTGCTATTTGACACTGTTACTGGTGAGCCGCACATGCCTTTAAATCACATAAGCAACAACCAAGAAACAATGTGTATTCACAATAGTCCACTTACTGAAAACGCTTGCCTCGGTTTTGAATATGGCTATTCACTTGGAGACCCAAAAATGTTAATCGTTTGGGAAGCCCAGTTCGGTGACTTTGCAAACGGGGCGCAAGTTATCATTGATCAATTCATTGCTTCTGCCGAAGTAAAATGGCAAAGAGCGTCTGGTTTAGTTTTACTGCTTCCACACGGTTACGAAGGGCAAGGACCCGAACATTCTTCTGCAAGACTTGAGCGTTTTCTTTCTTTATGCTCAAATGAAAACATGAGTGTGATAAACCCTACCACTCCTGCACAAATTTTCCATGCACTTCGCAGACAAATCAAATGGACCTTCCGTAAACCACTGGTTGTTATGTCTCCAAAAAGTTTATTGCGTCACCAAGGTGCCGTTTCTACTATTAAAGATTTAACCGAGAATGGCTTCAAGAGCATCATCGATGAGCATTTTGAATATCCAACTAAAGTAAAGCGAGTCGTTTTTTGCAGCGGCAAAGTGTATTACGATTTACTCGACCATCGGGAAAAAGTAGATGCTTCTGCTTTAATAGCACTCGTTCGTATTGAAGAGTTGTACCCATTTCCGCAGTATGCATTAGAAGCAATCATCCAGAAATATTCCGATGCAGAATTCATGTATGTCCAAGAAGAACCCGAAAACATGGGTGCTTGGCACTATATTGACGCAACTTTTCGAGACCAACTCGATATTTCGCTTACACGTGTAAGCCGAAGACCTTGTGCATCACCGGCAGTTGCATCAATTAAAATGCACACTATCGAACAACACCGTATCCTAATCGAAGCTATAGGATTATCTGAAAAGTAATTAAATGTCTACACCAATCACAATCCCCTCACTTGGCGAATCAATCAACGAAGTTGTCCTAGGACAATGGCTCGTTGAAGATGGTCAATGGGTTGAGCGCGACACTCCCGTACTCGAAATTGAATCAGACAAAGTGACGCAAGAATTACCTTCTCCCGTTTCAGGTCTACTCAAAATAGAAAAACAAACTGGTGAGGATTGCCTCATCGGTGACATCATCGGCTCCGTTGATGAAAGTGCAACTAAACCCGAATCTATAGATGCAACGATTGATGAAACTGCTGTCGAAGAAGTGAAAATTGAAACCATTGCTTCAGCGCAACAAACTCGCAAAGCAACGCCACTTGCACAAAAAGTGGCGAGTGATTTAGGTGTTTCACTTGAATCAATCGAAGGTTCAGGTCCTTCAGGTCGAATTACGAAATCAGATGTATTAGGGTCTGAGGATTTTTCAACTGCGCAAGTTCATGCTCCTCTAGTCGAGCAACCTGCACCACAACACCGCGGTGTTCGAAGAGAAAAAATGTCAACACTTCGCAAGAAAATTGCGGAACGGCTTGTTGAAGCACAACACAACGCTGCAATGTTGACAACATTTAATGAAGCTGACATGACAAAAGTCATCGCACTTCGAAAATTACACAAAGATGAATTCAACGACCGGTACGGCGTTAACCTTGGTTTTATGTCTTTCTTTACGAAAGCATGTGTATCTGCATTAAGGACATGGCCCGCAGTAAATGCATCACTCGTTGAAGGTGATGTTGAATACCACGACTATGTCGATATGTCTGTTGCCGTTGGCACTGACCGTGGACTTGTAGTACCCGTAATTCGGAGCGCCGACCACATGTCATTTGCAGAAGTTGAACTCACTATTAAAGACCTTGCATTGAAAGCTAGAGACGGAAAACTCACTATTGCTGACATGACCGGTGGGACGTTTACAATTAGTAATGGCGGCGTATATGGGTCGATGATGTCTACGCCAATTTTGAATCCTCCTCAATCTGGCATTTTAGGGTTACACCGAATTCAAAATAGACCCATCGAAGACCCGGATAACGATGGTCAAATCGTTCTTCGCCCAATGATGTACCTTGCCTTGAGCTACGACCATCGCCTTGTTGACGGCGAAGGTGCTGTGCGATTCTTGGTGCATGTCAAAAATTGCATCGAAGACCCGCAGCGACTCTTACTTGGCCTCTAATTTGACTGAATTTGGGCACATTCCAGTTTTACCGAGCGAAGTGCAAGCGCTTCTTCAACCGAAAAAGGGTGATGTTCTAGTCGATTTAACTGCCGGTCGGGGGGGGCATGCGTTTGCACTTGCTGAAGCGGCAGGACCAGGCGCAACGCTTGTTCTGTTTGACCTTGACGAAAAAAACCTGACATTCGCTACAGATCGTGTTCTTTCACTTGGCGTAAAAGTAATTCCAGTACATGCCAATTTCGCAACTGCTGCATCAAAGATGGAGGAATTAGGACTTCGTGCAGATTGTATTCTTGCCGACCTAGGATTTGCATCAAACCAAATGGACAACCCAGATCGCGGATTGAGTTTTAGGGGAGATGGTCCACTTGATATGCGGTTGAATCCCGAATCTGGCACGACTGCAGCAGATATTATCCGGACAACAAACGAAAGCGACCTCGCTGACCTCATTTATCACCTAGGCGAAGAACCATATTCAAGAAGAATTGCTCAAAAAATTGTACAGGAGAGGACTAAAGAGCCGATTTTGACTACTGTTCGTCTTGCGCAAATTGTGCGAGAAGCATACGGAGCGAGAGCTCGAACATCACGACTACACCCAGCAACGAGAACATTTATGGCGTTGCGGATTGCAGTCAACGATGAACTCTCCGCCCTTGATGCGTTGCTCGCAGATGTCGAGACGGGCGGCCGTAAGGTCGATGAAGGTGGTTGGCTAAACCACGGTGCTCGAATTGCAGTGATAAGTTTTCACAGTCTTGAAGACCGCCGAGTCAAACAATCCTTCGTTGCCCTTGAGAAAAATGGTTTGGCAAAACGGTTAACACGCAAGCCAGCCCGTGCTTCTGAGGAAGAGATCGCATCTAACACGCGATCTCGACCTGCAAAACTTCGCGCAGTAACGCTACTGCCTGAAGACGATTGAATGAAGGAATTGCAAGGTACACATTATGACTCGCGAAAACAAACTCTCTATCGTCATCGCTTTCGGGCTACTCATATTCGTTGGAATGTTAGTAGCAGATCATTTTTCGATTGCTTCGCAAAGAGAAATTGCTGCACTTGGATCAAACGTTTCTAGTCCCCCCTTAGTAAGTCATCCCGACCTTCTTATCCCCCCCATACCAATAATAAAAGAAATAACTGAACCCAATTCAAAAGGCGATGTTAGACATCTGGTGCAACGTGGAGAAACACTACGTTCTATATGCAAAGCATTCTATGGAGATTCTGGTTTGGCTTCGGCAATTTCGAATTGGAACAGTCTTCCAAGTGCTAACTCGATTGAAATTGGTCAAGAAATTTCGTTACCTAATCGTAGCGCTCTCATAATTCTGCAAAATACAACGAATACAAAACCAAAAAAATCATCAGAGCCAAGCACACTCAGTACACCATCCATGGGAAAATACACAGTAAAAAGCGGGGATACTCTTTCTGAAATATCTCAAAAAGTGATGGGCACTGTACAGAAAACACAGTTACTCATCGACTTAAATAAAGGGGTGATGCCAAACCCAAATAAAATTCGCCCAGGTATGGTGCTTCGATACCCACTTCCTACTACCTAATGAATCGCAAACTCATCATTACAATTATTGTATTTAGTTTCGCAATGCTTGAGCTGCTCGCTGTTCGCCAAGGGCAAATTAATGCCGCCAATAAAATGGCCGCACAGCATCGCGAAATTGAAGCAACCAATGAAAAACTAAATAAATTAAAAATTCAAATTGAAAAAGCATGTGCGCCAAGCGAGTTACAACCAATTTTAGTTCAAGCAGATGAATTACATGAACAACAGTAATAACATTGCGCCAAGAGTTGCTTTGCTATTTATTGCGATAGTCACTCTTCTCATGGGAAGCAGTTTGTACAAAGTTGCACAGTTAAAAGTTTCACCACCAGACAAACTTGCTAATGCGACGGGGTCAGTCACAAGTACGACAAGACAACTCGCTCTGCGAGGGAAAATTTACGATCGCCAAGGGAGATTGCTAGCGGCAAGCCGTATTGGCATAAAATTATTTGTTGATGCAAAAGAAATTCAAAATGTTGAATCTCTCTCTCTAACACTTGGAGAAATTCTATCTATACCTCCTGCCGAAATCGAAGAGGAGTTACGTAGAAAAGCGACAAAGAGATATATTGTCATTAAAGAACTTCTAAATGATACTGAAGTGAACGCTATCAAAGAATTTAAAAAACATACTGCACAGCGCCAGTGCGTTGGTCTTGAAGAAGTTCTAGTACGAGAATATCCGCATGGGGGGATCGGCGGTCCACTTATAGGAATTGTAGGCACTGACCATAAAGGTCTTGCTGGGTTTGAAAGTATCTTTGAAAATGTACTCGCTGGAACGCCAGGAAAATTTGTTCGAATTCGAGATACAAAGAAAAATACAATTTGGGTTTCACCTATTGGCTTAACTCCCAAAACTAATGGTGAAAATGTTCAGCTATCTATCGATGTTGTGATTCAAGAAATTGCATACAGACGATTGCAAGAAGAAGTAATTCGATGCAATGCAGGCGGAGGAAGAATTCTTGTTGTCGAACCCCAAACTGGGGAAATACTTGCGATGGCAGATGTATTAAACCATCGCGACGGTTGGACGCAACAACCAGAAGATGCAAATAGAAAAATGGACCCTCGACTCGGAAGGAATCGTTGCGTCACAGACCCCTACGAACCTGGTTCAACTTTCAAACCCTTCATCTGGTCTTATGCCACACAACTAGGCAAAGTGACCCCGGACGAAATTCTACAAACTCCTACTCTTGCTAATGGTCCGTACAGAACATCGTTTGATCGTACGATTCGAGACGCACATTATTACGGACCCTCGACATGGAAGAATGTGTTAATCAAGTCGATGAACAGCGGCATGGCGATTGTCGCTCAACGATTAAGCTATGCTCAACTCCAAGAAGCCCTAAAAAGATTTGGCTTTGGCGAAACAACGCGTGTAGGTCTTGGTGGCGAAACGAGAGGGATTGTTACCAATCCTTCTTCATGGGGTGACTGGACGCAAACTTCAGTTCCGATGGGTCAAGAGATTGCTGTTACCCCCCTGCAGATGGTGCAGGGTTTCTGCGCCTTTGCTCGTGATGGCACTGTCCCACAATTAAAACTTAAACCAAGCACAGATGAAGATGTCATGTTTATTCGCAAAGCAATTACACCAGAAATTGCAGCATTAACTCGGCAAATCATGGGGCAAGTAATGACAGAAGGAACTGGTAGAAATTCGCAAAGTGATCTCTACGCCTTATTTGGTAAGTCAGGCACAGCGCAACTTCCTGATGCTGAAGGCAAAGAATATTTTGAAGATCGCTATATCGCTAGTTTTATTGCGGGTGCACCAATTGATAATCCAAAACTTGTTGTCCTGTGTGTAATTGATGATCCAGATAAATCTATTGGGCATTATGGCGGAGTAGTCGCAGGGCCAGTCGTCCGCGATGTTATTGAAGAAACTTTACAATACTTACGAGTTCCTGTCTCTTCCGAGTTCCTTGCTAACGCAAATTGAATTCTAAATTGTATAGTAGTTCAAATTCGCCAAGAAATTGGTTTTCCTGTTGCACCAGTTGCTTCTTTAACGAGCATCACAACTATAGCACTTACGACTGCAAACGCAAACATAAACATCGCTTGCCAATATAAATTCAAAGCCATTAACCAAGCTGCTGCATACATGCATTCCCAAAGCGCTCCATAACGGCGAATTTTTTCAGCAGCCAAAAATGAATTTTTTGCCTTAGTTAATTTCCAGCGAACTGTCATCGCAAAGCCGGCGACAGCGGCAAGTGGCCAAATCAGCTCTGTTACTTCCATTCCATCTGGTAAGAGTGATCCGTGGCCATAGAATAAAACTATTGACCAAAACAACCATCCAAGAAAAATTGCGACCAAAGCACGAACAGACAGCCGAGGTCTCTTGTCTTCCAAATGGTACGTCGTCATAGCGCAGACCATTGCGTGTGTCATGATCATCCAAACAGGCAAGGTAAAGGTAAGTTCGATGTTGGCTATTAACATGTGGGATGCATAAATAAGACCGACTGCAACAACCCCAATCGCAGGGACATGCTTTCCAACTACATTATAAAAAAGGATAGCAGCAGCGGTAAGCAAGCCGATTCGAACCGGCCAAGCGCCTAAAAATGAAGCAGCGAGCAATGCAATTAAAAGTGAGCTCACCATTAAAACCACTGCTTGGGCAATTGGAATCCAACCACTTGGAATGGGACGGTTCGGGTGGAAGGTCGCATCATGACGCGCATCTATTGTGTCATTTAGTGCCGCTGCAAATGCGCAAATACCAATAGCTACAATAGCGGTTGCCAGAAGAGCTGACCACCAGGGCAACAGATAAACGTCTGTTCCAACGTACGCAGAATCATGCTTTGTAATGAGAAGTACCAACCAAATATCTGCAATCGCTCCTATAGCTACGCTAAATCTTGTCAATTTCAAAGCAGCAATTACTTGTTTAGTAGGAAGTGGCATTTGTACATCGTACCTAGCAGTAGCATCGATGCGTGGACTCGCTTACCATACACAACCTATGCATGAAGTTACAAACCAATCTGCGAGTGCAAAAGATCTCAAAATTGCAATTCTTGTGAGTACGTACCACAATGAAATAACAAAGAATCTCGCCCAAGGAGCCATTTCTGCGTTTCTAGACGCCGGTGGCGAAGTAAGAAACTGCACAACCATCGAGGTTTCGGGCGCTTGGGAATTAGTAATTATTGCTAAGAATATTGCACAACTTGGAAATGTGGATGCCATTGTTGCACTCGGCTGCATCATCGCTGGCGAAACTTCACATGACAAAATAATTGGACACGCAATTGCAAATGGACTGATGCAGACAGCTCTAGAATGGGGGCATCCAATTTCCATGGGAATCCTTACTTGCCAGACAGTTGAACAAGCCAAAGCAAGGGCTGGTGGCAATTGTGGCAACAAAGGAGTAGAAGCAATGAACGCTGCAATTAACGCAGAAGAATTAATACGAGAACAACATGCCAAACAGTAGATTACTCAGAGAGCAAGTACTTCAACTCCTTTGCCAATTTGATGCTGGGAATGT